>NZ_JBIUTD010000065.1:0-1022 GCF_044741705.1 Kitasatospora sp. NPDC088134 | reverse complement strand
CGCCTCCCGCGCCGGCGAGGTCGGAGACGTGGAGGAAGCCGACCGCACGGCCACCCTGCCCACTGCGGCGTGATGTGCGCCCGACCCCGCTGAGCTGCTAGTCTCCTCGTCGTCCCGCAAACACCGTTGACACGGTCGCTGTGGGGAGGTAGATTCGAACGGTTGCCTCGAACTGGACAAGTTCGGCAGCGATGGTTTAAAGTCTCATCTCGCCCCCAGGAATTTGAATTCCGAGTGGGCACATTCGACTCCTCATTCAGGAACATCGAAGCCGGGAAATCCGGTGGAAATCTTCTGATAGAGTCGGAATCGCCGGAAAGGGAAAACGCGAAAGCGAAGAACCTGGAAAGCGCCGAGGAAGTCGGACACGAAAGAGTCTGATAGAGTCGGAAACGCAAGAACAGAACGAAAAGCCCGGAGGAAAGCCCGAGAGGGTGAGTACAAAGGAAGCGTCCGTTCCTTGAGAACTCAACAGCGTGCCAAAAATCAACGCCAAAAGTTGATACCCCGTCCATTTCGGTGGATGAGGTTCCTTTGAAAAAGACCTGTAAGGCTTCGGTTTTCGAAGTGCTTGCAGGCAATTACACAGCGAGGACGTTGTGGCGCGTCGGTCTTATTCCGACCTGACGTGCCCGCTCTAAGTGATGTGTGCACCCGATTACGGGTAAACATTCATGGAGAGTTTGATCCTGGCTCAGGACGAACGCTGGCGGCGTGCTTAACACATGCAAGTCGAACGATGAAGCCCTTCGGGGTGGATTAGTGGCGAACGGGTGAGTAACACGTGGGCAATCTGCCCTTCACTCTGGGACAAGCCCTGGAAACGGGGTCTAATACCGGATAATACTCCTGCCTGCATGGGTGGGGGTTAAAAGCTCCGGCGGTGAAGGATGAGCCCGCGGCCTATCAGCTTGTTGGTGGGGTAATGGCCCACCAAGGCGACGACGGGTAGCCGGCCTGAGAGGGCGACCGGCCACACTGGGACTGAGACACGGCCCAGACTCCTACGGGAGGCAGCAGTG
>NZ_JBIUTD010000064.1:0-1271 GCF_044741705.1 Kitasatospora sp. NPDC088134 | reverse complement strand
CGGTGTGGACGTCGTTGGGCCGGTTCCAGGCCAGGGCCTCGTGGGGTCGGACGGTGTTGTAGTCGCGCCGGTAGTCCTCGGCGTGCCGGACGAGGTCGAGGGCGTCGGGTATCTCTTCGAGGAACAGCTTCTCGTACTTGAGCGAGCCGAAGCCGCGCTCGCGTGAGCCGTTCTGGCCGGGCGTACGGACTCGGGTGCGAACGTGCCGCAGTTCCGGTCGGGTGGCGATGAACGCCTCGAAGCGAAAGGAGCGGAACGGTCCGCCGTTGTCGGTGACGATGGTGACCAGCGGCTGGACGGTGCCGTCCGCGTCGCGCGGGGCGAGGTCGACCAGCGGCCCTCCAGCGAGGCGTTCGGCCTCGGCCAGGGCGAGCTCGATGGCGGAAATCGCGTCGTGCTGGTTCGCAGTGGGCGAGATGTGCCAGCCCAGCTCGTACTTCGACCAGTAGTCCCGGCAGCCGGCCAGCCGCCAGGTCCCGCCGCCGGTGGTCTCGAACTCGGAGAAGTCCAGCTGCCAGACCTGGTTCGGGCCGGTCGGCTCAGTGGCGAAGGCGGCCTTGCGCCGCGCGGCGAGCTGCCTGCGTTCGCGCTGGTAGTTCGCCTCCAGCAACAGGCCCTCGTCACGCAGCAGCCGCAGCACGGTCGCCTGGGAGACACGGTGGCCGTCCCAGCGGCACATCGCCCAGACCTTGCGGTGGCCCCAGGCCGGGTGCGCGAGCGCGTGTCGACGGGCGGCCTCCCGGACGCCCTCGCGAGCCGGGCGCGGCCACGGTCCTCTGGCCTGCGCGCCCTGGCGGGCGCGGGCCTGGTGGCGACGCCAGGTCCGCTCGGGCACGCCGATGAGCCGGCAGAACCTCGCGGTCGGCATGCCCGCCTCGGTGCGGATCACCTCGAGGTCCTCGAAGGGCCCAGCCGGCCCTCCGCGGACTTCTTCCACACCCGCAGCTCGACCGCGGCCTCACCCAGTGCCTGGGTCAAGTCGGCAACCTGGGCTTCGAGTTGCTGTTCCCGGGTACTGGGGCCGGACTTGCCGGCGAGTCCCGCGCGGCCGGCCTCCAGGAACTGGCGCTTCCAAGTCCCGATCGACTGCTCGGACACCTTCGCCCGCCGCGCAGCCTCCGCGATGGTCATCTCACCGGCCAGGATCGACAGCATGATCCGGACCTTCTCCTCCGGCGGCAACGCCGGCGGTCTCACCATGATCGATCAGACTCCTTCAAGCAGCAGGACCCGCAACAAACGAGCCCTGCCACAAAGTCTGACGCGGGACA
>NZ_JBIUTD010000063.1:0-1337 GCF_044741705.1 Kitasatospora sp. NPDC088134 | reverse complement strand
TGTTCGGTGGCGTAGGCGCGGACGAGGTCGTGCATGCGCCAGCGTCCGGTGTCGGGGTCCTCGCGGACGAGGCTGGCGTCGGCGAGGGCCTCCAACCTCTTGCGGACGTCGCGGAGCTTGCCCACACCGGTGAGCGCGGCGGCGGTCTGGGTGGACAGGTCGGGGCCGGGGTTGAGGGCGAGGGCGCGGAAGAGCTCCGCGTGGGTGGGTGCCAGACGCCGGTAGGAGCCGGCCAGCACGGTGCGCACGGCGGCGTCGCGTCCCTCCAGGACGTCCAGGCGCTCCGCCAGGTTCTCCAACTCCTCGGCGAGTTGGGCGGGTTTGAGGTTGCGGCCGAGCTGGGCGGCGGCGATGCGCAGGGCGAGGGGGAGGTGGCCGCACAGTTCCGCGACCCGGGCGGCGCCGGTCGGATCTGCGGTGATGCGGTCGTCGGTGGGGCGGACGACGCGCAGGGCGGCGTCCATCAGGGCGACGGCGCGTTCGGGGGTGAGGACGTCGAGGTCGAGCAGGCGGGCGCCGAGGTCGGGGGCGAGGTTGTCGCGGGAGGTGACCAGCATCCGGTGCGGGCCGCTCCCGGCGGGGAGCAGGTGGGCGACCTGGCTGCTGTCGGAGGTGTTGTCGGCCAGGACGAGGACCCGCTCGCCGGCCCTTGCGCGGGCGGCGAGTTGGGCGCGGTAGAGGGCCGCGCGTTGGTCGGTCTCCGGTGGGATCTGCTCGGGGCCGATGCCCAGGTCGCGCAGTGCGGTGTCCAGGGCGCGGTCGGCGTCGACGGGCGTCTCGTCGTAGCCGTGCAGGTCCAGGAACAGCACACCCGTGAACAGGGCCCGCTCCAGGGCCGCGTGGGCGGCGGCCAGGGCCAGCGTGGTCTTGCCCATCCCGCCCATCCCCAGCACCGACGCCACCACCACCGCGTGTTCGGTCCCGTCGTCGGAATCCGTGGCGGGGGAGAGGAAGCCGAGCAGCTCCTCCAGGTCCTCGTCCCGGCCGGTGAACCCGGGCGGCAGCGCCCGGGGAGGGGCCAGGTGCTTCAACTTCGGCTCGCTGGTGGAGTGTTGGTTGACCTGGCCGATCCACATCGCCGCCACCGACTGCTGCCCGCTCGCATCGACCTCGGCCCGCTGCACCCCACCGGGGAACGGCTGCGGAGCATAGGGGGCCGAGGGGCGGCTCTCCCCGGTCTGCGCGGCGATCCGCCGCAGCTCCAGCAGCGGCCCGACCGGCAGGCCCAGCGCGTCGGCCAGGACGGCGACGGTCGCGGCGCCCGGAGCGCCCCCGCCGCTCCGCAGGGCCGCCCGGACGGTGCCCGGCTCCAGCCCCGTACGGTCCGCGAGCCGGTC
>NZ_JBIUTD010000062.1:0-1582 GCF_044741705.1 Kitasatospora sp. NPDC088134 | reverse complement strand
TGACATTTATGGTCGGCGGGCTTGGTGTTGCTTGATCGACTCGGCCCGTTTGGCCGTCTTGCCGACGTCGTGGCGCTTGGCCCGGTGTTTGTTCTTCGAGCCGGGGGGCCGTCCCGGGCCCGGCCGGGATCGTTTCGGTGCGGCCGCCGGGCAGGCCACCGTCACGCGGGTGTTGCGGAACCCGCGCCGCACTCGGGCGGGGGTAAGGCGGCGGGGTTCGGCCGCCGGACGCTCCCAGGGGCGACGTAGGTCCTCGGCGAGGGGCCGGGCAAGGCGGAGCTGGGTGTGGGCGGCGATGATCAGCCAGGTCCACAGATCGGCGGTGTCCGCGTGGCGGATCTTCGGGGCGGTCCAGCCGAGCGTCTGCTTCATCAGCCGGAAGGTGTGTTCAAGGTCGAATCTGCGCAGGAACGACTGCCACCACAGGTCCACGTCAGCTCCGGTGGCAGTGGCGGCCGAGCACCACAGCCAGACCGGTTTGGGGTCGCGGTCGCCTGGCAGGCGCTCGACCTTCAAGCGGATCAACGTGCCGTGCAGGACGGGCAGTTCTTCGTCTGCGTGTTCCAGCCAGGGGCCGCGGTGGGCGAGCCTGGGGTGCATGCGGTGCCAGGCGATTGCTTCGGCGGTGCCGTAGCGGACGGTGGCCGTGGCGGTGGTGGTGTCGGGGGTGTGCCAGGTGTCGGGGCGGGAGAAGGTGAGGACGCCGCCGTGCTTGCGGGGCCGTCCGCCCTTGGGACCGGAGCGGGCGGGGCCCGGGTCGCGGAGCATGACGCGGTCCGAGCGCAGGCGTCCGACCAGGACGACGGGCAGGTCCGCCAGGGCATGGGCGAGGTAGGCACTGTCGTAGCCGGAGTCCATGACGATCAGGATCTCCGGGTCGCCCGGCTCCCAGTGTCCAGCCTGGATCAACCTTCCGACGGTGTCCCGCAGTTGGACGGCTGTGACGGCGGTAGCGTCGTCGGCCGGCCCCAGGCGCACGGCGTCCAGCAGCGCGACCCAGGAGGTGCGGCCCGCTTCCAGCGCGGCGACGAAGGAGTACGGCCAGCCGGGAACGAGCTGGTCCCGGCTGCGGTCGCCGCGTCCGTAGACGTGGCAGAACAGCCGCTCGTCGCTGGTGGGGGCGTCGGAGCGGAGCCAGTGGGACACGTCGACGGCGAGCACGATCCGGCCGTCGGCCGCTCTCGGCAGCGGCAGTTCGGCCAGGGTGCGGCGCAGGCGGGCGGGCTCGCACCAGCCCCGGTCGAGGGCCGCGTACAGGGCGCCGTGCCCGCGTCGGTGCTCGGCCGTCAGCGACAGTTCGACCAGGGCCTTCACCGGCCCGTCCGCGCACAGCACCGCGTCGGTGAGTTCGAACAGCGCGTCAGCGCGGGTGTACAGGCTCTCGTAGAACTCGACCCGAAAGCGGGACAACACGTCCAACGCCCCGCTCGCGGGCGCATCAACGGGCAGAATCACAAGTAGCGGCCGTTCTCTCGTACTTCTTGACTCGACATCTCGAAGCATGGAGAACGGCCGCGTCCGCCGTCCCCGGAAGAACTACAAATCAGCAGGTCGGGTGACGTTCGAGGTTAAACGTCAAGCT
>NZ_JBIUTD010000061.1:0-1661 GCF_044741705.1 Kitasatospora sp. NPDC088134 | reverse complement strand
AGTAGCCGTTGTCGTACCGCTCGCGGGGGTTGTCGATCGAACGGGATTCTCGTTCGGGTGATCGCGGGATGGTGGGCGCATGAAGACAGGGCCTCCGGTGCAGCTCCTGGGTGTTGAAGCCGAAGAAGCACCAGGGAGGCCCTGTTGCCGCAGTTGTACGCCATCACGCCGGGACAGTCCAGCTCGACGCGCTCGCAGTGTGATTGCCTCGCACACCGGTACGGGAACGCGGCTGACCATGGTGAACGTGTTCGACGTTACGACTCCGACATGACGGACGCCGAATGGTCCGAGATCAAGGACCTGCTGCCCGTGCCGGCGTGGATGAACGGCAGGGGCGGTCAGCCGGAGGCCTACTGCCACCGGCAGATGCTGGATGCGATCCGCTACCTGGTCGACAACGGCATCAAATGGCGCGCGATGCCGGTCGACTTCCCCGCCTGGGGCCGGGTCTACGCCTTCTGGCGCCGCTGGCGCGACCGAGGGCTGGTCAGGGAGTTCCACGACCGGCTCCGCCGCAAGGTCCGCGGGAGCGAGGGCCGCAACGCCGAACCGACCGCGGCGATCATCGACTCGCAGTCCATCCGGGGCGCCGCGTCCGTGCCGGCCTCATCAAGGGGCTTCGACGGCGCCAAGAAGACCAACGGCCGCAAGCGGCACATCATCGTGGACTGCCTCGGGCTCCTGCTGATGGTTCTGGTCACCCCGGCCGACACCACCGACCGCGACGCCGCCTGCGGCATGCTGCCCCACCTCGTCGCCCGCTACCGAACGATTCGACTGCTGTGGGCCGACGGCGGCTACACCGGACGCCTGGTCGACTGGGCCAAAGACACGCTCCGGCTCACGCTCGAGATCGTCAAACGCAGCGACGCCCAGAGCGGGTTCGTCGTGCTGCCTCGCAGGTGGGTCGTCGAGCGGACCCTGGCCTGGCTGATGCGCTCACGCCGCCTGGCCCGCGACTACGAGACCCTGCCCGCCAGCAGCGAAGCCGCCGTCCTGTGGTCGATGACCATGCTCATGGGACGCCGACTCGCCCGGAACCGCGCCCGCCAGGTCACCCGGTTGTTCCTCGCGGCGTGAACACCCCGGGGCGTTCCTCGGCCAGCCAGCCCCGCGCGGCCAGCCGCTTCGCCTTCACCCGCACGCCCTCGACCTTCGCCGACACCAGCTCCAGACCCAGCAGCCCGGCCAGCTCCTTCGCTCGCAGCCCTTCCGGGCCGGCCCCGGTCTCCAGCACGGCCAGCAGCCTCCGATACTCGGGCGCGAGCGCCTGCACCGTCATGCCCTCCCGCCAGCCGGGCACCACCGATCCGGCCACCGGCTCCTTCGCCACCACCGGAACCGGCACCGGCCCGACCGGCTCCTCCGGCTGAGCATCCGCGGCCAGAGCCTCCGTCAACTCCATGAGCGCGATGGTCCGACGCTCCAACAAGGCCTCCGCCTGCGAGAGTTCAGCCAGGATCCGATCCGCCTCCACGCGAAGCTCCTCCACCCGAACCCGCGCGGCCGACTCCCTCGCCTCCAACAACCCCACAACCGACGGCATCCGGAACCTCCCCGACGAGACGACATCACACGCCACCTCTGCCGCAGATCCACCCGCACTATGCCTGACCAGCTGAAACGCGGCTTCCACGTTCGGAAAGACAACGGCTACT
>NZ_JBIUTD010000060.1:0-1764 GCF_044741705.1 Kitasatospora sp. NPDC088134 | reverse complement strand
CGACATCTCGAAGCATGGAGAACGGCCGCGTCCGCCGTCCCCGGAAGAACTACAAATCAGCAGGTCGGGTGACGTTCGAGGTTAAACGTCAAGCTCATAACTCGTCTCATAACCACAAGGGCCTTCAAGGGGTTTTGAGACGAGTTATGAACACCCTTGACCTCCTCCGGGGCCCGTCCGCCGACTGTCTCATAAACCATCGTTTCTGAGACCCTGAACTAGGGTGACCCTGCGTCACATACCCACCGAAAAAGCTCAATGGGCCACGTAAGAGTTTTCCTTCCCTGTCGCGCTACCTCCCCGGGAAGGGGAGGCGCCCCCCTGGGTATCACCGCAGTTCAGGGTCTCGAACGGGCTTGACGCGCTCGCTCGCCCAGCCTCCGGGCTGGTGAACGGCCGTCTCGCGGCTGAGACAGTGCGTACACAGCGGGCGGAGCCGCGACCACGCGTCCGGGTCGGCGACATCGCAGGCGACCAGCGAGCGGCGCGACTCCGGGAAGTGGTCGGCGACGGTCGTTGGCTTGGCGCACAGCAGGCACCACGGGTGGGCGTAGAGGTAGGTCCGTCGGATGCGCGTTGATGTTCAGCACAGCGGCCACCGCGCAGGTCAGCTCGGGATGCCTGGGGACCGAGTAAGGGAAGTGGAGCTGCGGAGACACCACACTTGCAGGCTCTAATCCCAGGTGGATCGGTAGACTCAATGCCACACTCGTCAAGGAGGTGACAATGGTGGCTCAGTTGAGCCCAACCGACTCGGAACTTCGCCGCCTGTACGAGGAAGGACGGCGGTGCCTGTCTGCCGTGGCCGACGAGGCAACTGACCCGCTTGACCCTCGTCTCACACCCCGACTTCGGGTTCTCGTGATGTGCAATTCCTATGAGACCGCGCGGTCATTCCTGCAAGAGGCGTGTCGGGACCTCGGTGCCAATACCCAGACTGCAATGCGAAAAGCAGCCGAGGCTCTACGGGAAGCTAGCACCTCAGTTGCACGCCGCGAGGCGGTCCGGGCCTTCATGCTTGCTATGGCAAAGATGATTCTCTACCTGGTTGGTTTCCTGGTAGAGGTGTTGATGATGATGCTGTCCCACTCGCTCGGCCAATCCAGCACAGACTGTGCAACTGTCCCCAAGCCCTCACCGCTTGACGCCAGTCCGAAGATCACACCACGTGGTCCGAGCTCTGTCTTCCCCGTGGGTACTTACCGGGGCGGGCGTCGTAGCAGTGCGCGGGGGAGTGCCGTAGTAACTGCGTAGGTGACCCGCCGACCGCTTCCGGTCGGAAGGCTTGTGTTGTGCTCAACCTGTTGTCCTCGGCCCCGTGGTGGGCCGTGCTGTTCGTTGCTGTCCCCACGTCCTTCATCGGTGCGCTCGCTGTACTGCTGCGGGCTGTCTGGCCGCAAAACTCCGCCCACCGCAAGGAACTGTGGCAGGAGTGGCAGCGCGAACGCGCCCGCCGCCGGATGGAGAGAGAGAAGATCCAAAAGAGTCTGTCATCAGCAGGCCAGGGCGAACAGCGCCAACTCCCACCATCTCGCTGACCATAGGTCCCCTACCACGGAAAATCATCATCCGTCAACAAGTGTGAGAAGAGTGTGATTCCGTGTTCGGATACCACTCTAAGTGTGAGCGGCTGTCTACTAGCAGTGTTAGGGAGTGAGGCAGTCTACTTAGAAGCCGTTGTTGTATCGATCACGGTGGACACGGGTTCGACTGAGGAAACTCGGTCGGGCGATCTTGTCGCCCGCCGTGCATGAAGACAGGGCC
>NZ_JBIUTD010000059.1:0-1858 GCF_044741705.1 Kitasatospora sp. NPDC088134 | reverse complement strand
GGGGAGAACCAGCTATCACGGAGTTTGATTGGCCTTTCACCCCTAACCACAGGTCATCCCCCAGGTTTTCAACCCTGGTGGGTTCGGTCCTCCACGAAGTCTTACCTCCGCTTCAACCTGCCCATGGCTAGATCACTCCGCTTCGGGTCTAGAGCGTGCAACTCAATCGCCCTATTCGGACTCGCTTTCGCTACGGCTTCCCCACACGGGTTAACCTCGCTACACACCGCTAACTCGCAGGCTCATTCTTCAAAAGGCACGCAGTCACGACCGTTGTTCCGAAGAACAACGGCGACGCTCCCACGGCTTGTAGGCACACGGTTTCAGGTACTATTTCACTCCGCTCCCGCGGTACTTTTCACCATTCCCTCACGGTACTATCCGCTATCGGTCACCAGGGAATATTTAGGCTTAGCGGGTGGTCCCGCCAGATTCACACGGGATTTCTCGGGCCCCGTGCTACTTGGGAGATTCTTAAGCAAGCCGCTGATGTTTCGTCTACGGGGGTCTTACCCTCTACGCCGGACCTTTCGCATGTCCTTCGACTACATCAACGGTTTCTGACTCGCCGACCGGCCGGCAGACCGATCAAAAGAATTCCCACAACCCCGCATGCGCAACCCCTGCCGGGTATCACACGCATACGGTTTGGCCTCTTCCGGTTTCGCTCGCCACTACTCCCGGAATCACGGTTGTTTTCTCTTCCTGCGGGTACTGAGATGTTTCACTTCCCCGCGTTCCCTCCACACTGCCTATGTGTTCAGCAGTGGGTGACAGCCCATGACGACTGCCGGGTTTCCCCATTCGGACACCCCCGGATCAAAGCTCAGTTGGCAGCTCCCCGGGGCCTATCGCGGCCTCTCACGTCCTTCATCGGTTCCTGGTGCCAAGGCATCCACCGTGTGCCCTTAAAAACTTGCCCACAGATGCTCGCGTCCACTGTGTAGTTCTCAAGCAACGACCAGCCACCCATCACCCCACCAGACAAGCTGGCGAGTTCACTGGGGCCGGCATCGCGAAGATAAGACCTTACGGCCATACCCTCAGATACCCAACAACGTGCCAAGCACGATCCCCGCCACAATCACTGTTTTCCACGCCCGAGGGCAGTACTTACAGGATGTTTTGGAAACCGTGCCAACTAATCAACGTTCCACCCATGAGCTGACCGTGCAGAACATTTGTCTGCAATCGGTACTGTGCTCCTTAGAAAGGAGGTGATCCAGCCGCACCTTCCGGTACGGCTACCTTGTTACGACTTCGTCCCAATCGCCAGTCCCACCTTCGACAGCTCCCTCCCTTACGGGTTGGGCCACCGGCTTCGGGTGTTACCGACTTTCGTGACGTGACGGGCGGTGTGTACAAGGCCCGGGAACGTATTCACCGCAGCAATGCTGATCTGCGATTACTAGCAACTCCGACTTCATGGGGTCGAGTTGCAGACCCCAATCCGAACTGAGACCGGCTTTTTGAGATTCGCTCCACCTTGCGGTATCGCAGCTCATTGTACCGGCCATTGTAGCACGTGTGCAGCCCAAGACATAAGGGGCATGATGACTTGACGTCGTCCCCACCTTCCTCCGAGTTGACCCCGGCGGTCTCCTGTGAGTCCCCATCACCCCGAAGGGCATGCTGGCAACACAGGACAAGGGTTGCGCTCGTTGCGGGACTTAACCCAACATCTCACGACACGAGCTGACGACAGCCATGCACCACCTGTATACCGACCACAAGGGGGGCACTATCTCTAATGCTTTCCGGTATATGTCAAGCCTTGGTAAGGTTCTTCGCGTTGCGTCGAATTAAGCCACATGCTCCGCTGCTTGTGCGGGCCCCCGTCAATTCCTTTGAGTTTTAG
>NZ_JBIUTD010000058.1:0-1935 GCF_044741705.1 Kitasatospora sp. NPDC088134 | reverse complement strand
AGAAGCCGTTGTTGTATCGATCACGGTGGACACGGGTTCGACTGAGGAAACTCGGTCGGGCGATCTTGTCGCCCGCCGTGCATGAAGACAGGGCCTCTGGTGCAGCTCGGGTTTGTCGAAGACCATGAGCGCGCCAGGAGGCCCTGTTGTCGCAGTTGTACGTCCTGAAGCCTGCTGGCTCCAACTCCGCGGCTCGTACGTGTGACTGTCTCGCTCATCGGTTCGGGAACGCCGGGGACCGGCCGTACAGGCGGCCGAGGTATCCGTCCGACATGAGCGATGCGGAGTGGGTGGTCGTGCGCGACGCGATGCCCGTGCCGGGGTGGCTGGAGGGGAGGGGCGGTCAGCCGGAGGGCTATTGCCACCGGCAGATGGTGGACGCGGTGCGCTATCTGGTCGCCGGCGGCATCACCTGGAGGGCGATGCCAGCGGACTTTCCCGCCTGGGACCGCGTCTACGCGTTCTTCCGGCGCTGGAGGAACAACGGCCTGGTCGCCGAGTTCCACGACCGGCTGCGGGACCGGGTCCGCGAGGCCGCCGACCGGGATCCGGAGCCGACCGCGGGCATCATCGACGCGCAGTCGGTGAAGGCGGCCACGTCGGTGCCGGCGGCGACGCGGGGGTTCGACGGCGGGAAGAAGGTGAACGGCCGCAAGAGGCACATCGTGGTGGATACCCTCGGACTGTTGCTGGTCGTGGTGGTGACCGCGGCTTCGGTCACCGACCGCGAGGCAGGGCGGACACTGCTGGAGCGGCTGCGCGAGCGGCATTGGCGTATCACGCTGGTGTGGGCCGACGGCGGCTACACCGGGCGCCTGGTCGATCTTGCCCGCGATGTTCTGCGGATCGCGCTGAGCGTGGTCAAACGCAGCGACGGCACGACGGGCTTCATGGTGCTGCCGAAAAGGTGGCTGGTCGAGCGAACGTTTGCGTGGCTGATGCGCTCACGCCGTCTCGCCCGCGACTACGAGGGCCGCACCGACACTTCGGAAGCGATGATCCGGTGGTCGATGAGCATGGTCATGAGCGGCCGGCTTGCCAAGCAGCCACGCTGATTCAGGACAGGGGTTCGTAGAACGGGCGGTCGGGCGCCCAGTTGCGTGAACACACCGTCACGTCCTCGCCCCTGAGATACGCCAGCAGCCATTCGCCGAACGTCATCTCGTGGAGAGTCCAGGCCGGGCTGTCGAACTCCTGGACGACGACGCGCCAGGGCGACGAAGCATTGTCCGGAACGCGAAGGAAGACCGCCTCGCCCGTCGTGGCCGTCGCCACCGGCATCAACTCCCCGGGACCAGCTCCTGCCGGACTGGGCAGGAACTCCGTCATGTCCTCCTCCCGCCAGAGCTCGAGATTCTCTCTGATGCTTCTTCCCAGGTTGTGCAGAAGATGGCCGGCGGGGTGGTCCAGATAGAGCTGGCTGTTGATCTTGATCGAGCCGTAGGCGTTCACGATCTCGCGGAAGTCGGCGGGGAACTCGATACCGAACTCCCGCTCCATTTCGGCCCACGGCGCCGGATCCGACCAGTTGAACCGGGGCTGGCCCAACAGGGCTTCGACCTCCGAGAGCGTCGCCACCACCGATCCCCTTCCCCCGGGTTCCGGGCGTCCCGGCCGGAACCCCGCCCCGGTAGCCTACGAGCCGCCGACCCCACTGGCGACCACGCTGAACGCCCCCGGACGCGCCTCGGCCAGCCAGCCCCGTGCGACCAGGCGCTTCGCTTTCGACCGCACCCCCTCCACCTTCGCGGGAACCGCCTCCAACCCGAGCGCCACTGCCAACTGCCGACAGTCCATCGCCTCCCCGCCCGACCCGCCTCCACCGGCCAGGACATCCACGAGTCGGCGGTAGTCCGGCGCCAGCACCCCGGCATCGAGGCCGTCCCTCCACACAGGCACGACCGAACCCGGCACGGCTGCAGCGGTCCGCACCGG
>NZ_JBIUTD010000057.1:0-2174 GCF_044741705.1 Kitasatospora sp. NPDC088134 | reverse complement strand
CTGGGTGCGCCACGAGGCGCTGAACAACCGTATGGAGGTGGGAGACCTTCATCGCGTGGCTGTCGCAGCAGTCGCGTAGAAGCTGGGGGCAGTCTGATCCGGGGGATGCCGGTGAGGGCGGGAAGCAGCCCCGACAACGCCGGGACGTGTCGGCACCACCAGACGGTGCGGGTCCGGCTAGCGAGACCAGAAGGTACAACGTGAGTGAACCGGCGTCTGACGCCCCGTAAGCCTTGTGCCGGCTCGAACCTGGTGGATTTGGGCCGGTGTGCAGTGCGCGGTCCCCTTTCCAGGTGAGGGGCCGACTCCACAGAGGGATCAGTTCGCCCGTTGTGGAGGCCACGCCGAATGTCTGCGGCGTAGGTGTGGCGATGCTGCCGGGGTAAAGCCGGGTGCCGCCCTGGTCGAACGGTTGTGCAGTGAACGTGGGAACCGCTTCATGGTTGCCCTTGTCCGGACCGCCAGTCCGGAACCGAGGGCAGGTCCGTCGCCGACTGATGGCTGTGGAGCGGGGCGGAGGCTCCGTAGTAGTCCGAGCGCGGGAAAACCGCGTACATGGCGAAGGGGGCCAGCAAGTCTGCAGGGAGGATGCTGGAATGCCGGGAGGGCGTGGGTGAATACCGACGAACTGGACTGGGCCTTGTTCAAGGCCGAGCGCCGGGTACTGGAGATCCAGACCAAACTGCACCGTTGGGCAACCGACGATCCTCATCACAGGTTCGACGACCTGTTCAACCTCGTGGCCGATCCCGCCTTCCTGTTGGTGGCGTGGGACCGGGTGCGAAGCAACAGGGGAGCCCGAACGGCCGGGATCGACGGCCGGACCGCTTCGGCGGTCGAATCGGGGCCTGGGGCCGAGGTGTTCCTCGACCGGCTGCGGCTGCTGATCAAGAGCCGCGGCTTCCGTCCGGTTCCGGTGCGGGAACGGATGATCCCGAAGGCGAACGGCAAGCTCCGCCGCCTGGGCATCCCGACCGTGACGGACCGGGTGGTGCAGGCATCCCTGAAGCTGGTGCTGGAGCCGATCTTCGAAGCGGATTTCCTCCCGTGCTCCTACGGGTTCCGTCCGAAGCGCCGGGCCCATGACGCCGTCGCCGAGACCCGCTTCTTCGCCGCCCACTTTTACGAGTGGGCGGTGGAGGGCGACATCGAGGCGTGCTTCGACAACATCGACCACACGGCCCTGATGGACCGCGTGCGCCGACGTGTCGGGGACAAGCGCGTGCTGGACCTGGTGAAGGCGTTCCTGAAGGCGGGCATCCTCTCCGAGGACGGCTCGATGAAGGACACCAGCACTGGCACCCCGCAAGGAGGGATCCTGTCGCCGCTGTTGGCGAACGTCGCTCTGGGTGTCCTGGACGAGTACGTGGACCAGGCCCCGGGAGGACCGAACTCCACCCAAGGCGAGCGGGCCAAACGCAAACGCCAGGGAAAGGCGAACTTCCGGCTGGTCCGGTACGCCGATGACTTCCTGGTCATGGTCGCGGGCAACCGCGAGCACGCGGACGGCCTGCGCGCCGAGGTGGCCGAGGTGCTCGCGCCGATGGGCCTGCGCCTGTCGGCGGAGAAGACGAAGATCACCCACATTGACGAGGGCTTCGACTTCCTGGGATGGCGCATCCAGCGCCACACCAAACGAGGGACCAACAGGCAGTACGTCTACACCTACCCGTCCAAGAAGGCTCTGCATTCGGTGATGGACAAGGTCAAGACGATCTGCCGCAGGAGCGCCAACCTGCCGCTGCCCGCACTGCTGCGCGAGCTCAACCCCGTGCTGCGGGGCTGGTGCGCCTACTTCCGGCCCGGAGTGTCGAGTGCAACGTTCCAGTACCTGTCCCACTACACGTGGGAGACGGTGTTCCGCTGGGCGAGGCGCAAGCACTTCAAAGCCAACTGGAAGACCATCCGCCGCATCTACTGCCGTGGTGGATGGTGGCCGGTCACCGAACGAGGAGAGTTGTTCGACCCCGCGAAGGTAGCCACCACGCGCTATCCCTACCGGGGCGCAGCAATCCCAGGGCCGTGGCCAGCCACAGGCTGAGGAATCGAAGGACGCCTGCCGGGGCTTGTGGAGAGCCCGTTGCGTTGTGAGGCGCACGGCGGGTTCGGGAGGCGGTTCGGGGAAACCCACCGACGGCAACGTCGGCAGGGCGCCCCGGACCGACCTCACTACG
>NZ_JBIUTD010000056.1:0-2994 GCF_044741705.1 Kitasatospora sp. NPDC088134 | reverse complement strand
CACCCGCACATCGCACCTGGCAGCGCTTCGCCCCGCCGGGTAACAACCCGACGGGGCGAAGCGATCAGACCCCGAATTCGCCAACGGCATCCCGTCCGGAGCGGGGCCCTTCCCGTCGTGCGCGAGCAGCCGGGTCAGCCCTTCTTCGGCTGCTCCTTGTGCTCGTCCTCGTCGTAGTCCTCGTCGATCTCGAGGTCGTCCTCGTCGTAGAACTCCTCGACGTCCTCTTCGTCCTCGAAGATCATCCGGTCGTCGCCGACGTCGTCCTTGTCGATCTGCCGACGCACCGGCTCGACCGCCGCGGCGCCCTCGGCCCCGTCGTCCTCCGCGTCCTCGTCCAGCGCGTCGGTGAACTCGATGCCGTCGATCTCCGCCAGCCGCTCCGAGGCGTTGGTCGAACCGTCCGTGTCCGCCTCCACGGCCTTCACGAACCACTCGCGCGCCTCGTCCGCCCGGCCCGCCGCGATCAGCGCGTCGGCGTACGCGTAGCGCAGCCGCGCCGTCCACGGGTGGATCGCCGAGGACGCCAGCTCCGCGCTCTGCAGCGTCACCACGGCGGCGTCGAACTGCTCCAGGTCGGCCCGCGCACCGGCCGCGACCAGCCGCATCTCGACCTGACCGGCCTTGTCCAGCTGCTTCACCTCGGGCTCACCGGCCATCGCCAGCGCCCGCTCCGGACGGCCCAGACCACGCTCGCAGTCAGCCATCACCGGCCACAGGTCGGCCCGCCCGGTCATCCGCTTCGCGGCCCGGAACTCGGTCAGCGCCTCCGCGTACCGCTGCGTCATGTACGACGCGAACCCGGCCGCCTCCCGGACGCTCGCCACCCGCGACGCCAGCCGCAGCGCGACCCGCGAGTAGTTGTAGGCCTCCTCCGGCTCGCTGTCGAGCAGCCGCGCCACCATCACCAGGTTGCGCGCCACGTCGTCCGCCAGCGTCTTCGGCAGGCTCTTCAGGTCCTGCTTCACGTCCGCGTCGATCTCGAACCCGGTCACGTCGTCCGGAATCGGCAGCCGCTTCACCGGCTCCTGACGCCGCTCCTCGTACCCGCCCCGGTCGTCCCGGCCCCCGCGGTACCCACCACGGTCGTCCCGACGCTCGAACCCACCACGCTGCGGCCGGTCGTCCCGACCCCGGTAGCCACCACCCTGCGGACGGTCGTCCCGGCCCCGGTAACCACCGCCGCCCTGGGGACGGTCGTCGCGGTCCCGCCCGTACGACGGACGCTCGTCACGCCCACGGAAACCACCGCCACCCTGGGGGCGGTCGTCGCGGCTGCGGAACCCGCCCTGCGGACGGTCGTCCCGACGCTCGAAGCCACCGCTGCGCTGCGGACGGTCGTCGCGGTCACGCCCGTAGGACGGCCGCTCGTCGCGGCCGCGGTAGCCGCCACCGCTCTGCGGACGGTCGTCGCGGCTGCGGAACCCGCCGCGGTCGCCGCCCTGGGGACGGTCGTCCCGACGCTCGAAGCCACCGCTGCGCTGCGGACGGTCGTCGAAGGACCGCTCCTCACGCGGACGGTAACCGCCACCCTGCGGACGGTCGTCGCGGTCGCGCCCGTAGGACGGACGCTCGTCACGCCCACGGAAGCCACCACGGTCGCCGTACGACGGCCGGTCCTCACGCGGACGGTAACCGCCACCGCTCTGCGGACGGTCATCACGCCCACGGAAGCCACCACGGTCGCCACCCTGCGGACGGTCATCGCGGCCACGGAAGCCGCCACCGCCCTGGGGACGGTCGTCGCGGCTGCGGAACCCACCCTGCGGACGGTCGTCCCGACGCTCGAACCCACCACGCTGCGGCCGGTCGTCGCGGTCCCGCCCGTAGGACGGACGCTCGTCCCGGCCGCGGAAGCCGCCACCGCCCTGGGGACGGTCGTCGCGGCTGCGGAACCCGCCCTGCGGACGGTCGTCCCGGCCACGGTAACCGCCGCCGCCCTGGGGACGGTCGTCCCGGTCACGGCCGTACGACGGACGCTCGTCCCGCCCACGGAACCCGCCACCACTCTGCGGACGGTCACCGTACGACGGCCGGTCCTCACGCGGACGGTAACCGCCACCGCTCTGCGGACGGTCGTCGCGGCTGCGGAACCCACCCTGGGGGCGGTCATCCCGGCCACGGTAGCCACCGCCACCACCCTGCGGACGGTCGCCACGGTCGCCGTACGACGGACGGTCGTCGCGGCCGCGGTAACCGCCACCGCCGCCCTGGGGACGGTCGTCGCGGCCACGGTAGCCACCGCCGCCGCCACCCTCGCCTCGATCGTCACGGCGCGGGCCACGGTCGTTGGACCAACTTCCACGCGACCTGGGCTCGTACCCCCGGCCGCCGTCGTTTCGCCGCTCGGGCCGGTCCTGGGGCGGGTTCGACATGCTGGTGACTCCTGTCTGCACACTTCGAGCATTAGAGGCGCCACTGTCGATCCATCGACACCAGCGCGCGATCCCGGACACCGCAGCCTCACCCGGGCCCGGAACGTCCGTCTTGTCCATTGTCCGGCACACGGGCGGACACCGCGTCCGGGTGCCCGACCGCCGTCCGCCGGCCGTCTGTCCGGCTGAAAAGCCCAACAAAAAAGGCCGAGGCCCCAGCTCATCGCTGGGGCCTCGGCCTATTGAAGAATTGTTCGGCGGCGTCCTACTCTCCCACAGGGTCCCCCCTGCAGTACCATCGGCGCTATGAGGCTTAGCTTCCGGGTTCGGAATGTAACCGGGCGTTTCCCTCACGCTATGACCACCGAAACCCTATCGGGTATTCAGCGAACACACTTTTCAGTTGAAATTTGTGTTACCTACTTACCTGTCGGAATCGATACATGGATGCACCGATTCCGTACCGGCGATAGCTGTTCGCTACCCGGGAACCACACAGTGAACGCGAGCGTCTGAGGACAAGCCCTCGGCCTATTAGTACCGGTCAACTCCACCCCTCACGAGGCTTCCATATCCGGCCTATCAACCCAGTCGTCTACTGGGAGCCTTACCCTCTCAA
>NZ_JBIUTD010000055.1:0-3721 GCF_044741705.1 Kitasatospora sp. NPDC088134 | reverse complement strand
GGGGCGGAAGCCTACGGCTTGAGCTCCCGCTGGCGCGGGAGCAACGGCGCTGACGCGCCGTCAGGTGCGAGGGTGCCGCCTGCGGCGTCACCGTGCGTGGCGTGGCCACGGCTGCGCCTCGGCAGGCGGGTGCGGGGTTGGGGGAATTCGCCGATGGCGAATTCGCGGGCTTGGTGCGCGCCATCGTGGCGGGCATTCGACATCGCTGCGCTCCACCAATTCCGGGGCAATGCGCCGGGCCTGCGGCCCGTCAACCGGTCGGCGTTCCGGCTTTCCCGGGCTTGCCTTTCGGTGGCCCTGCGGGCCGGTTGGGCGGCAGGGTTTCCCGGGCTGCGCCCGGGGGGGCGGGCGTTGACGATGTGACGCGAAATTCGGGTAGCGGGCCATCCCTCCGATCGGGCGGGGGTGCCGGCCGGGGCCTGCGGCCCACGGCGTTGACGATGTGTCGCGGACTTCGGGTACTGGCCACAACCCCACCCCCGGGAGTCCTCCCCCGGTCCCGGCCGATGGCCGGTCCGGTGACCGGTCCAGCCTTGCCGTTGCTGGGCTGACGGCCCATCCGCCACCCCGGGGCGGGGCCTGCGGCCCTCGGGGGCGCGGGTGGGCCCACGGTCCTGCCACCCACCCGGCCCGGGCCTCCCCGGCCCCGGTGGCGGGCCCTCATCGGCGGCCCGGACGGCGGCCCCCGACGGACCCTCAACCGGAAATCCAGGACCGCTTTCCCAGGGACTTATCGCGCGTTTCCGGCGGTGCTTCCGGGAGCATCTTACAGCTCCATCACGGCGGTTTTCGGACGAGCGCGAACGGGCCCGAACGTGAAAAAGTAGCCTCGGGGTAACCGCCCACCCCGGCCCTATCCCACCGCACTCCCGGCGGGGAACCCAAATTCCCGCTCCGCCCATTTTCAGGCGGTAATTTGCAGCCGTTTCTAGGCGCAGCGGCAATGAATCGAATTCAGGCACGCCAGAAAGGGGCCTACGGCCCTCCAGCCCGACACGGCGACCACCCTCCCAGACCGCCAAAGAAATCCCGCCCAGCACCAGTCGAGCAATTCCCGGAGCCGCACCGCCGAACCGAACACCGAACCACGACGGCGGCCAGGGCGCAGCAGCTGCGGGGCACGGCGATGGCGGGGCGCTGCACCCGGACGGCCGGGACGGGCGGCACGAGCGCGACGGCCGGACGGCCGCCACCGGCCGCCGAGCACCACCACCAGGACCCGGCCGCCGAGAAAGCCGGCCTTCCCGACCAGTCACCGCCGAGCAGCAGCCGCGGACTTGAGTATCCGCACTCAGGACGGCACCGGGGACGGGCACGAGGATGACCCGATGGTTCACTTGGCAGTCGACGTTCTCGTGGCCGTGGTGCTGACCACTGTGGAAGTGGTGGCACTGCTCCTCGCCGGTCTCGCCATCGGCATCAAAGCGTGGGCGGACAACAAGTCAGGCCGCGGGACCACACCCGGCCTGAAGCGGATCGCCCTTGTCACGGCAGCACTGTCGTTGATCCTGCCCGCAGCGTGTGCCTACGCGCTGCACCTGCCGACCGCGGCGATCGCCCAGTGCCTGCTGCTAGCAGCGATACCGTTCCAGCACCCCATCGTGACCGGCGCGAACCGCCTACGGGAAGGCATGACACGCCACCGACGGCGCTGACACGCCCAGACAACGCCGCGGCCCCGGACGGCGACGCGAAGAGCGGCCCAGGCGGCGGCCCAGGCGGCGGGGCAGGCCCGGGACGGCGAGCCCGGGACGGCGCCCAGCACCCCCAGACAGGCCCGGGACGACAGCACAGCAACGCGGGCACGGCCAACAGGAACAGCGGGCCGGCCCGGACGAAACCGAACACCAACCCCAGCCACCCGGCGAAAGACGCGGCGACGAGCACCCGCCCGGACGGCAGGACCTGGACGGCGGCCCACCGGGCGCAGCGGGACCACCTGACGGCCAACCAGAACGACGACCAGGACGGCGACCGGGGCCCACCAGCGGGGCACCGCAGCCGGACGCCAGGAAGGCGGCCGGACGCCGGCCGGACCCAGCAGCAGGCGAGCAGGCAGACCCCCGACACACCGAACACCCACCAGCACAGAAAACCCCCACCAAGGAACCCCAACCCAAAAACAAGAAACCCGCCCCAAAAAAAACTAACAAACAACAGCGAAGGAATATGTGTACGAATAAACGCCACACATACCTATAAAACGAAAGCAAGTTCGACCGACACGGCAACTGTCACACACAGTCACCAAAACCGCCCCCGGCCACACAGCGGACCCACCCCGACACACCCGAACCAAAGGTCCAGACAATCCAGCCCGAGAAGCCAAAACACCCCCACCACAACCAACAGGTCACACCCTGCGGTACCTCGCCGGGTAGAGCTTCGCGTGCAGCACCCGCACCTCCCACCACGGATCGTCCGGAGTGGAGACCAACGCGGCCACCAACTCGCGCTTGGTCGGGGCGGGCAGCATCAGCGGGCCCAAGTCCTTTGCGGCGCGGGCCTGTTCACAGCCGGGGCACTCCAGCCGGTCCGGCCGGGCCTTCTCCCGCAGCTCCAGCTTCGAGCCTTCCTTCCCGCCGATCGAACCCCGACACGTCCAACACGGACGCAACGCCGCGTTCGCGGCTCGGGCGGCCTCCAGTTGTTCTTCGGCCTCCCGTTCCAGGCGCTCCTCGCGGTCTTGGTGGCAGGTCCAGCAGCGGCCACCCGGGCGGCGGGTCCACTGGCGGCTGCCGTACACCCAGGTGGTCTCCTCCTCGGGGATGTCGCCGCAGTCGATGCAGACCAGAGTGTCCATGAGCTCCTGGCGGACCCGTTGCTGCTCGTCCTCTCGGGCGGCCTGGCGCAGGTCGTAGGCGGCCCGGTTGTTCGGGTTCTCCAGCGCCTCCGTGAGGGAGTGCCGGCCCGGGCGGCCGAAGCGCCACCAGATGGGCCCCATCGGGCCGTGGCCGGCCAGCAGCTGAAGGGTGGTCGCGATGATGGGCAGGGCGTCGTCGTACTCGCGCCAGCCGTCGTCGTTGCAGTCGCGGACCTCCCTGCACCACCGGCCGCACCAGCAGTCGCCGGACAGGTCCGCCACCGCCTGCTGCCGGCCTGCCAGGGCGACGGGCCCGGCACCGGTGACGACCAGGGCGACGGGCGGGTACCCGGGCCGGGAGTGGCCGGGCCAGGTGCGGCGCCACCAGTGCACCGTGCGGTCGGCCGGCTCGTGGTGGGAGCGGGCCGGGTCGTTGTCGCGGACCCTGGTGCGGAACAGCTCGCGGTAGCGGGGGAACTTCGCGGCGACGGCGGCCGGGGCCATGGTGGAGCGGTCGACCTCCACCATCAGCACCGGCACCCCGATCTCCGGGGCCTGCCACACCCCGTCCGGGCGCACCTTGCGCCTGCCACCCGGCAGCACAAACTCCGTCTCGGTCGACCAGGACCGCACCGTACCGACCCCGCCCGCCGCCCCGGGCACGCTGCCGCCCAGGACGAACGCGGCGATCGTCTCGTTGACCGCCATCGCGTGCCGGGCACCGGAGCGGCCCGCCCCCGGGCCGTTGAACCCATCTCCGAACGGACCATCCCGAGCACAGCGGCCGCCGCATCCAACCCCGCCCTGCCCTCCAGCCGCCACGTCTTAGACCGTGTCCTATGTGGTGATGGCTCGTTGGTTAGGGCATGGGGCGGGGTACGTGGAGCTGGATTGTTCCGGACGGGTTGTGGGAGCTGG
>NZ_JBIUTD010000054.1:0-6243 GCF_044741705.1 Kitasatospora sp. NPDC088134 | reverse complement strand
CCCTCCCGGTCGGTGGTGGCATCGTCCGCGAAGCGACGGTCACCGGTCGCATCGGGCACGTACTTCACACAGACAACGATCCTCAAGCTCACGGCCTGCTCTCCTGTTACTGGTCCGATCCGGCGGCTGCGGCGACTGCCCGGGCGCGGCGAGGGCGTCTCGGCGCGCGTACGGGGCCCGCGGCCCGGGCGGCGCACACCGGTGCCGCTCCGGAACTCCCGGGCAGCATACCCACGAGCAGTTCAGCAGTCACTACTCGCCAGTAGCTTACGCTGCCCGCGGGTCCGGCCCGGCACCTGCGCCGCCGCCTGAGGCCCATCCTGCCCCAGGTCGCGCCCCGATGTCCGGCCGCCACCTGAGTCGACGCCGGAAGGCCGATCGCACCCCGCGCGCGAGCGCCGTCCGAAGCGCCCCGCCCGGACCGCCCCGGTCAGACCGCCTCGCCCAGCGCGGCGATCACGTCCGCCTTCCGGGGCTGCCCCGCCGCCCGGCGCACCACCCGGCCCGAGGCGTCCAGCACCAGCACGGTCGGCGTGCGCAGCACCTCCAGCCGCCGCACCAGCTCCAGCCGCGACTCGGCGTCCACCTCGACGTGCGCCACCCCGTCCACCATCCCCGCCACCTCGGCCAGGGTCCGCCGGGTCGCCCGGCACGGCTGGCAGAACGAGGTGGAGAACTGCACCAGCGTGGCCCGCTCCCCCAGCGGCTCCCCCAGCTCCTCGGCGGTCAGCCGCACCGCGTCGTCCCTGCCGCGCACCTTCAGCCTCCCGTCGCGCACCTTGCGCACCGCGCCGAACACGCCGGCCGCCGCCAGCACCCCCAGGCACACGATCAGTCCGGTCATCCGACCAGTGTGACAAATCTGCCCCTGGGCCCGGCCGCGCGCCCCCGGTAGCATCGCCCCCGTGCACACCCGCGCCCCGCACCCGACTCCCCGGCTGACCTGCCGCCGGGTGATCGACCTGTGCCGGGCCGGCGCCACCCGCTGTCGCTGACCGCTCGCCCTCCCTTTCCCCTGACTCCGCGTCAGGTCAGCCGTCAGCACCCTTCACCGGAGCAGCTTCGTGCAGATCGACCCCCGCGGCCCCCGTTTCGCCGCCGTCCTCACCTCCGCCGTCCTCGCCGCCGTCCTGATCACCGGGAGCGGGTGGCTGCTGGCCGCCCAGACCCTGATCTTCGCCCTGGGCGTCCTCCGGCGCTCCCCCTACGGCCTGCTCTACCGGGCCCTGGTCCGGCCCCGGCTCGGGCCGCCCGCCGAGCTCGAGGACGCCCGCCCGCCCCGGTTCGCCCAGGCCGTCGGCCTCGGCTTCGCCCTGCTCGGCACCCTCGGGTACCTGCTCGGCCCGGCCTGGCTCGGCCCCGCCGCCACCGGTCTCGCCCTGGCCGCCGCCTTCCTGAACGCCGCCTTCGGCTACTGCCTCGGCTGCGAGTTCTACCTGCTGCTGCACCGGGCCCGGGCCCGCGCCTGACCGCCGCGGAGACGGCGACCGCCCCCGGAGGGTTCCCCCGCGCGGTGAGATCTCCCGCACCGGGGGCGGGCGTGACAGACCGTACCCGTTCGGGGGATCATCGGGGGGAAACACCCGTGGCCGCCGCGGCGTGCCGCGACCTCGCGGCCCCGCCCCACGCCCCGGGTACCACTCGACCGGGCGTGAGCCCCGTGGGAAGTAGGGCCGACCGTGGCTGAGTTCGTGTACCCGCCGGTGATCCGCACCGCGCTCGCCGCCTTCAAGGCGCTGGACCTGCGGATCTCCATCGTCGGCGCCGAGCACGTCCCCGCGACCGGCGGCGCCGTCCTGGTCAGCAACCACATCAGCTACCTGGACTTCATCTTCGCGGGCTTCGGCGCGTACCGGGTGGCCCGCCGCAAGACCCGCTTCATGGCCAAGGACGACGTGTTCCGGCACAAGGTGTCCGGCCCGCTGATGCGCGGCATGAAGCACATCCCGGTCGACCGCACCGACGGCCAGCCCGCCTACGAGGCCGCCGTCGAGGCGCTGCGCGAGGGCGAGATCGTCGGCGTGTTCCCCGAGGCCACGATCAGCCGCTCGTTCATGCTGAAGAAGTTCAAGACCGGCGCGGCCCGGATGGCCGCCGACTCCGGCACCCCGCTGCTCCCGGTCATCCTCTGGGGCACCCAGCAGCTGTGGACCAAGGGCCGCCCCAAGGAGCTGACGAAGCGTCACGTGCCGGTCACCATCGTGATCGGCGAGCCGATCCACCTGGCGCCGACCGACAAGCCGGTCATGGTGACCCGCCGCCTGCGGGCCGCGATGACGGAGATGCTGGAGCGCGCCCAGCGCGAGTACCCGGCCAAGCCCGCCGGCCCCGCCGACTCCTGGTGGCTCCCCGCGCACCTCGGCGGCACCGCCCCCACCCCCGAGCAGGCCGAGGCCCTGGACGAGGCCGAGGCCACCGAGAAGGCCGAGCGCCGCGCCGCCCGCGGCACCGCCTGAGCCCCACCGGGCAGTCCACCGGGTGCCGGGCCCCACCGGGTGACGGGGCCCGCCCGAGGCGGCGCCGTCCGGATCGGCGGGCCCGGCTCCGCGGATCACGGCGTGGCGCGGGCCCGTCCTGTGCGACGCTCCTGATCATGGCTGACACCGACGGCGACAAGCGCTACGTCTTTCTCGACCCCGACAGCAGCGGCGCGGGCCAGGGGTGGGTGTTCGCCGTCGTGGCGGCGGACACCGGCGTGGTCTACCAGACCCAGGGCGGCGGCTACGGCTGCGTGCAGTACCAGCAGGAGGGCTACCTCGTCCCGCTGCCCGCCCGGAACCCGGACGACGAACTGCGGGCCCTGTTCACCGGCGCGCTCAAGGGGCAGGGCGCGCGGGGCCTGGACTGGCCGCCCGCCCTGCTCGACCGACTGCGGACGGCCGTCGCCGCCCACCGCTACGGCGCCCCCGGCACTCCCGGCGTCCCCCTCGCCCTCGACGAGTCCCGCCTCCCCGAGGCCGACGAGGCCTGGCTGCCCGTCCTCACCCCCGACGGCCCCGGTGTGCTGGTCTGGGAGAACTGCGACTGACCCCGCCCCGGGCAGGGGACGGCTCAGCTGCCGAACCAGCCCGCCGCGTCCAGCCGGAACGCCGACGGGCCGGTCAACTGCGCGAGCCCGTCCTCCAGTTCGCGCAGCCGCCGCTCCCCGAGCGCCTGCGCCCAGCGGGTCCTGATCGCGTCGAAACCGGCCGCCGACCGGGCCAGCAGGTCCAGCCCGTGCGGCGTCAGCCGGACCAGCTTGCGGCGCGCGTCCCGCGGATCGTCGACCCGCTCCGCGTAGCCCAGCGCCTCCAACCGGTCCACGGTCTTCCCGGCCGCCTGCTTGGACACCCCCAGCCGGCGCCCGATCTCACTGGCCCCGGCCCCGTCCGGCCCGATCGCCTGCAGGGCGAAGCCGAACGCGGGCCGGGCGTGCGGGTGCCCCTGCCGGGCGAGTTCGGCGTGCAACTCGTCGATGATCGTGCGGAATCCGGCGAACAGCAGGAGCGGGAGCTCGAAGCCGTTGCGCGAATCGACAACCTGGTTTACGTTTTGGTCAACCACGTTGTCTATTCTAGGGCGCGCCGCCGGGGAACTCCCTCCGGCCGCCCCGGCACGCCCTCCGCCGCCGCCCGAAAGGCACTCCCTTGTCGCTCCCGACCACCGCTCCCACCGCCCCCGACACTGGCACCGGCACCGGCACCGGCACCGGCACCGGCACCGGCGGGTACTTCCCCGAGCTCACCCCCGAGACCGCCCCGCCGGCCGCCCGCCGCCGGCTCGACCAGGTCGCCCGCCACCTCGGCCACCTCCCCGCCGCCGTCGGCCGCCTCGCCCACTCCCCGCAACTCCTCGACGGCTTCCTCACGTTGAGCGCCATGTTCGACAGCACCGACCTCGACCCGCTGGTCCGCGAGACACTCGTCCTGACCGTCGCCACCCGCAACGGCTGCCACCTCTGCGTCGCCATGCACACCGCCGCCCTCACCCGGCTCGCCGCCGAACCCGAGCTGATCGCCGCCCTGCGCGCCCAGCAGCCGCTCCCCGACGCCCGCCTGGAGGCCGTCCGCACCTTCGTGCACGCCGTCCTCGACCACACCGGCGCCGTCCCCGAACCCGAACTCGCCGCCTTCCTCGCCCACGGCTTCACCCCCGCGAACGCCCTGGAGATCGTCCTCGGCATCGGCGCCTACACCCTCTCCACCTTCGCCAACCGCCTCACCGACGCCCCGCTCGACCCCCAACTCGCCCCGTACGCCTGACCGTCCACCCGCAGGCCGGTACGCTCCCCGGGTGACCGACCGCGGCATCGCCCTCCCCGCCCTGCGCCACCAGCTGGTGGCCGCGGTCCTCACCCTCGCCGTCCCCGCCCTCCACGACCCGGCCCGCGACGGCTTCGACCCCGCGTCCCTCCTCACCACCCTGCTCACCGAGACCTGCGACGCCACCGACCCCCTCCCCTGGCTCGGCCACACCCTGCGCACCGACGAGGAAGCCGCCCTCACCGCCGACCTCGGCACCGCCCTGCACACCCTCCGGACCGGCCTCCCCGCCGACCCCACCCCCGCCGACCACCTCGCGTCCCCGGCCTGGCCCACCGTCACCACCACCGCCGCCCGCCTGGCCCGCACCCTGGTCACCAACGACCACCTCGCGCACTGACCGCCCACAACCCCTTTGCCCCGCGCGGCCCGCGCCCCGCACAATCCCCCCATGCCCGAACCGGCCACCCCGCCCCGCCGCAGCCCGGCCACCACCGGCCACTGGACCGATCCGACCGGCACCACCTGGTCACTGCGCCGCGGCCCGCTCGTCCCCCGCCGCACCCGCCGCCTGCGCACCGAGGCCGCCCTCCTCGTCCTCGGCCACAGCGCCGGACTCGACCCGCAACCGGTCACCGCCCTCGACCTCGCCGAACTCCACGCCCCCTACCTGGCGTACGAGTTCACGGACGCCGACGGCCGCGCCATGCTCTTCCTCGAACTCCACTGCTGACCGCCCAGCCGACTCCGCCCCTTCCCCCAGCACGACGCAGGGCCCCGGCGCTCCCCGGCCGGGGCCCTGCCGCGCGTCAGCGACCGGGGCCCTCGCCCGCCCCCGGCAGCTCCTCCGGCAACACGAACACCGGATTCTCGATCAGCCCGACCGAGGCCCCCGACGGCTCCACCACCGTCGCCACCCTGATCCCGCCCCCGACCTCCTGGACCGCCGCCCGCACCACCGCCCCCGCCGCGACGAAGTGCTCCACCGCCGCGTCCACGTCCCGCACCCCCCAGTACGTCGCCGGCCCCACCGCCGGATCCCCGTCCGGATCGAGCCCCAACTCGTACCCCGCCACGTTGAACCCCACGTAGAACGGCTCGTCGAAATACGGCTCCACCCCCAGCGCCGCCGCCCACCAGCTCCTGGCCGCAGCCAGGTCCGGCGCGGGATAGATCACGGTCCGCAGTCCCAGCAGCATGTCGGCTCCCTTTCCTCCACAGCACTCACGCAGAGGGCGAGCCTAGAACCCACCACTGACACCCCCTCAGAAGACCGGCGCGACCCCCACCACCCCGCGCCCGTTGACCGCCGCCCACCGCAACACCCGCAACGGACCGTCCAACAACTCCCCCGCCGGAAAATCCGGATCGTTCCCCAGATCCGCCATCCACCCCCGCACCCGCCGAACGACCCGCCCCCGCTCCACCCCCGACCGCCCCAACACCGCCTCGAACGCCGGCAGCTCCCGTCGCACCCCGGCCGCGTCCAACACGAACACCCCGAACCACCCCGGCCACCCCAACACCGCATCCGGCCCCACCGCGAACCCCAACGCCGCGAACGGAAACGCCTTCCCCGCAGCCATCGCCCACCGCTGTTCCTCCGGCCGACCCCCCATCTCCTCCAGCACCCGGGCCGCCGACCCTTCGTGCTCCTCCGAATCCGGCGCCCACCTGCCGAATAACTCCCCCAACCGCGACGCCCCTTCGTCCTCCCAGAGCCGGCCGGACAGTTCCCCGGCCGCCAACCCCCGCCACCACACCCGCTCGGCCTCGACCCCCGCCGGCACCACCGCCATCTCGGCGAGTGCCCCGAACTCCGCCAACTCCGCATCCGTCAACGCAAGCAGCGCCCACACACCTGTGAAGCCCACTCTTTCCCCTCTCCGAAACGCAAAGAAGCCCCGTGACTTCCCGTCAGGGGGCTTCTCCACAATGATTGTTCGGCGGCGTCCTACTCTCCCACAGGGTCCCCCCTGCAGTACCATCGGCGCTGTGAGGC
>NZ_JBIUTD010000053.1:0-9391 GCF_044741705.1 Kitasatospora sp. NPDC088134 | reverse complement strand
AGCGGACGAAGCCGCTCCCACTGACCATCAGTCAGATCACCCCTACTCCCCATAGTCGCATCAACGACTCAACTGATCGGCAGGACACGGCCTAGCGGCGCACCGCGTCCAGCGCCAGCAGTGCCACGTGCAGCGACAGGCAGGACTCCACCTGGTCCAGGTCGACGCCGAGGATGCGCTCCACCTTGTGCAGACGGTCGTAGAAGGACGGCCGGGACAGGTGCGCGGCGTCCGCGGCGGCCGACTTGTTGCGGCCCTGCTCCAGGTAGATCCGCAGCATCTGCACCAACTGGCCGCCGTGCTCCGCGTCGTACGCCAGCAGCGGTCCCAACTCCCGCTCCACGTACGTCTGCAGGCGCTCGTCGTCGCGCAGCAGGTGCAGCAGGCCGCGCAGCCGGACGTCCGGGAGGCGGTAGTAGGCGGCCCGGCCGCCCGGGGCGTCGTGCAGGGCGGCGTCCGCGACCTGGGTCGCCTCCAGCAGGGTGCGCCGGGCGTCCCGGACCGAACCCACCGAGGAGCCGACCGCTATCACCGGCTCCGCCGCCGCCCCGTCCCGGCCCGCCTCCGCCGACAGCCGGCGCAGCGCCGCCGCGAACGCCTCCAGCGAGGCGTGCTCGTCCTGCTGCGAACCCAGCGCGACCAGCAGGCCCACGCCCTCGTCGTCCAGCGCGCCGACCAGCGCCGACAGCCGGGCGGCGCGGATCGCGGTCGCCGCCAGCTCGGTGAAGTCCCGCAGCCGGGCCTGCGCCTCCAGCGCGGCGTGCGACGGGCCCTGACGCTGCCTCAGCACCACGCCCACCAGCCGCCGCCCCTCCAGCGGCACGCCCAGCGCCTGCGCGCGCAGCGCCACCTCGGAGACCGTCAGCGCGTGGGTGAGGATGCCCGACAGCAGGGTGCGGTGGGTCTGCCGCTCCAGCGACTCGCGGTCCCGCACCACCAGCCGGTTCAGTGCCAGCGTCGCCGCCCCGCGCTCCAGCAGCATCGCGTGCGGATGCGCCACGTCCGGGGGCAGCGGCACCGGCTCGTCGATCAGCACCAGCCGGCCCCAGTCCTGGCCGCGGGCGCCCACCGTGGTCACCAGCCAGCCCGAGCGCGGGTCGTGGCCGGTCCGGCCCGGCGGGTGCACCCCGCGCGAACGGTGCTCCCAGTTCTCCAGCAGCTCCTGCTCGCCCCGGCCCGCCGTGTCGTGCGCCAGCACCTGGTGCGCCAGGTTCTCCAGCACCACCGGGGCGCCCGCCATCCGGGCCACCTGCCGCACCACCTCGGCGGGCTCCGCGCCCTCCGTGGCCAGCTCGTTGAAGACCTGGTGCACCGCCTCGGACACCCGCAGCTGCTCCAGCTGCGCGTTCACCACCAGCGCGTGCACCGCCTCGGTCACCGCGACGAACTTCAGCTCCCGGCGGAGCACCACCAGCGGCAGGTTGTGCCGCTCCGCCGC
The DNA here is from genome assembly GCF_044741705.1 of Kitasatospora sp. NPDC088134. Taxonomy (NCBI): domain Bacteria; kingdom Bacillati; phylum Actinomycetota; class Actinomycetes; order Kitasatosporales; family Streptomycetaceae; genus Kitasatospora; species Kitasatospora sp. NPDC088134. The sequence goes on along the minus strand of NZ_JBIUTD010000053.1, from coordinate 7,953 downwards.
CGCGACCAGCGCCCGCGGCAGCGAGTCGAAGTACCGGCGGCCGAACTCGATCACCAGCCCCGCCACCCCGACCTCGGCCAGCTCCCGCACGTAGCGGGCCAGCCCGTCCCGGTCCTCCGGCAGCGCGATGCCCGTCGACAGCACCAGCTCGCCGCCCCGCAGCACCCCCGCCACGTCCGGCAGCTCGCTGACGTGCACCCAGCGCACCGGCCGTTCCAGCGCGGAGGCGCCGGCCACCACCTGGGGCAGGCCGCGCCGCATCACGTCCAGGTCCAGCACGCGGGCGACGGTGGGGAGCATCGCGGACACCTCCAGGGGGGTTCTCAGGGTGTCAAGTCAATCATGCGCGGCGGCGACGCCCTGTCGCCCGATCGCACCCTTGCAGCGTGTAAAGAGGCCCGTCCGCCCGGTTGCTGAGTGACGCTTGCCCCGGAGGCCCCCGCCGAGGCATCGTCGGCCGGGTCGAGTAGGCAATGGAGGCAACTCATGGACCTGACCAGCTTCAACGACGGCGCGCAGCACATCGCGGGCCGCCCGACCCGGGGCTCCGGCGGTGAACCGTTCGCCGTGGTCAACCCCGCGAACGGAGCCACCGTCCAGCAGGTCGAGCTCGCCACCGTCGCCGACGTCGACACCGCCGTCGCCGCCGCCCGCGCCGCCCTCCCCGAGTGGTCCGGCGCCACCCCCGGGGCCCGCTCCGAGGCGCTCAACCGCCTCGCCGGCGTCCTCGCCGAGCACGCCGCGGACTTCGCCCGGGTCGAGACCGCGCAGACCGGCAAGCCGATCAGGCTCTCCACCGAGTTCGACGTCCCCGGCACCGTCGACAACACCGCGTTCTTCGCCGGTGCCGCCCGCAACCTGGAGGGCAAGGCCGCCGGCGAGTACAGCGGCGACCACACCTCGTACGTGCGGCGCGAGGCGATCGGCGTGATCGGCAGCATCGCGCCCTGGAACTACCCGCTGCAGATGGCCGCCTGGAAGATCCTCCCGGCCATCGCCGCCGGCAACACCATCGTCCTCAAGCCCGCCGAGATCACCCCGCTGACCTCGCTGATGTTCGCCCGGGCCTGCACCGCCGCCGGCATCCCCGACGGCGTCGTCAACGTCGTCACCGGCGCCGGCCGCACCGCCGGCGAGCACCTGATCGGCCACCCCGACGTCGCCATGGTGTCCTTCACCGGCTCCACCGCCGTCGGCAAGCGGGTCGCCGAGATCGCCACCGCCACCGTCAAGCGCACCCACCTCGAACTCGGCGGCAAGGCCCCGTTCGTGGTCTTCGACGACGCCGACCTGGACGCCGCCGTGCACGGCGCCGTCGCCGCCTCCCTGATCAACAGCGGCCAGGACTGCACCGCCGCCACCCGCGCCTACGTCCAGCGCCCGCTGTACGACGCCTTCGTGGCCGGCGTCGCCGAGCTCTACGAGGGCATCCGGCTCGGCGACCCGCTGAACCCGCACACCGACATGGGCCCGCTGGTCTCCTTCACCCACCGCGACCGGGTCGCCGGCTTCGTCGAGCGCGCCCGCTCCTACGCCACCGTCGTCACCGGCGGCCCCGCCGAGGGCAAGGGCCACGACGGCCACGACCTCTCCCTCGGCGCCTACTACCGCCCCACCCTGATCACCGGCGCCGCCCAGGACAGCGAGGTCGTCCAGGGCGAGATCTTCGGCCCCGTGCTCGTCGTCCTCCCCTTCGACAGCGACGAGGAGGGCCTGCGGCTCGCCAACGACACCCCCTACGGCCTGGCCGCCTCCGCCTGGACCCGCGACGTGCACCGCTCGCTGCGCGCCACCCGCGAGATCGCGGCCGGCTGCGTCTGGGTGAACGACCACATCCCGATCATCAGCGAGATGCCGCACGGCGGGTACAAGGCCTCCGGCTACGGCAAGGACATGTCGCAGTACTCGCTCGACGAGTACACCCAGGTCAAGCACGTCATGTTCGACACCACCGCGGTCGCCCGCAAGGACTGGCACCGGACGGTCTTCGGCGACCGCTGACGGATCGTCAGGAATCGCGGGCCCGGCGATCCGTTCGGGCGTTCCGTGTAAGAAACCGCAGGTACCCCGCTCTCCCGGGTGACGGCAGCAGGCACCACCGCCCGCGCCCGGGAGAGACGAGGAACGACCGTGAGCACCACCTGCCACCCCAGCGCCCTGCACTGGCTGGCCGACGCGGCCCTGGACCCCGACACCTGCCGCCGCACCTGGGAACGCACCCGGTTCGGCCTCGCCCTGCTGCCCGCCGGCCGCCGCTGGGACGTGCTGCACGCCCCCGGCCCGCTCGGCCGCCCCGCCGCCGCGCTGCTCGACCGGCTCGGCGGCGGCCCCGTCCTGGAGGACCCGGCCGGCGACACCGTCGGCTTCCTGGTCCCCGTCGGCACCGCCGAACGCTGGATCGGCACCGGCATCCGCGCCTCCGGTGACGGCACCTGGATCGCCGTCCCGCACCCCACCCGCCCCACCCGCGGCCCGCACTGGCTGATCCCCCCGCACCGCAGCGGCCGCCTCGTCGATCCCGCCGCCCTCGAACTCGCCCTGCACGACGCCGCCGCCCGGCGCCGCTCCCCGCAGTGATCCCCCGCATTGAACGGCCCGAACGGGCCAGACTTGCCCCATGGACCGCACGGAGCCCACGGAGCCCACGGAGCGCAGCGACTGCATCGACCACCCGGGCGCCCCGGAGTACGCCCCCACCGGGCCGCCCGGGCGCCCGGGCGAACAGCCCGGCCTGCCCGGCAGCCCCGCCGGTACCGCCCCCGCCCGCCCCGACCGCGGCGCGCTGCTCGCCGACGCGCTGCCCCACTGCCTGCGGCACGCCCTCGTCCTGGCCGGCCCCGACGCGCTGCGGCGGCACGGCCTGCGGGTCCCCGTCCGCGACACCGACCTGCTGCTGATCAGCACCGACGGCGCCCCGCTCGCCGACCTCGCCACCGGACTCGCCGCCGCCCTGCGCGCCACCGGCCACGACGTCCGGGAGACCGCCGGAACCCCGCGCCGCCAACAGCTCGCCGTCACCGACGGGGCCCGGCGCGCCCTCGGGATCGAACTGCGCCGCGAACCGCTGCGCCACCCGCCCGTGCTGTCCGTCCCGCCCGCCGTCACCGGCGCGCCCGCCCCGGTCGCCGCGCTGGAGGACGCTGCCGCGCTCGCCGTCCGCACCCTCTGCGAACGCGCCCTGCCCGCCGACCTGTTCGCCCTGCACGCGCTCACCGCCCGGCTCCGGGAGGGCGAACTGCTCGCGCTGGCCGCCGCCTCCGACGAGGAGTTCACCGCCGGCACCCTCGCCGAACGGCTGGAGACCGCCGCCGCCCTGCTGCCCTCCGGCGCCGAGGACGCCCGGCGCTGGGCCGAGACCTGGGCCCAGGACCTGCGGCTGGACCTGCTGGAGACCGTCGCGCTCGCCGACGGCCTGCACGACCCGTACCTGGACGACCCGTACCTGGACGACCGGGCGTACCCGGACGGGGCGGAGGAGCCGGACGGGGCGGGAGAGCCCGCGGAGCCGGACGGGGCGGGCCGCTCCGACGACCTGTAAGGGTGAATCGCGGTTCTCCGTCAGGGTGCTCGTTGAGCGGGGCACCCTCCCCGCGCAGACTGGAGAACGAGCGCGGGACGTCCGTGGACAGTCGGAGGCAGAGACCCTTGAGCAAGCACATCACGCACTGGATCGGCGGCCGGTCCGTCGCCACCGCCGGAACCGCGCCCCGCCGCGGCGACATCTACGACCCGGCCACCGGCCAGGTCACCGGTCAGGTCGACTTCGCCGAGATCGCGGAGGTCGATCAGGCGGTCGCCGCCGCGGCCCAGGCGTTCACCTCCTGGCGCAAGGCCTCCATCGCCAGGCGCACCCAGGTGCTGTTCAACTTCCGCGAGCTGTTCAACGCCCGCAAGGACGAGCTCGCCGCGATCATCGTCTCCGAGCACGGCAAGGTGCACTCCGACGCCCTCGGCGAGCTGGCCCGCGGTCAGGAGGTCGTCGAGTACGCCTGCGGCATCCCGCAGCTGATCAAGGGCGGCTTCACCGAGCAGGCCTCCACCGGCGTCGACGTCTACTCGATCCGCCAGCCGCTCGGCCCCGTCGCCATCATCTCGCCGTTCAACTTCCCGGCCATGGTGCCGATGTGGTTCTTCCCGATCGCCATCGCGGCCGGCAACACCGTCGTGCTGAAGCCCTCCGAGAAGGACCCGTCCGCCGCCAACTTCATCGCCGAACTGTGGAAGGAAGCCGGTCTCCCCGACGGCGTCTTCAACGTCGTGCACGGCGACAAGGTCTCCGTCGACCGCCTGCTGGAGCACCCCGACGTCAAGTCGGTCTCCTTCGTCGGCTCCACCCCGATCGCCCGCTACGTGTACGAGACCGGCACCCGCTACGGCAAGCGCGTGCAGGCCCTCGGCGGCGCCAAGAACCACATGCTGGTGCTCCCCGACGCCGACCTCGACCTGGCCGCCGACGCCGCCATCAACGCCGGCTTCGGCGCGGCCGGCGAGCGCTGCATGGCCGTCTCCGTCCTGGTCGCCGTCGACCCGATCGGCGACGAGCTGGTCGCCAAGATCAAGGAGCGGATGGCCACCCTCAAGGTCGGCCCCGGCTGCAACGGCGACTCCGAGATGGGCCCGCTGGTCACCGGCGTGCACCGCGACAAGGTCACCTCCTACGTCGAGTCCGGCGTCGCCGACGGCGCCGAGCTCGCCGTCGACGGCCGCAAGCACGCCATCGCCGGCGAGGACGCCAACGGCGCCCCCACCACCGACGGCTTCTGGCTCGGCCCCACCCTGTTCGACCACGTCCAGCCGGGCATGTCCGTCTACAACGACGAGATCTTCGGCCCCATCCTGTCGGTCGTCCGGGTCCCCTCCTACGACGAGGGCCTGGAGCTGATCAACAACAACCCGTACGGCAACGGCACCGCCATCTTCACCAACGACGGCGGCGCGGCCCGGCGCTTCCAGAACGAGGTCGAGGTCGGCATGGTCGGCATCAACGTGCCGATCCCCGTGCCCGTCGCCTACTACTCCTTCGGCGGCTGGAAGGCCTCGCTGTTCGGCGACAGCCACGCCTACGGCGCCGACGGCGTCCAGTTCTTCACCCGCGGCAAGGCCGTCACCCAGCGCTGGCTCGACCCCTCGCACGGCGGCATCAACCTGGGCTTCCCCACCAACAGCTGAGCCCACCGCGCCTCGGTACGACGGAAGGCCGGCCCCCACCGGGGCCGGCCTTCCGGCTGTTCGGGAGGGCTCACTCGGCCCCGTTCCGGCCCCGCACCTGCCGGCGGACCGTCGCCCGCACCGCCCGCGACACCACCGGACCGAGACCGTCCACCACCTCGACCAGCACCCCCAACCCGTCCAGCGCGGCGAACGCCCCCTCCGCGCCCTCCGGGTCCACCCCCTCGTACAGCTCCAGACCGACGAACGCCGCCGTCACCGCCCGCGCCAGACCCGGCAGATCGAGGAACTCCGCCAGCGGGTGCCCCGCGAACAGCCGCTCCAGCACCGCCTCGATCTCCACCGTCCACAGCCGCAGGGCCTCCGCCGTCACCTCGGCCAGCTGCGGATACCCCCGCGCCCCCGCCAGGAACTGCCCGAGCAGCGCGACGTTCCCCGCCTCCCGCTCCTGCGCGTGCACCTGCTGACCCACCGTCAGCAGCTCGCGCAGCGAATCCACGTCGGCGAACCGCTCCCGGTACCGCCCCAGCCGGCTCTCGGTTTCCCGCAGCGCCGCCGCCGCGAGCAGCCCCTCCACCGTCTTGAAGTGGTAGAACACCAGCGCCTGGTTGGCCCCGATCTCCCCGGCGATGCTCCGCGCCGACACCCCCGAGATGCCCTGCCGCTTGAGCGCCCCGATGGCCGCGTCCATCAACCGCTCACGTGTGTCGCTCATGCGCCGCAGCGTAGCCCGCTCCCTCACAGCCGGAACGACTCGCGCACCGGCCGGACATGGCTCGGCACCCCCTCCGGCCCCACCCGCGGATACTCCGCCGTGAACCACCCCTGGTACCCCAGCACCAGCCCCACGACCGGATTGGTCACCCGCACCCGGATGCGGAACCGCCCCTCCCGCTCGTCGAACCACTCGTGCAGGTCCGCCCGCCCCGTCACCGCCGCCGGCAGCAACGGCGCCCCCACCAGTGACGACACCCGCTGCGCCCCCGAGGAGATCACCAGCCCGCCCTGCTCCGTCACCCCCAACCGCAGGTCCACCGCCAGGTGCTGGTGCGTCCCCAGGTAGTCGACGATCGTCCCCGGCCGCCCCGGCGCCGCCACCATCGTCGCGTCGAACCGCCGGGGCCGGACGAACTGGAACGTCCGCACGAAGGTCACCGTCTCGCGCCCGAACCCGTCCCGGTACGCGTAGTTGGCGATCGTGAACGGCACGTCCCGCCCGTGCTCCGGGAACAGGATGTTGCGCCGCGTCCCCAACCGGAGGAACGGGGCGACCACCCCCCGCCCGCGCTCGATCCGCTCCATCCGCCCCGTCCCGATGCAGGCGATCCCGTCCGCCGTCGAGAACCCGAACCGCCGCTGCAGTTCCGGATGCAGGCGCTCGAACTCCGCCCCGAGCGCCGCCCGGAATATCGAGCCCGCCCGGAAATCCGCCACCGGGGCGGGCGGGTCGAACAAGGTGACGGTCATGACAGCTCCAAGGAGTTCAGAAGACGAGGCGGACGAGCAGCGGCCCGCCCGGCGGAATCGCGCCGCGCCCGCCGCCGGCAACGGCGGGCCGCCGGAGTGACCGGCGAGGGCGGGAGAAGCAGGGAGAGGAGAAGAACGAGCACCGCGACGAGCGATCCCGGCATCCCGAGCAGCCCACCGCCCCCGAGTAGCCCGCCCGGACGGAGCAGCGCCCCCGCGGCCGCCGCGACCCCGAGCCGCGCCACCACCTCGGCCAACCCGTGGACGAGCGCCCGCTCCGGAGTCACCCCCCGCTCCGCCCACAACCGCAACCGGTCGAACGACCAGGCCGTCAACCACCCGACCCACGGCCGCACCACCCACCGGTCGCACCACTCCCCACCCGGCCACCGCCACGTCCGGTAGTCGTACCCGGTGATGAACGTGCCCCCCGCCCCGTCCCCGCCCACCAGGTAGCGCCAGTACCCCGCGCCCTCCTGCAACGGCGACCACCCCGAGTCGGACGCGAACCGCAACGCACTGACCCGCGACCCGTCCGCCCGCTCCCGCTGCGCCGTCGTCACCCCCGTCCCGGTCAGCGCCGGCCCCCGGGACCACCCCAGCCAGTACCGGAAGCGCACCGGCTCCGCCGCACCGTCCACGTACGCGATCCGGCTGAACCGTGCGTCCCACCGCTGGTGCTGCGCCGGGTCCTGAGTGAGTTCCCAGACCCGTTCCAGCCCCGCGCGGATCGGCAGCTCGACATAGATCGGCGCAGCTCTGCGACGGCTCTGACCAGGCATGAAAGTCTCCTAGGGCAAGGTTTTGAGCGAACGCTCAACTCCGGCGGCGCCATCATGGCAGAGTTTTGAGCGATCGCTCAAGTGGGTGGATCGGAGGTGGACCGCCAGAGGTGCCCCTCGCCGCGTTTGCATCGGTCCGCCGATCGGCGTAGTGTTGACTGGTCGCTCGGCAGGGAGCACCGGACACGCATCTCGTGTGGACGGTCCCGGGGCGGCCAATCCCTGATCAACCACTCAGTCGGTCCGTAGCGGGTCGCGTCCTTTCGCGTCTCCGTTCGTATTCGCTCTGCGCTTTTTCGGAGATTGCGGCGGATTCGCTTTTCGGAGCGGGGATCGGCTAGAGTTTGAAACGTCGGAAGGGGCCGCAGGGCCGTGAAAGACGAAAGCGAGTCGGGAAAGAGCACGAGCTCGGATCTGATAAGCTGGAAACACGAAAGAATGAAGCGCCCGGAGGGTCCGCAGGAATGCGGTCCGAAGGAAGCGTCCGTTCCTTGAGAACTCAACAGCGTGCCAAAAGTCAACGCCAGATATGTTG
>NZ_JBIUTD010000052.1:0-9926 GCF_044741705.1 Kitasatospora sp. NPDC088134 | reverse complement strand
GAAGCCCTCGTACTGGGTGTACTCGGGTTTTCGGCCGGTGCGGCGAGAGGGCGTGCCGGGCGTCGCGACGGGCGAAGGTTGCCTGACGCGGCACTGGCATGTGAGGCGCCGTCGGGCGGTCGTCCGGTCGGTGGTGGCCGTCGGTCGGCCCGGGGTTCCGGGTGGTGGCGGTCCGTTCCAGGGCGGCGCGGTGTTCTGTCGGCCGCGCCCCGCACCATCCCCGCTCCGCCGTGGTCCGGCACGGGCACGGCGTGCCTCCGAGACCGCTGCGGGGTTGTCGGGCTCCCTCGCTCCGCTGCCGGGCGGTAAGGCCCAACAGCCATACCAAGCAAGGCAGTTAGAAAGGTTCGTCCCGTCCCGGGCCGGCTCCGGCCGGGTTCCCGGGCGGGAGTCGTCGCGCCCGCCCGAGCCTTCGGGCGGCGACCGTCCTCACCATTTCTGGGGGTTGCGTTCATGCACGACCGATGCGAATCAGCGGGGTTCAGGCCCGCCCGTACCGTCCCGCTGGTGCTCGCGCTGCTGGCGGCGCTGCTGGCGGTGGCCGTCCCGGCGGCCGCGCCCGCGCACGCCGCGGTGCCGGACCGCTGGGGCTTCGCCTACCTGGACAATCCGACGCCGCCGCCGAGTTACGTGCCCGACACCACGCGCCAGTGGGGCAGTTGGGCCTCGCCGGCCGCCAACCCGATGAAGGTCGACCAGGTCGGCCTCGGCGCGTACGTGGTGCACTTCCCGCTGATCGGCGGGCCGGGCGGCATCGCGCACGTGACCGCCGTCAACCGGACCGGCACCTCGTGCCAGGTCCAGGGCTGGGGCACCGTCGGCACGGGGCTGGACGTCAAGGTGGCCTGCTACCAGCCGGCAGGGACGCCGGACAACTCGCCGTTCACGGTGCTGTTCACCAGTAGCACGGGGACGCCCGCGCCGCCCGGCGGCGACTACGGCTACCTGTACTCGACGGCGAGCGGGGCGCTGGTGACGCAGTACAACTCCTCGGGCGGGGCGAACCTGTCCAGCCACGGTTCGACCGGCATCTGGAAGGCGTGGCTGCCGGGCCTGGGCTCCTCGACCGAGCTGGGCAACGTCGAGGTGACGGCCGTCGACCCGTCCCAGGGCGCCCGCTGCAAGGTGGCGACCTGGGCCCCGGCCGCGACGGGGCAGACCTTCGTGGTGGCCTGCTTCGACGCGGGCAACCTGCCGTACGACACCCGGTGGACGCTGAGCTACTCGGTCAAGCGAGCCGTGCACGGGCCGGCGTTCCCGCCGAAGTCCTTCGGCTACCTGTGGTTCAACGGCGGGGTGCCCGCGGGGACGAACTTCAACTCGGTGGGCGGCGTGAACACCTTCGCGGCGGGTGTCCCGGCGACCGTCGCCCTGCCGGGCGTGGCCGTGCCGTCCGACACCGCGCAGGTCACCGCGTACGGCAGCGGCCCGGGCTGGTGCCAGCTCGCGCTGCCGTGGAGCCGGGTCTCGGGCACCGTGAAGCTCAACCCGCTCTGCTTCAACCCGGGCGGGGCACCCGTCTCGGCCCCGTTCCTGACCGCCTACACCTCGGCGTTCTGACCCGGCGTCAGCCGATCCGCGGCCGCCTCCCCGGGGGCGGCCGCGTGCGGCCCTGTCGGGGGCGGTCGCTAGGGTGCGGCGCAGTGATCGTCCGACTGTCCGGTCCGCCGATCACACGCATGATCGGAGGGGCGGATCAGATGGTTGTCGCGGGTGGTCCGGGGAACGCGGTGCGGCGCTGGGAACTGACCGGCGGCGGGGCGGCGAGGTTCTGGGAGGCCGAACTCCTCGGCGGGACGGTCCGGGTCCGCGCGGGCCGGACCGGCGCCGACAGCGCCACCGGCTGGGACGTGCACCCGTTCGGCGATCCGGCCGTCGCCTCGACCCGGCTGGCCGGGATGGTCGCCGAGCAGGAGCGCAAGGGGTACCGCCCGGTCGGCGCCGCGCCCCCCGCCTCCGCCGCCGGCCCGCTCCCGGACGAGGACACCCTGACCCTGCCCGACCGCTGGCGGATCCTGGTGGTGCCCCGGCGCGGCGGCCGGGCGCAGTCCCCGGCGGACTGGCCGGACGCGGCGGCCGTCGCCGTTGAGGACGCGCTGATCGCCGGGAACCGCACCGCCATCCAGTCGGTGTGCCGGTCCGAGCGCACCGATCCGGAGCTGGAGCAGGCTGCCCGCGCCTACCTGCACGGGGTGGCCGACCCGCTGGGCGCGGCCTGCGTCGCGGCGATGCTGCCGCCGGCGCACCTGCCCCACCACCCGGCCGGGGGCGACCTGGTGGACGCCTGGACGGCCCGGCACGGCCTGGCGTTCGCGGCCCGGGCGGCCGTCGAGTCCTTCGGCATCGACTACGGGGCCGCCGACCCGGACGCCCACCGGACGGGCCTGACCCGGCCGAACCGCTTCACCCGGCACCTCGGCGAGGCCCAGACCGCACTGCTGCGCTGGACCAGGCACCTGCTGTCGATCGCCGAGCGGCCCGCGTACGAGGAGGCCCGGGCGGCGGTCGCGGAGCTGCGCACCGACACCGACCGGCGGGCGCTGGCCGCGTACCTGTTCCCGGCGGAGACCGGCTGGGTGGCGGCCGCGCTCGACGAGTTCCCGGCCCGGCACGGCAACGACACCCAGGTGCGGCAGCGCCAGGTGCTGTCGGCGCTCGGCACGGCGGCGCAGGTCGCCCGGCTGGGCGCGACCCCGCCGCACGGGTACGTGTGGACGCCGGCCGTGGTCGCCACCCTCGCCGACGGCGTCGGGACCGCGTGCGTGCCGCTGCTGGCCGCCGCGCTGCGGGTGCAGGTGGACGGCGAAGCGGTCCGCGAACTCGCCGACTACCTGCTGGAGTTCCCCGCCGACGAGGCGTTCGCGGCGCTGCTGGAACGGGCCGAGGACCGGCACGTCGGGCCGGTGCTGCGGCAGGCCGCGGACCGCCAACCGGTGCGCGCCACCAGGCTGCTGGCCGCCGCGGCCCGGTCCGGCCGGCCGATGGCCCGGCACCTGCTGGACCGCCACCTGCGCACGCACGCGGACCGGCTGCCCGCGGTCCTGGCCCGACTCGACGCCGCCACGGCCGAGTTCGTGGCCTCCCTGGACGCGGCCGGGCCGCCCGCGCCGACCGCCCCGCCCGAGGCGCTGCCCGCCGTGCTGGCCGCGCCGCCCGCCCGGATGCCGCACCTGCCGGACTGGGCGGACCCGTCGGGCCTGCCTCCGCTGCTGCTGCCGGACGGTTCGGCACTGCCGGAGCAGGCCGTCCGGCGGGTGCTGGCGATGGCGGCGCTGACCAGGCCCGGCGCCCCGCACCCCGGACTGGCACAGGTCGCGGCGGCGGTGCGGCCGTCGACGCGGGCGGCGTTCTGCTGGGCGCTGTTCCAGGACTGGCGGCTGGCCGGGATGCCCGCCAAGGAGGGGTGGGTGCTGCCCCTGCTGGGCGAGTGGGGCGACGACACGGTGGCGCGCGGCCTGGCGCCGGTCCTGCGCGAGTGGCCCGGGCAGGGTGCCCACCGCCGGGCCGTCGAGGGCCTGGACGTGCTGGCCGCGATCGGCACCGACACCGCACTGCGCCAACTCCACGCCCTGGCGCGGCGGGTGAAGTTCAAGGGCCTGCGCACCCGCGCCCAGGAGAAGGTCACCGAAGTCGCCGAAGCGATGGGCCTGACGCCCGATCAACTCGCCGACCGCCTCGTTCCCGACCTCGACCTCTCCCCCGACGGAACCATCGTGTTCGACTACGGCACAAGGACGTTCACCGTCGGCTTCGACGAACAGTTGCACCCGTACGTGGTCGACGACGCGGACGGACGGCGCCGCAAGAACCTGCCCGTGCCGGGTGCGCAGGACGACCCCGAACTGGCGTCCGCCGCCCGCAAGCGCTTCACCGCACTGAAGAAGGACGCCCGCGCGCTGGCCACCGAGCAACTCGCCCGCCTGGAAGCCGCCATGGTCTCCCAACGGTCCTGGACGGCAAGAGAGTTCACCGACCTACTGCTGTCCCACCCCCTGCTCGGACACCCGGCACGGCGACTGGTGTGGACGGCCGACGGCACCGCCTTCCGGATCACCGAGGACCGCACCCCCATCGACGTCCACGACGCACCCTTCCCACTGCGCCCCGGCGGCGAGATCCGCCTCGCCCACCCGGCGCTGCTCGGCGTGGACCTCTCCACCTGGACGGCACGGTTCATCGCGCACGGACTCACCCAACCTTTCCCCCAACTCAGCTACCCCGTGCGCACATTGACGACGGACGAGACCGCCGACCCGGACGCCTGCGCCGCCTCCGAACCGCTCATCGAACCGGAGGAGTCGACTGCGGACCGAGCGCACGCGGCACCCCCGCCGAGGGGCGATCGCCGTTCCTAGCCGCTTCCTTGCGCCCGCGCAAAAAATCCTGACCGGGCGTCAATGTTCGAGCGGGGCCGTCCAGTTGAGGGCGGTGCCACCGGCGGGCGGGGCGGTGACGGTGAGGGTGCCGCCGAGGGCCCGGGCGCGTTCGGCGAGGTTGCGCAGGCCGCTGCGGCGGCCCTGTTCGGGGATGCCGACGCCGTCGTCCTGGACGGTGAGCGCGACCTGGCCGCCGGCGGCCTGCAAGGTGACCTCGACCCGTCCGGCCCGGGCGTGCCGGGCGGCGTTGCTGAGCGCCTCGCCGAGGACGGCGACCAGGTGGTCGGCGACCTCGGGCGGGACGTCGGTGTCGAGCAGGCCCGCCATGCTCAGCCGGGGCGCGAAGCCCAGCGCGGCCTGCGCCTCCTCGACCACGTGCACCGCGCGGGCCCGCAGGCCCTGCCCGGTATCCGCCTCGCGGACCCGCAGCCCGAAGATCGTCGTTCGGATGATCTTGATGGTCTCGTCCAGGTCGCCGACCGCGCGCAGCACCCGGTCGGCCGCCCCGGGGTGGTCGATGAAGCGGGACGCGCTCTGCAGCGTCATACCGGTGGCGAACAGTCGCTGGATGGCCAGGTCGTGCAGGTCGCGGGCGATCCGGTCACGGTCCTCCAGGACTGCCAACTGCTCGGCGTCGCGCCGCCGTTCGGCCAGCTCCAGGGCCAGCGCGGCCTGGTCGGCAAAGCCCAGCAGCGGATCGATCTCGCGCTCGGTGAACTCCGGCTCGCCGGCCGCCCGGACCAGCAGCAGCACCCCCTCGGTGTGTCCCTCGGCCCGCCCCAGCGGCACCGCGACGGCCGGACCCGGCCCGTCGAACCTGGTCGACCCGGCCCGGTAGCGGGGGTCGGCCGCCAGGTCGTACGAGGTCATCGGGACGCCGTCGACGCAGGCCGCGCCGCACAGCGTGCCGTGCAGCGGCACCGTCGCCCCGACCCGCCCGGCGGTCTCGCCGCCCAGCGCCAGCTCCACCCGCAGCCCGCTGCCGTCGGGCAGCGTCGTCAGCACGTCGGCCCGCCGGGCCCCGCTGATGTCGCAGGCCCGCTGGGCGATCAGCTCCACCACCTGGGTGCGTGAACTCCCGGACAGCAGGCGGCGATTGATCTCGGCGGTGGCGGTCAGCCAGCGCTGCCGGCGCTGCGCCTCCTCGTACAGGCGGGCATTGTCGATGGCCACTCCGGCGGCGACGGCCAGGGTGGCTATCACCGCTTCGTCGTCGTCGTCGAAGCCGGCCGCGCCGCGCTTGTCGGTCAGGTAGATGTTGCCGAACACCTCGTCCCGGACCCGGACCGGCAGGCCCAGGAAGGTCCGCATCTCCGGGTGGTGGGCCGGGCAGCCGGTGGACGCCGGGTGCTGCCTCAGGTCGTCCAGGCGCAGCGGCTGCGGGTGCCGGATCAGCTCGCCGAGCAGGCCCTTGCCGGTCGGGTAGGGGCCGATCCGGGCGATCGCCTCCTCGCCGAGGCCGACGGTGAGGAACTGGGAAAGGGTGTCGCCGTCGGGGCCGATGATGCCGAGCGCCGCGTACTCGGCGTCGGCGAGGACGGCCGCCGCCTCGACGATCCGGCGCAGCACCTGGGTGAGTTCGAGTTCCCGGCCGACCGAGAGCACCGCCTCCAGCAGGCTGTGCACCCGGTCCCGGGTGCCCCGGGCCACGTCGATCCGGGCCTGCAGTTCGGCCAGCAGCTCGTCCAGCCTGAGCTGCGGGAGCCGCGACCGCGGTTCCTCCTCGCGCACCGCGCTCCTCCTCGTCCGTCACTCCGCCGCCCCGCGATTCTCGCAGACCCGGGAGGGCGGGTGGACCGATCGGGCAGGAATGTGCTGGGCGTGGAACCCGCAGGTCACGGCAGGGACAGGACAGAAAACCGGACGGCTCAGCGCTTCAGCGCGTCAGCGTCTCAGCACCTCAGCGCTTCAGCGGCCCAGGGTGCGCAGGATCAGCGCGGTGAGGGCTTCCGGGGCGCCGGGCTGGTGGCGGATGCCGGGGAAGGCGTTGACGTCGACGGCGGTCGGGCCGTCGGGGCCGGGGAGCAGGTCGACGCCGTAGACCTGGAGGCCGTAGGCGGGGCCGGCGGCGAGGGCGAGGGCGCGTTCGACGGGGTCGGGGGTCCAGGGGCGGCGGTCGGGGGCGTGCGGGTCGAGTTCGGAGCGGCGCTGTTCGGCGAAGACGGTGCCGGCCACCACCCAGAGCTTGCGGTCCCAGCCGTCGCCGGGCACCGGCCGCTGGGTGAGCACGGGCTCGCCGGGCCACCGCGCGGCGATCTCGGCCCACTGGCCGGGGGTCTCGATCCGGGCGACCAGGTCCTCCTTGCGGCTGCGCCGGCTCTTCACCACCACCGTTCCGTGCCAGACGAGTTCGCCGAGGACGCCGGTGGCGACGGTCGGCGCGAAGGGCAGGCCGGCGGCCCGGGCCCGCTGCTCCATCGCCACCCGGTCCTGGCAGAACTCGGTCGCGTCGGCCGAGTTGAGCACGGGGCGCCCCAACGCCTCGTACCGGCGGGCGAGTTGGAGCGCGGCCGGGCCGCGGGCCTTGAGCAGCAGCAGGTCGGCGTCCGGCTCCGGTCCGGCCGCGCGCAGCACGTGCCCTGCGGAGCGCAGCAGTTCGGCCACGGCCGCGAGCAGCGGGTGGTCCAGGTCGCGGGCCAGGACGGCGATCCGCAGCGGGGTGGTCATCGGCCGGCCCGGGCGGCGTCGATCAGCGAACCGGCGGCGGGGGTGGGCCAGGAGGAGCCGGTGCGGGCGAGCCGGAGCACCGCGTCGGCGACCCGTTCGACGGCGTGCGGGACCTGGCGGAAGCTCGGGAAGTCGTTGATGTCGACGACCACGGGGCCGTCGGGGCCGAGCAGCACGTCCAGCCCGTACAGGTCGAGGCCGAAGACCTCGCCGACCTGGGCGGCCAGCGCGGCGACCTCGCGCGGCAGCGGCACCGGGCGCTCGGTGGCGGGGTGTTCGGGGTGCAGCGGGGAGGTCCGCTGGGTGGCGAAGAGTTCGCCGCCCGCGCTGTACACCTTGAGGTCCAGGCCGTCGTTGGGCACGTACGGCTGGGCGATCAGCAGGCCGCCGCCGGCGGGCGCGGCGATCCGGGACAGCTGTCCGGGGTGCTCGACCAGGTGGACGGCGCGCCCCGAGGAGCCGTCGGCGGGCTTGACCACCAGCGGCCAGCGGCGGCCGGGTATCGAGGCGAACGCGGCCGGGTCGGCGGCGGCCCAGGTCCGCGGCATCGGCAGGCCGTGCAGCGCGGCGACCACGGCGGCCTGCGCCTTGTCGCGGACGGGGCGGATCGCCCGGGCGTCGTTGACGGTGGTCAGGCCGGCCGCGGCGGCGGACTCCAGCAGGCCGAGCCCGGGCCCGCCGGAGACGGTCTTCAGCACCCAGGCGTCGTGCTTGCCGGACCGCACCAGCTTGGCGAGGTCCAGCAGGTCCGCGCCGGGGCGCAGCACGTCCACCCGGTGCCCGACGGCCCGCAGCCGGTGCACCACGGCCAGCGGCATCCCGTCGTTGCGGTAGTGCTCCTCGACCAGGAAGCAGAACCTCATTACCCCCACCCCTTTCGCCGCCCCTCCGACCGCCGAACCGTCCGGCCGCCCGGGGCGTTTCGCATCGGACCACCCTGCCACGGATCATCCGGCGGATTTCGCCCAGGGTGTCCGGGAACGGAAACAGCCGGGTCACAGCCGCATTGCCGCAGGTCTGGAACCGCATGCCCCGGGCATGACGTTGTCATGACGCGCTCTTGGCCATTCCTTTGAGCGGCCCCGACCCGAGGAGGACCGTGTGCACCCACAGCTGCGGCCGCACGCCCGCCACGACCTGACGGACCGTCCCGCACCGGCCGTGCTGGCCTATCCGGCGGACGACGTGCTGGTGGTGTCCGGCCTGCCCGGCAGCGGCAAGAGCACCCTGCTGGAGCGCTGCGCCCGGGCCCGGGTGGTCGACTCGCAGCACACCCGGGCCCGGTTCGCGGCCGCGCTGCCGGGCGTCCCGTACGCGCTGTACCGGCCGGCCGTGCGGCTGGCGCACTACCTGGGGCTGCGGGCGGCGATCCGGGCCGGCGGCCCGCTGGTGGTGCACGACTGCGGGACGCTGCCGTGGGTGCGCCGGGCGATCGTCCGGGCGGCGACGGCCCGCGGCCGGCGGGTGCACCTGCTGCTGCTGGACGCGAGTGCGGCACAGGCCGCGGACGGGCAGCGCCGCCGCGGCCGCCGGGTCTCCCGGTACGCGTTCGCCCGGCACCGCCGCTCCTCGGCGCGGCTGCGCGCCCTGGTGACGGCGCCCGGACCGCTCCCGGCGGGGGTGGCCTCGGCCGTGCTGCTGCCCCGCACCTCGGCGGCCCGGCTGGCCTCGATCGTGTTCACCGCCCCCGCCGCCCGCCCGTTCCCGGTCCCGGTCCCCCGCGCGCCGGTCACCGCCCCGCTGGCCGGCGCCGCCCGAGGCTGAACCGGGCCGTGGACCGCCCCCGCACCCGGCCGGGACTGCGGCGAACGGCTGAGCCGCCGCGCGCGTCGCCCGCCGCTGGGGCCGGGGTGGCGCCGTCCGCTGGCTAGTCTCCGGCCATGGGCACCCCCGAACAGCTTGCCGAGGCCGAGCGGCGCAGCCCCGGCCCGGCGCAGGACGTCCAGCGGGCCGCGGCCGACCGGCGGCCGGAGCGCGGGCCGCACGCGCGGCGGGTCGCCGACCTGCTCTCGGTGCGGTTCCGGGTCCCGATCGAGCCGCAGTACGACCCGGCGGGGCGGCGCTGGACGCTGCGCTGGTACGACGGGCCGACGGTGGCGGCGGTGCGCTGCGCGCTGGAGCAGGCGGGCCCGGGCGGGGCGGGGTTCGCGGTGCGCCGGGACCTGAGCACCCGGGCGCTGGCGCTGGCGGCGATCCGGGAGACCCGGGCCGGGGCGATGCACCGGGCCGAGGGCAGCTGGGGTCAGCGCTACCACCTGGAGCAGTTGCTGACCGACCGGGAGCACCCCGAGCGCCCGGCCGACCCGCGCGAGGCGGCGATGCTGGAGCGCCTGCTGGCAGCGGCCACCGACGGTGCGGGGAAAGGCAGTTCGGCCCCGGACCTGGCGCGGGCCTTCGACCTGGTGGCCCGGCACGGCGTCGCCTGGCTGCTGCCCGGGCACCGGCTCGCCGGGCCCGCCGAGCGGGACGCCGCGGCGCTCTCCCCGCTGGAGTACCTGACGTCCCGTTACGCGACGGGCGTGCACCGCACCGCGTGGGAGACCGCGCTCGCCGTCCTGCCGGTGCGGACCGCCGTCGCGGCCGCCCACCGGGACCCGGAGCCCGAGCCGGAGGCGGCCCGCGCGGCCCTGACGCTGCTGCCGGCCCTGCGGGCGGAGGTCGCGGCCGAACTGGACGCGATCGGCGCCCGCCTCACCGCGGCCGCCACTGCCGCCCCGGCCGCTGCCCCGGACCCTGCCCCGGCCGCTGTCGCGAACTCCGAAGCCGTGGGCCCCGACCCGACGCCCTGAGAGGGCGTTCGATACCGTTTTAGGCTGCCGCGCATGGTTTCGGGCGGAGGTATTGCCCGGTTCTGTCCGGGGCGGCGGTCAGCCGGGTGGTCAT
>NZ_JBIUTD010000051.1:0-16689 GCF_044741705.1 Kitasatospora sp. NPDC088134 | reverse complement strand
CCGGAGAGCCGGACGGCCACTCCTCAGAAGCCACTGAAGGCAGAGAACCATAAGCCACATCCGGCCCTCCCGGGCCGCCTAACACCTTACGGAGAGTCATGGAAAAGCCGCCCAGCCGCAGGGCGCTCACGGCTGTCGGTACGGCGGTCGCCGCCGTCCTCGGCCTGCTGTTCTCCGTCGTCGGATTCGCCCCCGGCAGCGCCGCGGCTGCCACCGCCGGCCTGCACGTCGCCAACGGCCACCTCTACGAGGCCGACGGCAGCCGGTTCGTGATGCGCGGCGTCAACCACGCGTACGCCTGGTACCCGGGCCAGGTCACCGCGATCGCCGACATCGCCACCACGGGCGCCAACACCGTCCGCGTGGTGCTCAGCGACGGCGACCGGTGGACCCGCACCGGCGGCGCCGAGATCACCGCGCTGATCGACCGCTGCAAGGCCGCCAAGGTCATCTGCGTGCTGGAGGTGCACGACACCACCGGCTATGGCGAGGACGCCGCCGCCGGCACCCTGGACCGGGCCGCGCAGTTCTGGGTCGACAACAAGAACCTGCTGATCGGGCAGGAGTCCTACGTCGTCGTCAACATCGCCAACGAGCCCTGGGGCAACAGCGGTTACGCCGCCTGGACGGCCGCCACCAAGGGCGCGATCGCCAAGGTCCGGGCCGCCGGGCTGCACCACGCCCTGATGGTCGACGGCCCGAACTGGGGCCAGGACTGGTCCGGCACCATGCGCGACAACGCCGCCTCGGTGTTCGCCGCCGACCCCGACCGGAACACGCTCTTCTCGGTCCACATGTACGGCGTCTACAACACCGCCGCCAAGGTGCAGGACTACCTGAACGCCTACACCTCGGCCGGACTCCCGGTCGTGGTCGGCGAGTTCGGCGCCCAGCACAGCGACGGCGACCCGGACGAGGACGCCGTCATGGCCACCGCACAGGCCCAGGGCCTCGGCTACCTCGGCTGGTCCTGGAGCGGCAACGGCGGCGGCGTCGAGTACCTCGACCTGGTCAACAACTTCGACAAGAACGCGCCGACCGCCTGGGGCAACCGCCTCTTCCACGGCGCCAACGGCATCGCCGCCACCGCCCGCACCGCGACCGTCTACGGCGGCGGCACCCCCGTCCCGGCCCCGAGCAAGGCGCCGAACGGCTACCCGTACTGCGTCAGCGCCGCCTCGGACCCGGACGGGGACGGCTGGGGCTGGGAGAACAGCGCCTCCTGCGTGGTGCGCGGCGGCCGGGCCGACACCGGTTCCGCCGCCACCACCGCGCCGAACGGCTACCCGTACTGCGTCAGCGCCGCCTCGGATCCGGACGGGGACGGCTGGGGCTGGGAGAACAGCGCCTCCTGCGTGGTGCGCGGCGGCCGGGCCGACCACTGACGCACCGTCACCCGCGGCGGGCCCGCCCCTCCGGCCGACCGGGGGAGCGGGCCCGCCGTGCTCAGCAGGGGAAGGTGCCGCTGTACAGCGCGTGGCCGTACGAGGAGCTGCCGGAGCCGAAGCCCCAGATGCCGTCGTCGCTCCAGACCGCCTCGCGGAAGCCGTTGACGCAGGTCGAGGTCGGGGCGAGCGCGAAGCCCTCCAGGTTGTCGACCGGCATCACGGCCGGGTTGGAGTAGGTCACGTCCGGGACGAGCGCGCCGCTCGCGTCGACCTTCAGGAAGGTGTGCGTCTCGCCGCAGGTGTTGTCGCAGGTGGCGACGATCCGCTGGGTGCCGGCGTCGAACATCACGTCCATCACCGAGGTCTTGCCGGTGGCGACGGTGCCGAAGGTGGTGAAGCTGCCGTCCGAGTTCAGGCCGTAGACGTGCAGGGTGCCGTCCCACTCCAGGCCGGCGAAGAACAGGCCCGCGCCGTGCAGCGGGTAGTTCGCCGGGTTGTAGGCGGCGCCGGTCAGCGGGTCGACCCAGCCGTTCGCGGTCAGCCAGCTGTCCGGGACGTAGCCGACGCCCTCGAAGCCCAGGTTGGCGTCGTCCTTGCTGCCGGTGTTCAGCTGCGGGAACTGCGCGGTCATGTCCCACTGGCGGACGGGCGTCAGGACCGTCCCGGTGGCCGCCGGGTCGAACTCCATGATGGTGTCCTTGGGGACGGTGTTGTTGCTGTTGTCGCGCTCGGAGGTCACGTAGACGTGGCCGTTGGGGCCGACGGTCAGGCCCTCGGAGTCCGGCTGGCCGGTGCCGCCCGCGAAGCGGATCTGCTTGCCGGTCGCGCTCCAGGTCGCGTCCGGCACCCACTTGCCGCCGCTCTTGACCAGCTTGTACAGCCAGTTCTTGTTCTTCGCGGCCCACAGCACGGACGGGTTCGCCGGGTCGAAGGCCAGCCCGCTGACGTCCCGGCCCTCGGGGCCGGTGGAGGTGGTGAACGTGCAGACGTTGTCCGCGATCGTCACGTCGAGGCCGCCCGGCCAGGACAGCGTGCCCGCCGGGTTCGGGCCGGTGCCGCTCGGCGCCTCGGGGGTGCAGCCGCTGGTCAACGCGCCGCCACCGCCCAGCAGGTGGCCGGTCGGGGTGCCGCCGCCGCCCGGGGTGGAGCCCGTGCAGGAGTTCACCGCGCCGAAGGTCGCGGTCGCGGAGGTCCGGAACCCGGTGGCGCAGCGCTCGTCCGAGGGCGAGGCGCCGGCGGCCGCCCAGGTCACCGAGTCGACGGTGTTGCCGCTGCCGTCGACCAGGAACAGCGAGTCGTTGCCGCCCAGCCCGATCGCCGAGTCGAAGGTCAGGTAGCCGCCGGGCGGGATGCTGCTCGCGGACGGCGCGGAGGAGGAGACCGACACCGCGGAGTGCGTGGTGTCGTTGTCGACGTACTTCCAGCCGCTGATGCTGACCGCGGCCGAACCGGCGTTGTACAGCTCCACGGTGTCCGAGCCGTCCGAACTCACCTCGTTGATCCGGACCTTGCTCGCGGCCGGCAGGGAGGCCGGGCAGCCCGCGGCGTTCGCCGAGCCGAAGGTGGTCGCCGCGGTCGTGGTCACCCAGGAGCCGGTGCCGTCGCCGCCGCACCGGGCCATCGCCGGCTTGGCCCTGCCGGTGGCCCACTCGACCCGGTCGACCACGGTGCCGTCGGCGGTGTAGATCACCACCTTGTCCGCATCACCCAGCCCCTTGGGCGAGTTGAAGGTGACGAAACCGCCCGCCGGGATGCTGCTCGCGGACGGGCTGAAGGTCTGCGGCGCGAAGCCGTCGTCGGACATCTTCCAGCCGCTGATGCTCACCGCGGCCGAGCCGGCGTTGTACAGCTCCACCGTGTCGCTGTTGGCGGAGGTGACTTCGTTGATCCGGACGTTCTGGTAGCCGGCCGGGTCGGCCGCCGCCGCGGGCTGCGCGGCGAGCAGCCCGGTGACGACCAGCCCGGAGAAGGTCAGGGACGCGGCGCACACGGAGGCGACGCCGACACGCGAGTGTGAGGTAGGCACGGGGCGGAACTCTGGTGACCCGACGTGGAAACCGCGTGTACGCCGCCTGAACCCCACCCGCTCCCCGTCGGAACGACAGGTGGGCAGCCGCAGGTCCCGAACCTTCCGCCGACGATCCGTCAGCCCGGGCGGTGGCTCGAATCCCGTTCTTGGCGGAGCGTCAGCAGGCTGATCTCACTGGGGGCGAACACCCGGAACGGCGGGCCCCAGAAGCCGGTGCCCCGGCTGGTGTAGAGACGGGTGCGCTCCCCGTGGTGGCTGAGGCCCTGGAGCACCGGCTGGTCGAGCCGGACCAGGTGGTGGAACGGCCAGATCTGGCCACCGTGGGTGTGGCCGGAGATCTGCAGGTCGACCCCCGCCGCGGCGGCCTGCGGGACGAACTTCGGCTGGTGCGCGACCAGCAGGACGGGCAGCTCCGGGTCCGCGCCGGCCAGCGCGCCGGACAGGTCGGTGCGGTGGCCGGCCAGCCCGGAGGACTCGGCGGTCACGTCGTCCACGCCCGCCACCACCAGGCGGTCGCCGCCGCGCTCCAGCACCAGGTGGCGGTTGTGCAGCGCCTCCCAGCCCAGCTCGGCCATCCGGTCCAGCCAGCCCTGCGCCTCGCTGCCGTACTCGTGGTTGCCCGTCACGTACACCCGGGCCAGCCGGGCCCGGACCGCGCCGAGCGGCGCGGACTGCTCCCGGCGCTGCTCGGGCGTGCCGTCCGCGATGTCGCCCGCGTGCACCACCAGGTCCGGGTCGAGCACGTTCACCGCCGCGGTGACCCGCGCCGACCAGGCCGCCCGGTCGATCGGCCCGTAGTGGGTGTCGGCCAGCACCACCACCCGGGTCCCGTCCAGGCCCGCGCCCAGCCGGGGCAGGTGCACCTCCACCTCCCGCACCCGGGGCACCCGCATCGCCTCGTGGTGGCCCCACGCCAGCACGGCGGCCGCCAGCAGCGCGACCGCCACCGCGACGACCCGGCCCGCGCCGCCGACGTCCAGCAGCCCCAGCACCGCGTCCGCCAGGGCGCCGAGCACCGAGCAGGTGAACAGCACCCACATCACCCCGAGACCGGTGTCCGCGACCCGGGCCGCCCGGTCGTCGCGCCGGTCCGGCCGGTGCCCCGCCAGCATCAGGAACGGGAACGCCACCAGCCAGCCCAGGATCGCCACCGCCCCGCCGACCACCACCGGCCGCGGCCAGCCCGCCGCCCCGAACAGCGTCCACCACGGCGGCAGCCCGAGCAGCACCAGCACGCCCACCAGCACCGCGATCCGCCGCGCCGCCGAGCGGGGGCGCCGGGGACGCCCCGCCCGCTGCCGCCCGGGCGCCGTCGCCCCGGCCTCGGTCACTCCACTGCCTGCCACGGGCCGCTCCCTCGTCTCCGTCGCCGAGCCCCCATCATCCTCCCGCCGGGGCGCACCCCTTCCGGGGGAGCACGGTGCCGCGCCCCGGCCGCGTCAGCCCCGACCGCGCCCGCCCTGGCCGCGTCAGCCCCGACCGCGCCCGCCCTGGCCACGGCCGTCGGACAGTGCGATCATCCAGCCGGACGTCCGGAGCCGCGCCGGACGGCCTCACCCAAGAGCCTTGCCTGACAGGGGAGTCGGCGTGCCGAGCACCGAACTGAGCCAGACCTACGAGATCGGGGCCACCCCCGAGACCGTCCTCTCCCACCTGGCCGAACCCGAGAACTACCTCGGCCTCTCCCCGCTCCTCGTCGAGGTGCGCGACATCCGCCGTGCAGCGGACGTCACCCACTACACCGCCGTCGAGCGCTTCCGCTTCCTCGGCCTGCTCGACCACGACAACGCCATCCGGGTCACCCTCCGCACCGACCGCACCCGCCTGCCGGACGGGGCCACCGTCGGCGGCGACGTGACCAGCCCCGGCGGCGTCCGGATGCGCTACAGCTTCGCCCTCGCCCCGCACACCGCCGGCACCACCCGGGTGACCGACACCCTCCACCTGCAGGCCCCCTTCGGCCTGCTCCGGTTCGCCGCCCGCCAGGCCGCCGCCGTCCAGACCGCCCGCGCCCGCATCCTGGCCGAACGCCTCGGCCCCGCCTGAGCCCCGCCCCGGGCCCCTTCGGCGGCCGGCCAGGGCGTCGTGGGCCCGCGGGCCGAGGACGGCGGCGCCGGCCTCCTGCCGCGCGGCAGCTCCTGGGGATGCATGGCAAACTCACCGCCTGGGCCGTACTGGTGCGATCAGATGCGGTCCTTCCAGTTCCGGATCGCCTGGTCGAGGCGTGACCGCAGCCGTTCGGCCGCAGGCGTACCGGGCAGGAGCTCGGAGTAGGCCTCACTGGGACGCTTGGCGATGAGTCCTGCGAGGGTGGCCGAACTGGGCGACGGGTAGACCAGCGAGCTGTTCTTCTCACCGAGTTCTTGCGCGAGGCCGAGGAAGGCGCGGCCGACGCCCAACGACGGTGACGAGCTGTAGTGCTTGGCTTCGATCGCGGCGACCAGCTTGCTGTTCCGGGGGTGGACGGCAGCCTGCCGGCTGCGTTCGGCCTCCTGGTGATCGAGGATCGCGACATCGCACTCGTGAGCTACCTTCGATCGGCCGGCGACCACGAAAACGCCCAGGTGAACTTCGAGCTTCTTCTGCGTGTCGGGGAAACTGACCAGTGCGTAGGTGAAGTCGCCCGACCAGACGTTGCCCGGAGACCTGCGGAAGCGAAGGGCGGCGGCCGGATTCCTGCCGTCCTGGGTGAGGAGGACGGTTCCACCGGCGGCCTGCGCCGCATCGAGGCACAGCACGAGCAGGGATGCCTCGTACAGGTCGGACTCGTCCGCGCTGTTCCGGTACACCTGCTGCAGCGTGCCGATCGCCAGCTCGATGGCGGCGACCAGACCGGCCCGGGTCATCGGACAACCTGCGAGGGCGACTCCGGGCCCGGGGCCAGCAACTCCCGTACGGTGACCAGGGCCTGGTGTGCTCGGGCCGATTCCTCCCGCAGATCGATATGGGAGATGTCCTCGAATTCCGGGTCCCCGAATTCGACCTCCGCCTCCATCCCGCGTTCCACAGCCATGTCCAGCGTGGCCTTTCTCGTGGCGTACATCGTCTCGGCCAGCGTGAGCAGGGCTTCGCGGATCAGCTCCAGGCGTTCCGTCCCGGTGTAGGGGATCACCGAGACATCGCTCTTGCCGAGGGGCGGCAGCTCCGTTTCGGCCAAGCGGCTGGCCCGTTCCTCGTACCGGCCCTCGCTCCGGAGCCCTTGCTCGGAGACCGTGCGGCCGTACCGGACCTCCTGTTCCACTTGATCGGCCAGATTCGGCATCCTGGCCCGGAGTTTGTCGAGGATATCGCTGTACTGATCTTCGTTGACCGCCACGCCCGCTCCTTCCCACTGTCCTTGCTCAGGACTTTAATGGCGTGCGCCGACGAACCAATGCCCCCGGCGGGGGCTCCCGGTTCGCCAGGTGCGGGAAGCAGACCTCCGCCGTCGCGCCTCTCCTGCTCACGGGGTATGGCGTGAGCAGCCGGATATCCCGGCCCGGCCCTCCGCGCGGCCCGGCCGAGCACGGGGTCGGACGCCGAGTTCTGGGTCGGGTCGTTCGCCATCTCGTCGTGGTAGGCGCCGTTGACCCAGTGGAGTCCGATCTTCTCGGTGGCCTGGCACGACCCGGAGCCGATCGGGTAGGCCCCTCGGGAACGGCGAACGCCTTGGTGGGGCTGAAAACGAGGGTGGCACCGAGGCTGAGCGTGGCCACTGCGAGCAGCCGGGTGGCACGAGCAGAAAGCATGGTGGTCCTTCCAGGACGGAGAAGGCTACGGGTGCCGGACGCCCATCGGCGCCCAGGAGCACTCCACCGTCGATGCGCCGGCTCCGGCCAGCTATTCGTCCATGGAGCGAATGGTCGGCCCGGACGGTCGGCCCGCACGACGCCCGTCACACCGCTTCGACCGTCCCACCCCTGCTCCGCACGGCCGAACAGAACTGGAACCACGCAACGACTCCTGGAACCCGAGCTCGGTACGGGCCCTCGATCAGGCGGAGGACACCGGATTCGAACTCGCGAGGGCCTGCCCCCAACACGCTTTTCCGTTCTCCCGCACCCTCCCGTTCTCCCGAACCTCGTCCGCCGGGGTCCGCACCTGTTCTGACCTGTCGCGGAGCGAGGCGCCGAGGCGCGGCTGAACCCGGCTGGACGAGGGGGCACGCGACCGGAACGGCCCTGGCCTCACCCTCGGTTCTGCCGGGGGCCGGTGCTCCAGGCTCGCGCCTCGCTGTCGGCCGGCGGTCCGGGCAGGTGGCGGATGGTGCGGAGGGGGGAGCAGAGGATCGGGATCCAGACCGTGGCGAAGCCGGCCGTGCCGATCCAGAGAGCGGTACGGGGGGAGGCGAACTCGCCGAGGAGGGCGGCCAGGGCGGCGCCGATGGTGAGAGAGCCGGTGAGGACCACGCGCATCGTGGCGTTCATCCGGCCGAGCAGGAGGTCGGGGGTGGCGTGCTGGCGGAAGCTGACCTTGATCACCTTGTCGATGCCGACCTTGCAGGTCATGACGAGCCAAGCCCCGGCCGCCAACCAGAGTGCCGGGCCACGGTCGACCAGCGCGACCAGGACGCCCAGCGGAGTGACCGTCAGGCCCATCAGCCACAGCACCCGGCCCGCGCCGAAGCGGCGGGTGAGCCACCGGGCCGACAGCGAGCCCAGGAAGACACCGATCCCGCCGGTGGCGAAGAACAGGCCGATCGTGCTGCCGGGGAGGCCCAACTCCCGGACGAACACCACGGGGAGCATGGTCCGGCAGAGCTGGATGGACAGGTTGGTGGCCGCTCCGGCGAGGGCGATCGGACGCAGCAGCGGATGGCCGAACACGAACCGCAGGCCCTGGCGGACCTCACCGGCCAGACTGCGACCGGCACGCGGTTGCGGTTGCGGTTCGGGTGGGCGGATCCGCCGCAGGCAGGCCGCCGACCACAGGTAGCTGACCGAGTCGACGGCGACGGCCGCGGGGGCGGACAGCAGCGAGACCAGGAAACCGCCGGCGCTTCGGCCGCCGACCTGGGCGAGGGCGTCCACCGTCACCAGGTGGGCGTTGGCGTCGGTGAGCAACTCGCGTCCGACCAGGGTGGGGAGGTGGCTCTGCGCGGCGACGTCGGAGAAAACCGTGGCCGCGCCCGCCAGCAGGGCGACCAGACAGAGCTGATGGATGGTCAGGACACCCAGCATCCAGGCGACCGGCACCGATCCGAAGAGTGCCGCCCGGGCCAGATCGGCGGCGATCATCACCGGGCGCTTCCGCATCCGGTCGATCCAGGCACCGGCCGGCAGGCCGAGCAGGAGGAAGCAGAGGGTGCCCAGCATCGACAGCAGGCCGACCTGGCCGGCCGAGGCGTGCAGGGCGAGCACCGCCGCCAGCGGGAGGGCGAGCGAGTGGACCGAAGTGCCGAGCTTGCTCACCGCCACCGCACCGATCAGTAGCCGGAAGCCTCGGTCGCGGAGCACCGAACGGCGCGGTCCCGGTACGGGCGTGGGCGGGACGGACTGCTGCATTCGATCGGTCGTGGTCATGGAGCGAGCCTGCGGTCCGCCCGACCGGGCGGGCGATGAATTCAGGCTGTGCTGAATCGAAAGGAAGCACCGTGCTGAACCTGGCGTTCTCCACCCGCGATCTGGCCCGCACCAGGTTCGCGCTGTCACCCCTGTGGGAGGTGGTGGCCAGCGTCCGGATCATCAAGAACCCCGCCGAGCACCCGTTCTTCCGGCCGTGGAGCGACGAGGTCCGGCCACGACTGGCGGCCTCGGGGCTGGACTGGGCCCTGCTCGCCGACCTGGTCCCGCAGCCGCCGCGGCTCATACCGGTCTTCATCGCTCCACCACCCACAACCTCGGTGCCTGATATCGGACTTGAGCTCGCCGTCCTGAGATCCACCACGCCGGAGCAACTCCGCGCCGGCCTCGGGGGCCGGCGGGCACCGCGATCCGAGCGGATCGACGCGCTCCTGAACGATCCGGACCGGGGCCTGGCGGAACTCACCGAGACCGTGCACGCCTACTGGGAGATCGCCGTCGCCCCGTACTGGCCGCGGATGCGCTCCCTGCTGGAAGGCGACGTGCTCCGCCGAGCCCTGCTCCTCGCGGAAGGCGGCGCCCAGCAACTGCTCAACGACCTCGACCCCAAGGTGGCCTGGGACGCCGACACGCTGCACGTCCAGCACCGTCATACCCACGGCATCCGGCACCTCGGCGGGCACGGTCTGCTCCTCGTGCCGTCGGTGTTCGTCTGGCCCCAGGTCTTCTCCGTGACCAGCCCGACCTGGCAACCCGTGCTGCGCTTCCCGCCCCACGGAGTGGCCACGCTCTGGGAACGCCGGGCCGGCCCCCCCACACGCCCTGGCATCGGTCCTCGGTCGCTCCAGGGCCACGCTGGTGGCCGAACTCGCCGGCCCGGCCTCGACGACCGACCTGGCCCGGCGCACCGGGATCACGGCCGGCGGTGTCTCCCAGCACCTGGCAGCACTACGCGCCGCGGGCCTGGTGAACGCACATCGAAGCGGGCGGTACGTGCTCTACGTCCGCACCGAGGCCGCCGAAGCCCTGCTGACGCCGCAACCGACTGGAGCGGGTAGACGCCGAAGGCCCGGACCGCTTCGCAGCGGTCCGGGCCTTCGATCAGGCGGCTCGTGAGGGGTTGCCCCCAACACGCTTTCCAAATATTCGTCCGGATGTTCGAATGTGAACATAGGCGTTCTGACCTGGGATGGAGCAGTTCGGCCGCTGAGTTGCGGACGGCCCCGAACGGGGGTGAACGCAACCAGAACTGCAAGCAGGTCATTGGGCACCCCATGTCCAAAGGGGCTCCGGATGGCGGAGCTCGGAGGCGGGTGGGCGGAGTCTCGAAGATCACATGTACATCTGCTACATTTGTGACATGAGTGAACCGGTGATCGCATCCATGGCCGAGGTTCGCAGTCACTTGGCGGACGTCCTCGACCGGGCCCGTCGGGACGAGACCCCGACGATCATTACTCGGCGCGGTAAGCAGGAGGCCGTCGTGATCGACATCCTTGAGTACCGGCGGCTGAGCCGGTTGGCTGAGCAGGCCGAGGAGTCCTGGCTGAACCAGTTGGCCGACGAGGCGGAATCCGAAGGCGCCGAAGGTTCGGTCTCGCTCGAAGAGATGGCCGCCCTGCTCCGTGCCCACCACTCCTGATTTCTATGGGCTACGTGACGCGGTTCACCCCGCACGCGCAACGGGACATGCTCAAGATCCCGCGCCCCGATGCTCTGCGGATCCTCTATCGCCTGACTGAACTCCAGAAGGGGCTGGACGAGGGCGACACAACGGCCTTCGACATCAAGGCCCTTCAGGGGCACAGCTCGCGCTGGCGCCTCAGGGTCGGCGACTACCGCGTCGTGTACACGATCGAGGACGGCCAGCTGATCGTGTGGGTGATGGCTGCCGGAAACCGCCGCGACGTGTACCGCGACCTGTAGGTGCTGTTGCGCTGATCATCCGTGACGCTCAGGCCGGTGGGACGACACTGTCGGTGGCCCCTCCTCTGCTCCAAGGCATGAGAGTCGGCCGTTGAGACTGCAGATTGAGACTGTGAACGCCGAAGGCCCGGACCGCTTCGAAGCGGTCCGGGCCTTCGATCAGGCGGAGGATACGAGATTCGAACTCGTGAGGGGTTGCCCCCAACACGCTTTCCAATTTTCCCGAACGGTGTCCGCCTGGGGCCACGACCGTCCTGACCTGCGCCGGTGCGTGGCCGGGAGCGTGAGTTGAACCCCGGCGAACTCCAGCGAATGAGACCAAAACTGAGACCACAGCCTCGTAGGCCGGCTTCTGCGGCTGGGGTGGAGCTGGCTCCACAGTGTCAGAGCCAGCTCCTATGCTCGCCGCGGACAATCACTGGGCTTGGGGGCGACATGGCGAGGGTGGAGCGCGAGTGCGCCACGCCGACGTGTAGCGCGGTGTTCACCGCCACAAACCGATATTGCACGCGGTGCCGCACTAAGCAACAGGTCTGCGCCCACAGTGGCTGCGGCGCCAAGTTCTGGACTGCCGGTAGTCGCTTTTGTTCGCGTCACCGCTACCCCACGCGGACCTGCAGCGCCCCAGGGTGCGCCAACACCATCTCCGCAGCGTCAAACCTCGTGTGCTCCGCCTGTCGTGCCAAGAAGAGGAGCTGCGCCTCTCCGGGCTGCGCCAACGTCTATCGGGGCAACGCGCTGAACTGTCGCACCTGTCTGACTCCTGCGCGAGAGTGCGTGGCCCGGAAATGCTCGACGGTCTTCAGAGGCACGCAGAGCCGTTGCTGGCACCACCGAGCTAAGACTCGGGAGTGTGCCGCAGAGGAATGCCCCAACGTGTATCGCGGTACGACTGTGCGCTGCATCGCATGTCGAACGTTTGAACGGGAATGCACCGTGGACGGTTGCGCAACGGTCTACTGGGGCGATCGGAGCTCGTGCAACGAGTGTCGTAAGTCTGAGCGTGAGTGTCCTGACTGCGGTGAAACCTTCCACATGCGCACTTCCCGGTGTGGCCGCTGCTGGTGGCGCCAACTTCCAGCCGCCGTGCGAGCGGCGATGTCCCGTTCGAGTGGCAACGCCTACCGCGCTCGGAAGCTAGCCGCTCAGGTCGCTGGGCCTGTCTCGGCCGAGGAGTACGTCAGGGTCAGGGCGGAAGGACCGTGCGTGTACTGCGGTGATGAGGCGACTGAGGTAGATCACGTTCGCCCGCTATCAGGGCATGGAGGTTGGGAGCATCCGTCGAATCTCGTCCCCGCTTGCCGGTCCTGCAATGCGAGCAAGAGTGACCGTCTGCTGATCGAGTGGGATCAGACGCGAGTGTTCAGAGCTGTGACCGCATCTGAAAAAGTGGCGGCCGAGTACGAGCGACAGCTCAGGGACTTGGACGCGCACGTACGTATGTGACGACGCGTCAGGTAGGGTCGTCGCAGCCACTCTCGTGGTACTGACCTCAGGCCTCGCCTGGCCTGCTCGAAGGCGAGGTAGACCTGTGAGCAGCGGTCGGTGACCGCATCTCGCGGAATTACCGGGCCCCGCGCCAACTCCCCAGCGTGAGGGGCAGCGACCCGGAGCCTGAGGTGGAGAGATGACGAAGGCCGGGCTGCTGAGTGGTTCGGGACTTCTGCTGGCGGAGATACAAGATTCGAACTCATGAGGGTTTTATTCAAACATGCTTTCCAAATCCCCATCCTTGTACCTGGCTGTGGACGCGTGGGCCCCGAGATGCTGCGATCCAACCTTCCTGCATGCTCACTGAACTGGGGCGCCCGGGGGTGAACGAGGCGAAAAGTGAGACGAGAGCCCCTGGGTAGCAAGTCACCTCAATCGCCGCCTCGCGCGAGGAGCGGCGCAAGTAGCGTCCCCGTTGCGCAGCTTCGGGTTGACTGCCATCAGCCGCGTGCCTGGCGCTGGATGGCCGGTAGAGGGGAGACAGCGGCCTCCCAAGCACACACGAGGCCTTGCCGCGATACCTCTCCTCAGGGTCTGCATGCTGATAGGCGCGCCCGGCTTGGTGCGGCCGACGGGGCCGACTGCATGGCGCTGCCTCTTGGCCAGCGTGCCGCAGTTATAGCCGCTGGGCCTCCGCCCAGCCGCCATGCATGCCCATGCGCGTCGCAGGGCATCCACTCGACAACGCCCGGAGGGGACCACTCCGCAAGAACTCTCCCGAATGCCCTTCGGCTAGAGGGAGTGCACCCGGTACCGTCATCGCTATGGGGTACAAGGGTGAGCACCTTCGAAGTCGGGAGAGCCTGTTCGATCGGGAGCAGGGGCCCGCTTGGCAGCAGTCGAACCCGACCGCCAGAACAAGACGCCACCTCGTGGGGTCCAATAGCCCCAGACTATCTGCCCTTGAAAGAGTGAGTTGTGTACGTTAAGAAACTCAAAATGAATGGAGTCCGTGGGTTTGATGGGCGCCGAAAGGTGCTCCTTGATTTCGCGCGCCCGGATGGCTCCTATGCAGGCTGGACCGTCCTGGCTGGCCGAAACGGATCTGGCAAGACGACTCTCTTGAGGGCGATTGCCATTTGCATCATCGGGCAGCGGCTCGCTACCCAAGTTGAGGAATCACTGGAGAGCTGGCTCTCTGAATCCCAAAAGTCCGGAAGTGTGACTCTGGATCTTGTGAGCGATCCAAACTGGGACTTCGGAATCACAGAGGAATACAGCGGCCCAGTGTCCGCGCACTGGTCATATGGTCGACGGAAGCCAACGTCTAGGGCCTTCGAAGAAGCGCTCAGGCTGCGAATGGTCGCTCAGGCTGATTCCGGTGAAGATTTTGACGTCGATTCCATCCTGTCGTATTCCCGTACGTCCTTCAAGGCCCCTGAGTCACTGGATGAGATTCTGTGGTCGGGTCAGCAATTCCCTGGGTGGTTTTTTGCCGCATACGGCCCTTTTCGCAGACTGACTGATGGGAATAGCGAGAATGACAGGCCGCAGATCTCGGCAAAAGAGGCGCGCTCTCATAGGGTTCCGGACTATTCCGAGAAACTGATGGCTGTCCGCACTCTGTTTAGCGAAAGCGAGTCGCTCTCGGAGTCTGTTGCGTGGCTTATTAATCTTCACATGCGACGACTTCAGGCGCGCCATGAGAGCTTCGATACTCCTGAGCTGGATCGGGTAAATGGGCTCATGGATGTTATTTTTGAGCTCCTTCAAGACGGACTGCTTCCCGAGAGCTATAGGGTCGAACGTGTTGACCTGAGTGGACTTTGGATCAGGGACCTTGATTCGGGTCAGTTGATGCCGCTCCGACAAATGAGCGATGGGTATCGCACGGTTGTCGCCTTGGTGCTCGATATCATTCGCCGAATGGCTTCCTGTTACCCATTTATTGAGGACTTCTCTATTGTCCAGCAGAACGGGAGGCCGACGCTGCGTCAGCCTGGAGTGGTCTTGATCGACGAGGTCGACGCGCACCTGCACGTATCCTGGCAGCAGCGTATCGGGACGTGGCTAAAGGAGCACTTTCCAAGGGTGCAGTTCATCGTAACAACTCACAGCCCGTATATCTGTCAGGCGGCCGACGAGAATGGGCTAATTCGCCTTCCCGGACCCAAGGAGGCATCTCCTCCGACCGTGGTAAGTCCAGATCTCTATCGGCGAGTTGTCTACGGCACTGGGGATGATGCAGTCATCTCTGAACTATTTGGGGCGGACACTCTCTACTCCTCACGTGCTCAAGGGCTCCGAGCCAGGCTTGTTTCCTTGGAAACTAAGGTTTTTTCTGGAGCGTACTCTGAATCTGAACTCGAGGAGCTTCGCCAGCTCAAGCGGCGCCTGTCAAGTTCCGCAACTACGCGCGTGGAAGAAATCTCAGCACGATTGATTGGGGAGAATCGAGAGGGCAAGGATTGATCAGGATCCGTCGGCTCCCGTTGCCGGCCAGCGCAGAAGAAAAGCTTGCTCTCCTTACTGAAGAAGTTAAGGGGAAGGAGGAGGCAGCGCGCAAGAAGACCGCTGACCTAGCTTGGGGGCGGAAGACGTTTCGAAGAGAGGCTTACGGGCCTGCACTTGCTGCGCTCCGGGAAATGTCAGTAGGCATTTCGTGCTGCATGTATTGTGGGCAGGATCTGGCAGATAATATTGATCATTATATTCCAGTGAAAGCTGATCCGACGAAAGCGTTCACCTGGCTCAACTATATCCTCGCTTGCGGTCCTTGCAATACTCGCTTTAAGAATGGCCTGCATGAAGTAGATCCAGCGGGAAGGCCCCTGCTCGTGGATCCGACAGTTGAGGACCCTGCGGATCATATCCAACTCAGCTTGACTACTGGTACTTACATTGGAATTACGGAGCGAGGGATATATACTGAGAAGACCTGTGGATTGAACGAGGATCAGCGCGAGGAGGCTCGCCTCCAGGCCATTGGTTCGCTGGCCACCAGCATTGACAGCTGGCTTCGCCACTGGGAGTCGGATCGAACTGAAGCGGACAGAATTGCCGCCAATATTCGAGATGAGCCATTCGCTGGAGTGCTTCGTGCCCTTCTGGATCAGGCGTTGTCGCCAATTGCTGACATTCTATTCGAAGGTGTGGTGAGAGTTGGATTCCTTGACGTTATGCGCAGCCCTGAGGTTCAGGCGCACCTCAGGGAGTCTGTTTGGCCTGATATCTCGTAGGCCCTTGTTGCAGTGGAGATTTGAGTTGAGCCCGCAGGGATGAGGCATGCCATGGCAGCTTTCAGGGCCACAAAGCGCACTGGCTCTGGCCGGCAAGAACCCCAATCATCGATGTCAGACAGCGTTTGAGATCTGAGAGGGCGTTAAGTCCGTTTCTGGTAGCGGCCGCGTCCGGGTTGGTCGAGGACTCCTTGGCGGACGAGTCGTCCCAGGCGGGAGCGGGTGACGTTGATCGAGGGCTCGTCGGTGGGCAGGCCGAGGAGTTCGTGCAGTTCGCGGACCCGGAAGACCTGCCGGGGATGCTCGTTGAAAACGGTCACGATGCGCTGGTAGACGGTGGCGGTCTCCGCAGCGGCCGGTTCGTGGTCGGGCAGGACGAGGTCGTCGATGACCTTGCCGGTGGTGACGATCTCGGCGAGGCGGGCCTCTGTCTCGGCCAGGGCTGTGGTGAGTTGGTCGATCTGTTTGCGCAGGCTGTGGGCGCGTGCGGCGGTCTCGTCGTGTTCGGCCTGCAGCAGCCGCAGGAGTTCGGTGACGTTCACGCGGCCAGCTCGACGTCGTCGCGCCAGGCGGGGCTGGGGGTGGTGAGGCGGCGGAGCATGTCGGCGGTGGAGGCCCAGTAGACGCGGGAGGCGGCGTTGTCGGGCCGGTGGTCGTAGTCGCGGGCGAGGCGGCGGTGGAGCATGAGGGTGCCGTTGACCTGCTCGACCACCCATCGCTTCGGTTGCGGAACGAACCCCTTGCCCGCGTCGTCGGGGTTGCGGCGGACCACCTCGACGGTAATGTCCTTCGCCGCCCCGTGGATGACCACGGCATCCTTGAAGCCCTGGTCGACCAGGACTTTCTCCAGGCGCATCCCGCACCGCATCGCCGCCTGGTCCAGCAGGGCGATGCCGGCCTCGTTGTCGTGCGCGCTCGCGGCCAGGACCACCACGCCGATGACCAGGCCCAGCACGTCGACGGCCAGTCCCCGCTTCCTGCCGGACGTCTTCTTGTTCGCGTCCAGCCCCGTCGTCTCCTTCGGCACCCCGGCCGCCGCGCGGACGGACTGGGTGTCGATGATCACCAGAGACGGGTCCTCTAGGTTCTGTCCGTGCGATCATGAGCGGAGCCAGATGGCCAGGGCGGCGGCCGTGACGGTGCCGAGGAAGACGTACACGCGCTTGTCGTACCTG
>NZ_JBIUTD010000050.1:0-17597 GCF_044741705.1 Kitasatospora sp. NPDC088134 | reverse complement strand
ACAACACGACACCTCGTCTCTGCCGCTGAGGCGCCCGCCCTATGCCTCACCAGGGGAAACGCACCCGCCACTCTCGGAAAGACAACGGCTTCTTACCCCGCCTGCCCCTTGGAGGAGCAGTTGCCCTCGCCCAGGGGTGCGAGGGCAACGCAGCCGGTCGCCGAACGAGAGCCCGGATCCTCCCCCTCGGTGGCAGCTTCCGAGCGGGAGGATGTCCGACCAACGTCACCCCCTCACACAGGGGCGACCGACCATCCGTAGCGGGAGAAAGAGGGACCTCCATCGCGGTAGGCGGCCAGCGCCTGCACGGAGGTCGGGAAAGCGGGCTCCGGGAAGCGATCCGCCTCGACCCACTGGGCGGCCAGGTGTTTGTCCGGCTCGGTGTTGGTCAGTTCGCCGGTCCACCGGTCGGTGGCGAAGACGAAGAGGACGAACTGCCCGGCCTGGTCAAAGCCCTGCTCGACGTGCATGACGTGGACGAGTACGAGATCGGCCGAGTCGACGAGCAGGCCGGTCTCCTCCTTGAGCTCGCGGGCGGCGGCCTCGTCCAGGGCTTCACCGGGCTCGACCTTGCCACCAGGGACGGTCCAGGCCGGCTGGGGGGACCAGTTGCGGGCGGCGTAGAGCACGGCGGCGATCGTGTCGGTGTCCTGGCCGTGGACGATCACGCTGACCGCGTTGCGGCTGTTCATCACGCTGGTAGTGGTCACGGTGCCCACTCTTTGTTGAAGTGCCGGAGGATTTCGGTGTCCGGTCGAGTGGCTGAGACTGGCTCCGCAGCTAGGACGGCATGGGTGCTCAGCGCCCGAGCGTGAGCCGGTCGGCGTCTGTGCGCGAGAAGACCAGGTCGGTCATGTGCTCCGGGGTCTCGGTGCATCGGGCAGGCGGCTGCGGTCGGCGCATGGCCTGGGGGTAGGTGGCCGGGTCGTAGTCATTGGTGAGCGTGTAGGCGTGGAAGCCGTGCTCGCGCAGGCTGTCGATGATCCCGGCGGCGCTCTCGCCCTGCTTGGCCAGGAGCTTGGGGGTGACTTCCACGACCAGCTCGACATCCTCGCGCAGGTGCGGCAGCGCGGGCAGCAGTCCCCTGATCGCCGCCGCCTCGGCGCCCTCCACGTCGATCTTGATGACTCGGGCGGTGTCGAGTTCAGCCGGACCCAGGAGTTCGGTGAGCGGCGCGGCCGGCACGTGGAAGGTGGTGTGGACGCGGCGGGGCCGGATGGCGGTGGTGTGACCGAGGTTGGCCGGGTCCTCCAGGTAGAGGGTCAGCGTGCCGGTGAGGTCGGAGGCGGCGGCGCGGACGGTGCGGATGTTGGCGCGGTGGTTGGTGGTGGCCGCGATGGTGAGGTCGTCGTGGAACTGCGGGGTGGGCTCGATGGCGACGACTCGGCCGGTCGGTCCGACTGCGTGGGAGGCCAGGAGGCTGAACGCGCCGCGGTGGGCGCCGACGTCGATGAAGGTGTCCCCGGGCCGCAGGCGGTCCCGTAGGAAGGCGCTCAGGTTCGGCTCCCACTCGCCGAAGAGGTACTGGTAGCGCTGGATGACGTCGCTGGTGGTGACGGTGACCAGGTCACCCGAGCGCAACCGCGAAGTGGTGTGGAGGGGACGGGATCGTAGGTGATCGTCGAGGAAACGGTCGACGAGCTGGGCCTTGCCGACTGTTCCGGGCGCGTGGCGGACGTAGGCCCGCAGCAGGCGGGCAAGGGCGGAGGCGGGCACGCGTGACTCCTTCAGATGGCGGAGGGTGCGGAACGCGGTTCCCGGAGACGGCCGTGGTGGCAGACTTGCCGGTGAACGCTGGTGATGGTGAGGGGAGTTGTCGGTGGCCGAGAGTGGTCCGGTGGTGTTCCTGCTGGTGGGGCTCACCGGTTCGGGGAAGACGACCTACGCCCAGCGGGAGCTGGAGCCGCAGGGTGCAGTGCGGCTGTCGGTGGACGAGGTCGTCCACGAGCGGCATGGCCGGTACGGCGTCGACTATCCGGAGACCACCTACTTCGAGAAAGAGGCCCCGGTCGTCGCCGAATTGCGCTCCCGGCTGGTCGAACTGGTCTCCGAGGGCCGGGACGTGGTGTGGGACCAAGGGTTGTGGCCGCGCAAGGACCGCGAAGCGATGAAGGAGCTGGTGGAGTCGGCCGGCGGTCGGTGGCGGCTGCTGTACTTCCCCGTCGATCGGGACGAGCTGCTGCGCAGGCTGGCCGAGCGCAACCAGCGAGGGGACGCGAACGCGCTGATCGTGACCCCTGAGGCTCTGGACGACTTCTTCGCGCGCTTCGAGGCGCCTCAGGACGAGGGCGAGGAGATCGTGGAGCCGGGCTGGCTCTGACGGGGCGGGCGCCAGGCGGCATGGATCTGGGCGGCTTCGGTAGCCCAGTCGTCGGGCAGGCGGTCGAGGGTGACGTGACGGAAACCGAGTCGGGGGTCGGAGACGTCGATGCGGCCGTGGTGGCGGTCGATGTGCTGCAGCAGGCGGGTGGCCTCGTTCCGGACGGCGGGGCTGTGCTCGGTCCAGCCGCCGGAGGCGAAGCGGTCGACCCGGCGCCGTAGGTCGTCCAGGACGCCAGCGCGCCACTTGAAGTGGTGGACGCACGCCAGTGTGTGAGGGTCGGGCCTGCGGCCGAGGGCGCGGTGGTTGCCGGAGGCCACGGCGACATCCGAGAGCGCGAGGACGATCTTGCGGGGGTCACCCTGGAGGAGGCGGTGGGTGAGGTGGCCGCCGAGCGGGAAGGCGCGGTCGAGTCCGGTCTCGGGGCGCCAGAGGGCGAGTCGGCCGTCAGCGGCCACGCGGTCGAGCATCAAGCCGCCCACCACCGCCCAGCCGTTCTCTTCGGCTGCCTCGGTGATCTCGCCGAGTGGGGCCGGGTAGGTCTGGAACTCGTCGGAGTCGGCGAGCAGGTGCCAGCCGGGGCCGGCCTGCTCCCGCAGCGCGTCGCGCAGTTCGGTGTTGGTGTGCTCGTGCCACGGTCCGGTGCTGACCTGGCCGGTGGGGAGGCCGAGGCTCTGAGCGGTGTCCAGTAGCTGGCGGCGCCAGGCGTCGGGGACGTGCTCGGCGAAGTGGAAGGCGAGGCGGAAACGCTCGACGCCGAGCGCGCGGTAGTGGGCGGTCCAGGCGGTCAGCAGGGCCGGTTCGACCGGGCCGATCACGGCGACCAGGGTGGGGGGAGCGGGCGTCATCGGTACTCCTTGACCAGGTCGGCGTATGTCTCGGTGAGGTAGGCGGCCTGGTCGGAGGCCGGGAGCATGTCCAGCACCGCAGGGGCCCGCGACCCCGGCCGGGCGGGCGGCCCGTCCGCCAGCTGGTCCAGGATCTTGGCGAGGGCGCCCGGGTCGCCGGCCGGGAAGAGCTGGGCCCAGGGCTGTCCGGCCAGCCGCTCGGTCAGGTCCGGGTCGTGGTCGGAGACGACCAGGGGGACACCGAGCCGGGCGGCGTCCATGACCAGCCCAGACTCCTTGCCGGTCCCGGGACGCCGTGCCACCAGGGCGGCATCGGCGGCAGCGTAGACGAGCCGAAGGACGTCCTCGCCGACCGGGCCGGGCACGGTGTGGACCCGAACGAGGGGCAGGCGGTGCCAGCGTTCGAGTACCGCGTCGTCCAGCGGAGTGCCGCAGACCAGGACGTGTAGCGGCTTGGTGAGGCGGACCAGGGCCGCGTCGACGGTGGCGATGTCCTTGTAGGGCCACCAGCCGCCGACCAGGCAGACCGCCGTCGCCGAGTCGGGGATGGTGAAGGCGGCGCGGGCACCGTCGCGCTCGGCGGCGGTGAGAGGCCGACCGTCGTCGACCGCGAACGCCCGCACCCGCCCTGGGAGGTGGGGGAAGGCCGGGGCGAGCCGGTCGCGGACGGCGGTGGTCGGGTAGAGGGCGACCAGGTGCTTCTCGCTCCGCCGGGCGAGCCGACCCAGCAGCCGGACGGGCGAGTCTTCGGTGGTGACCTGCTCGTGGATGAACCGCAGGTGCGGGGTGCCGCCGAGCA
Organism: Kitasatospora sp. NPDC088134; assembly: GCF_044741705.1. Lineage (NCBI taxonomy): Bacteria > Bacillati > Actinomycetota > Actinomycetes > Kitasatosporales > Streptomycetaceae > Kitasatospora > Kitasatospora sp. NPDC088134. The sequence continues at coordinate 13,630 of NZ_JBIUTD010000050.1, read as the reverse complement.
GGGCGGCCAGGCCGTGCAGGGCTTCGCTCGCGCTGAGGATCACCACGGCCGCCGGCTGAGGGGCGAGGCGGCGGGCGGTACGCAGGCATCCGGCTTCGATCAGGCAGCGCGCGACCAGGGTGACCTGGTGTGGCAGCCGGCGGAGCGGCAGCGGCCAGCGCCGTGAGCGGAAGGCCCGCTTGCCAGCGGTCGATACGCGTTCCGCCGCGCGTGCTGCGGCCAGCAGGGCCTTCGCCACTGGACCCACCGGTCCAGCGGCGATGCAGGAGCCGGCCCGCAGCAGCGGGCCGGGCCCGTCTGCGATCCCCTGCGGGGTGATGACCACGGCACCCGGGCGGGCGGCGGCGAGTGCCGTCAGCGTGCGCTGGTGGTGCCCGCCGCCGAGATGCGCCTCCGGCTCGATCAGGACCAACGGCCCGCAGCGGGTACTCATCCGGCGACCGCCTGCTCGCCGTGCAGCGTGATGAAGTGCCGGTGCAGCCAGGGCGGGTCGTTGAGCGCCTCGAAGCGCTTGGGGTCGCGGGCCGCAGTGCGGGCGAACTTGAGGCCGTCGCGGGCCCCGGCTGCCGCGTACTCGGCGAAGTCGCCGTCCTTGCTGGCTGTCCAGGCGTCGATGCGTTCCTGGGCGGAGGCGTCGGTCATGCCGTACTCGCTGCCGCGCGCGAGCATCGAGCACTCCCGGAAGCCCGCCTTCCAGGCGTGGAACGGGGTCTGGTTGAACAGGGTGATCCCGGCGGTGTGCTCGCTGAACTCGACCCGGCCGGGCAGCGCGGCCAGCACGTCGATGGCCTGGCCCATCTCCCGCAGTGCGCTGGTGCGGATCAGTTTGAGGCCGCCGTAGCCATAGGTGAGCCCGTTGACCGGGTTGACGGCCCGCCAGACCCGCATCGACACGCCCGCTGCCAGCGGCTCCACCGCGCTGGCGGGGAAGGCGGGGTCGATGGCGAAGTCGCCATCGGCGAGGAAGAACTGGTCGGTGTCGACGAGTTCGGCCGTGAGCCGGTAGGCGCGGCGCATCCCGCATACCCCGTGCAGACGCTTGACGGTTCCGCCCAGCACACGGACCAAGCGGGTGTGCAAGGAGTCGGCCAGCGGCTCGTCGTAGGAGAGCAGGACCGCGTCGAAGCCGGTCACTTGATCGCCTCCAGGTAGCGGGCGGCCACCGCAGCGGGCGTCAGGTCCGTGGTGGAGGCGTGCGCGCGCTTGGCGTGCACCAGGTAGAACTCGGGATCGGTGGCGAGGCGTTCGGCGATCCGGACGGCCTGGTCGTCGGTGTCGAACACCAGCTCCGGGTCGAGGTGCTCGGCCAGCCAGCCGATGCGCGGGCCGATCACCGGCAGGCCCATCGCCTGGCAGTCGATGACCGACATGGACCAGGGGCAGCCGGGCCGGAACGGCGCGATGCCGAAGTGGGCGCCGGCCAGCAGGTTGCGGTAACGGACGCGGTCGCCGCGGTCGGAGGCGAGGACGACGCCGTCCACGGCCGCCAGCTCCTCCAGGTTCCGCTCGGGGCTGGGATCCAGGCGGATCCGCTCGGCACTGCGGGTGCCGAACAGGTCCATCACGGTCAGCCGCACCGGGGCCTCGGCGACGAGGTGGCGGGCGAGCTGGGTGAAGCGGGCGGTGCCGTAGTGGGCGTACAGGCGGTGGTTGTAGATGCCGACCGCCCGGCCCTCCGGCGGGGCGATCTCGGCAAGGTCGCGGACCAGGCGCACGTCCCTGGGGGCAGGGACCACGTGCAGCTTCTCGGTGAGCTCGACGCCGGTGCGGGCGGCGGCAGCGGCGGTCCACGAGGCGGCGGTGCCGGAGTGGACCAGGACGCGGTCGCAGGCCGCGAGGCCGGCGGCGAAGGCCAGCAGGACGCTGCGGCCCAGCCTGCCGTCGTCCATCGCGGGGTCCAGCTCCAGCCGACCGGTGTCAGTGAAGGAGAACGGCAGGTAGTGGCAGTAGCCGACGATCCGCGCGTCCACTCCGGCTTCCAGGAGCGCGGCGCGGATCGCGGGGGCGGCCTCGATCTGGTTGGCCACGACCACTTCGGGCTGCTGACGGCGGAACAGCCGCACCAGGGCGCCGACGCCCGGGTTGAAGCGGGCCCGGTACTTGGTCGAGGGCGACGTGGTCCGCACGAACTGCACGCGGTCGTCGCCGGCCGGGACGGGAGCGGCCACGGTGACCTCGACCCCGGCGTCGGCCAGGGCCGGGGTGAGCATGTCGGCGAAGGTGTAGCCGGAGTCGGCAGTCAGCTGGCTGGAGTTGGAGACGTTGAGCAGGTACAGCAGGCGCATCGCTTGGGCCCTCACTCTCTCGGCCCAGGTGTCGACCCGGGCTGGCAAAAGAAGGAAACCGGCGACCAAGACCGTGACAGAATGATGAATCGAGATCACTCACGGTTCATTCATCTCATCCAGCAGCCAGGGCGGGGGCCTTGATGGACGAGCGCGACGACAGCCCGACCGTTGAGCAAGCCGCAGAAGCGTTCGCAGCGGAGGTCTCGTACTGGCGCGAGGTACGCGGCATGTCCAAGCGGGGGCTCGCCCTCAAGATGGGCTTCGACCCGTCGTACGTGAGCCACGTGGAATCCGGCCGGCACAAGCCCACCGAAGACTTCGCGCGTCGCTCGGAGGAGACCCTCAACGCGGGCAAGGCCGTCTGGAAGCGCTGGCTGGACTACGAGGCCGCCAAGAACCGAGCGGCCCCGGCTGCGGCTCCGCCCGCGCCGCGCCGCCCCGAGCAGCCGTACGCGACGGGCTCAGCGATCATCGTGGCGCACGACAGCGCGCGCCTGGACTTCGACGGCTCCCAGTACCGGCTGACGATGCGCCGGTTGTTGCGGAACACCGGCAACGAGCCGATCACCCGTTACTTGATCCGCATCAGCGTCGACCGCTACCCCGGTGAGCCCGAGCGCTCCAACGCCCACTACCGCGAACACCCGCTGACCTGGGACGAGCTTGCGCTGACCGCGACATGCCGCGGGGAGGCGATGAACTGGCAGACCAAGCACGACCGAGACGCGTTCAAGGAAGTGTGGCTGCTGTTCGAGAACGAGCACGGCCGCTTCCCGCTCTACCCGGGCGAGGAGGTCTGGATCGAGTACGCCTACTCTGTCGGCGAGGAGAAGTGGGGCCGCTGGTTCCAGCGCGCGGTCCGCCTGCCCACCGAGCACCTGGAAGTCGAACTCGCCTTCCCAGCCGACCTCGACCCAGCAGTGTGGGGCATGGAGACGTCCATGACGGCCGAAGCGGCGCCGCTGCGGACCGCCCCGATCCGGCGCGAGGAGGAGGGGATGCGCGTCTTCTCCTGGAGCACGTCCACGCCAGCCATCCACGCCCGGTACCGTCTGGAATGGCGATTCCGGGCCCGACCCGAACGCGACACGAACCAAGGGGAGTTCAGGTGATCCAGGTGCGGCCCAGCGACCAGATGCGCGACCTCGGCGTCGTCCAGGAGGGCGCGCCTATCCTCACCGAGCCCGCCCACCCGTTCGACCTGCCCACCGAGCGCGGAGCCACCGAGCAGGTCGTCGAGAAGCTGTTCACCACGATGGAGCGCATCGGCCAGGTCCACCCCTTCGCCAAGGGCATGGGCATCGCGGCACCGCAGATCGGGATCGGCCGGGCCGCCGCCATCGTCCAGCCGGCCGAGCCCGGAGCACCGGCGATCGTCCTGCTCAACCCCCGCATCACCGACCGCTCCAGCGAGACGGACGAGCAGTACGAAGGCTGCCTCTCCTTCTTCGACGTCCGGGGCATGGTCCCCCGCCCGCTACGAATCACCGTCGAGACCACCACCCTGGACGGCCAACTGGCCACCACCACCTACGAGCGCGGACTCGCTCGTCTCGTCCACCACGAGATCGACCACCTCGACGGCCTGCTCTACACCGCCCACATGACAGCTGGGGTCGACCCCATCCCTGTCGAGCAGTACCGGCAGACCGGGCGGGCATGGGCATACGAGCAGTAGACGAATGCCGGGGTTGAGATCCGGCGGCAATGCTGAGCGTCCACCTGACCCCAGATCCCCCGACGTACGCCCATCAAGGCACTGGCCGTTGCCTGCCGAAGCTGAGGAGTCCCAATGAGTGAACCAGAGCTCGGCGGCCTACCTGCGGGCCAATCACCCGGTCCGACCGCTGAGGCCATGGCGGGGAAGCGATGGCGGATCGGTCGCAAGCCGCAGACCGCAGATGACTGGATGACTGGATGACTGAGTACACGCACCTTGAGGAGCTCCTCACGGTTGCGTATACCGAGCGGGTGCAAATCAAAGATCGCGCAGCTCAGTTCCTGCTTGGTCGAATTCCGGAGACTCAGGAAGAGGTCGCCGCCGAGACCAAGCTGCGCGAAACGGAGCGCCGGTGGGAGGTCGAGCTCGAAGACCGCAAGCACCGCGCAGACCTCCAGTCGCGTGAAACGGAGCGCCGGTGGGAGGTCGAGCTCGAAGACCGCAAATACCGCGCGAACCTTGTACACCAACACGTCGCAGTAACACGCCGGGCCGAAGGCATTCGCGGGTGGGCACTCGTTGCGGTGGTCGTGGCCATCGCGGTCTCCCCGTGGGTGGCCATGATTGCCAATGTTCCCGCTAACAACTTCAGCATGTACATGGTTCCGGTTACTGGGATCGCCGGCACCATCATCGGGTACTGGTTCGGCCAGGGGGACCGTCTACGGCCGGCGACTCTGGAAGCCCTCCCCCAACCGTCGCCTCTGGACCTCCCCGCCACCAAGTTCCAAGAGGGCAGTGCAACTGCAAGGCAGGGCAACCCGAGCGTCCCACAGTGACCACCCACCTGGCCGTGAGGCAAGCTCATCGATCGAGCGTCGTCCTTGGCAACACCCGTAGTGAGCACTTCAACGACATCGAGGCCAGCGCCGATCTCCGCCGTCGCCGCGCCGGCCAGGTGCCACTCGTTGAGGCGCATCGTCAACACCGGTGCACCAAAGCCCGCGCCGGCGCACCGCCCGCAAGGGCGATGTGTGGGCGCTACCAACAGCAGGCACCGAACTCATAGTGCGACACCCCGGCATACACGGTTACCGTGCCGTCATCGCGCACCTCGCCCCATGGGCGATTTGGTAGCGCGATGTCGAAAGCGCTCGCACCGCAACCCTCACAGCAGTCAAAGTGGTCCTGCCAGGCCGTCACATCCACGTCGGTGCGGGGGTTTCGCATCACGTGGATGTCGTGACCGCTGCACTCGTCATTCGGACAGGGCTCGCCATGACCGCAGTCTGAGGTGCCGCACGGACAAGGGCCTTCGCATTCCGCCGGCTCCCAATCCTGGGTAGCCATCGCGCGCTCTCGAAGCATCTCCTGATCTGCTGTCAAGACTGTTAGGGACGCCACGACGTCACGTCGGGATTGTCCAGTTGCTGCTTGGACAGCATCGGTCAGCGCAACCACATCCGTCAGATCAGGATCAACGCCCGCTAGCCATACGGTCGGCGAGTCCGAGATATTGTCTCCGTTGCGGTAAAGCCGAGCGAAGAACGAACGAGTACCTGTGTCATATCCCCAATCACTGTCCTTGTCCCATCCGGGGAGCGGGAGGGCGAGGCTGAAATCGCTGACAATCCGCTGCCCTGGCAGGACATAAAGTGCCGTCCTGCGATGCCAGTCGCAATGCGCAAGGTCACCGCGGACGACAGTCGCGCACTTGTCATCCAGAGCCGGGTTCCCTCGACAACGCCGCTTGGCCCGATGTTCCCGGCAATACGTCTCTGTGGCCGGGATCAGTTGATCACACTGCCTTTCCCTCAGGTCTCCCGGCGCCATACAGCGTTGCCGATGCGCAGCTACTGGATGGCGATTGACTGCGGCACCTTCGGCCCTCTGCTGCTCGATCTCCCGGTGAATACGGGCGACGCTCTCATTGCGGGCCATTCCGTCCAGCCTGTAGACCGTTCCTCTCGTCGTCAGCAGATTCGTGAAGGCGGCTGGCGTGAGCTGCGGCTCCAGCAGCAGCCGCAGATCCTCCTCGCCAAGCACGTATTCGACCGATTCACGCGACTCCCGAACACGGCGAAGACGCTGGCTGGTGACTAGTTCAAGCCATAGCTCCAGCATCAGTTCACAGTCATCAGAAACGGGCTGGAAAAACCAATCTTCTTCCGCGTCGTAGAACGTCTTGATTCCGCGATGCGCCTCTGTTCGGGACTCCTTCTTTGCCCGGTCGCGCAACCCCTGGGCATGCGCCAAGTCGGTGAGCCCAAGATTGGCGGCGCGAGGAATTCCGCCGGTCACCACCTGCCTAGCGGCATACAGCGTGTCAACTGTCTTCGCAACCAGCCGTCCCACGTCCACCCGGTCGGCATAGGTCCGCAGGCATCGATAGTCTCCGTCGAAGAGGTTATGCCCGATGATCAGGTCTACTTCATCGGCCGCAGCATTGAGGCCTGACAAATTCCGATCCCGAAACGTGTGAAACGCCACTTGTCGCCAGATCTCACGCCCGGGCATGTCAGCGGCTCCCTGTCGCTCGACCACCAGAAGTCCCACGACGTCAATATCCCAGCGTTCAGGAAGTCGCTGACCCGCTACCCGCGCATAGTCCACGTCAAGTACGCCAACCTTGCGAGGCCCTCCTGGAGGCAGCTGCTTTACCGGGGGCGTGCTATAACTTGGCGCGCAACCTCCGTAACGGTTTACATCCACGATGCTCGGATCCGGTGCCACAATGGGAGTCCACGTCTCCATGACTTCCGCGCTCGCGTACTCGGTGTCCGCCCTGCCATGTGTACACACCGAGTGCGCCACGCAAAAAGCAAATCCCCTGCGGCGCAGATCCAAACCTCCCTCATCGCCGGCCAGTTGACTCTCAGAGAACACCCAGATGTAGATCGGAACTGCCAGATCAGATCGCAAGTACCACCCTGCTTGGAGCGGCGCACGGGGAGAATCGACCTGCGGACGGAAATCAGACGAATATCCGTCGGGAGCTTGCGCCGTGAACTTCAGAAGCGGCTCACCGGCTTCCAGTGCGGCGTCGATCAGCGCTTGGAAGCCCCAGCCGCGTGAGGGCACTCGCGGGCCCCCGAGCGTGATCGTCGAGGGCCGCTGCTCCCGTGGGGGCACCGTGCCTGTCCGCCGAGCACGCGATGGCGACTTCTTCTTCCGCTTCTTCGGCATACAGCGGACGCTAGCTGACCGCTCCGACAGCGGGCATGAGCGCGTGCCCAAGAGCCGCCTGGCCCCGCCTCGTTGGCTCTCTCGCCGAACCCGTTCCGAGCACATTCGACTTGGCAACGAGACAGGCAGTCCGGACGGTTCACACCCGCAGGCTGAGGGCAGGCTCTGCCACGGTTCGCTCGGGAGGAGAATGCATGAACAGGGACCCAGACCTCATCCGACACGAGGATGGCATTGTCTGGACCGAGAGCATCGGCAACCTCGACTACGTGCGCGAATACCTGGAGGTTGCAGCCAGCACCCGTCGCGGCCCTGTCCGTTGGAACGGGCATGGCCGGCGGGTGGGGTACTCGGTGCTCAAGTCGGACGCGCCTGCAGGCGAAGCGCCATTTCGGTTCGCTCGTCGTGTCTTCTGGATCAAGGAGCATGACCGCTCAGAGCAGCCGGATGGCGTGTACAAGGACTGCGCCCCATCCGAAGGCGTAGATCCCCGCACCGTCGCCGCCGGAGTGTGGGGTGAAGTCACCGAGCGCGCTTGGGGAGGACCGCTGCCAACCGCCAGCACACGATCGGCCCGCTCCTCCACGTCCGGCCCTCAACAGAACTTGATCAAGGTCGGCGAGTCGCTGGCGAGCGGCACTGCGTTCATCGGGGTCGCGCCGACCAGGCAAGGTCTCGTCGACATCTACATCGACTGCGCAAGCGGGAGCCAGCTCGGCGACGGCAGCCATGTGATCTCGGAGCTACTCCCGCCGGACCAGGCGCGCGAGCTCCTCGCCACGATCATCAAAACGACCCCTGGCTCCAGGAAGCCCTTGCACTCTCAGTAGTGGATGGATGGCTCGCGGGCGACTTTCCGAAGTAGGCCCCTCGGCCGCCATGGGCACCCCCGGCCGGTCGCCTGGTCTCAGTTTTGGTCTCATTCACCCCCGTCCAGCCGGGTTCAGCCGCCGCCCAGGGGTTCGCTCCGGCGTAGGTCAGGACAGGTATGAACCCCGGCGGACGCCGTTCGGGAGAGTTGGAAAGCGTGTTGGGGGCAACCCCTCACGAGTTCGAATCTCGTATCCTCCGCCGGCAGAAGGCCCGGACCGCTTCACAGCGGTCCGGGCCTTCGTCGTTCTGTGGACGCTCACCCCGGACCGGCGGGAGGTCCGCAGGGAGATTCCGCGAGGACGGGCGGGGCGGCAACGCCCGCTGCCGCGGCGCCGCGGGCGTCGACAACGGGGGCCGGCCCGAGGTCCTGGGCCAAGGGCGTGCCGGGGTCGGTCGAACAGGGAGTAGCCTGGAGATTACCGAAGGCACTTCGCATGCCGGTACCGGATATTGGCGTCGTCTGCGGCGAACGACAATGCCGGACCCGACCTCTCGGCCGGGCCCGGGGACAGGTCTTTGACCATGACCACGACCCTCGATCGTGCGACGACGCCCGCCGCCGCGGATTCCACCGCACGGCTCTCCCTCACGCCCGGTGGCGTACGGCCCGGCCGTCTGGACGGAGCCTGGTGGCCGCGCTCGCGCGATCTTCTTCTCGAACTCCCCGCCCTGGCCGCCGAGATCGACGAGCGGTGGGGCCGGATCACCCGGATCACCGTGAACCCCGCGCAGTGGCCCGTCATCCCCCGGCGGATCCCGGTCGCGGGTCACACTGTCCACGCGGGCTGGTTCACCATCGAACAGGACCAGCACATGATCATGGTCTGTTCCTATGCCCCCCGTCGGCTGAGCCTGCTGGTGGTCCCGCCCCGGACGGATGCCGTCGAGGCCGCCCGGCTGATGGCCGAGGCCGCCGATCCCGCGAACACCAGGACCGCGAGCGAACTGCTCGCCGACGAGCCGAGCGCCGGTGCGACCGGGCCGGACATCGGTTCCGACTTCCTGCCGTCGGCCGTCACACCCTCCACCGGGCTTGGCGAGGCCGACCGGCGAGCCGATCTCGCCCGGAGCCGGGCCGCCTCCTGGCCGGCATCCGCGTAGGGGGTCGGCGGGAGCCGCCCGGGCCGGGGCCGGACTGTCTCACTCGCGTGACCACTCGGTCTCGGCCTGGGGTTCGCCGTCGGCACCGGCCCCTTCCCAGAGCCGGACCCTGACTGCCCGAGGGCCCGGCGCGGGTCGGGAGAGGGTGCGAACGAACACGTCCCGGAGGTGGTTGGCCGCCCGCTGCGGCGGACCGTCGTACTCCAGCGGATTCGACAACGTCGTGTCGTCCTGCCGGGACCAGCGGCCGTCGTCGTCCTGGGTCTCCAGAATCCACCGGTAGCGCTGCATCGTGGCCTCCTGTGACAGCCTTCCTGCCCTGACACGACCGTACGAGGCGGGCGGGCGGAGGGCGACCGGGCATGTCGACCGGCACAAGATCGGCAGGCGGGAGTTCGTCTACGTGGACACCGCGACCGCTCAGCCGTTCTTCACGACGGTCATGGTCGGCCTGCCCATCCGCCGCCGCTTGGTGCTCGTCCCGCTGTCCGACGCGACGGTAGGTCCCGGCTACCGGAAGGTCCCCCGGCCCAAGAGCCAGGTGAAACACGCCCCGGCCATCGACACCGACGGCGAACTCCCCGCCGAGGACGAGGCAGCGGTCTTCGCCCACTACGGGCTGGACCACGCACCGGGCCCGGGCGGGGAGCATCGCTTGGAGCGCCGCTCACAGCCCTCCGGACCATGGAGGGGGCCGACGACGGCCCTGGTGCTGCGCCTCGTCATCGTGGCGCTCGTGCGTGGACCGGTCGGTGTCGTCACCGATGGCCTGGAGCACCTGCTGTTCATCGGCATCGCCGTACTGATCGTCGCGCTGATGCTCTCCGCCGTCCGGTTCCGGCGCGGGGGCGGTCCGTGAACCGCTGAGCACCGTCCGGGTCCGGGCCGGACCGGGAGTAGCCTGGACATCACCGAAGGCACCCCGCATGCCGGCACCGGACACTGGCGTCGTCTCCGGCGAACGGCAATCCCGGACTTGGCACTGGTCAGGTCCGGAGACGGGTCCTTGATCATGACTGTGGTCGACGGCGCGACGCTTGCCACCCCCGAACCCGCCCTGCGGTTCTCCCTGGTACCGGACGGCCCGCGAGCCGGAGGACTGGACGGGGCCTGGTGGCCCCGATCGAACGACCTTCCTTTCGAACTCCCCGCCCTGGCCGCCGAACTGGACGAGCGATGGGGTCGGGTCGCCGGAATCACCGTGAACCCCGCCCAGTGGTTGACCGTCCCCCGACGGATCCCGGTCGCGGGCCACACCGTCCACGCGGGCCACACCGTCCACGCGAGCTGGTTCACCGCCGTGCAGGACCAGCACACGATCTCGATCCACTCGCACCTGGCCCGTCGGCTGACCCTGCTGGTCGTCCCGCCGCGGACGGGAGCCGTCGCTGCCGCCCGGCTGATGGCCGAGGCCGCCGATCCCGCGAACACCAGGACCGCGAGCGAACTGCTCGCCGACGAGCCGTCCGCGAAGATGCCCGACCGGCGGGGGATCGTCTGGCCGATACGCGACCCCTCGGTCTCGGCCTGGGGCTCCGCCCGGTGGGGCGGGCCGTCGTCCTCTCCCGGGCGCTCCGGCATGGAACCCCGACCGGCCACCGGTGACGCCGACCACCGGTGACGCCACCGCCCGATCCTTCGTTCTTGCGCTCCCGGCGGATCGCCGTCAGTACTCGGAGCCGCTTCGCAGGTAGGTGCCCGCGACCTGGAGCCACGCTCCGGGGCTGGAGCACGCCTCGATCCGGTGCGGGGTGTCCTCGAAGACCCGCAGGACACGAAGCGCCCCGCTGGGATGCAGGTCGTCCTCGAAGGTGACGCCGTCCGCGCCGTCCGCGTACTGCAGGTCCAGCGGCCCCTTCGACGGCTCCGCCGGCGACCGGGCCTCGGCCGAGAGTTTCACGTGGACGGACATCTTCACGTCCCGCCTCTCCTGCCCGCCCGGCCCGCCCGGCGTGACCGACTCACGAGCCCGCCCCTCAGGACGTTTCGACCGGGGGACCGGAGCTGACGCCGGTGTCGATGAGGATCTGCCGTGCCGAGTCGTTGCCACCGGCCCTGACCGCGCGTGCCATGGAGGCCAGGGCCGCCTCCCGGCTCGCGTCCGGGGGGACGACGAGCAGGCTGAAGTGGTCACGGTCGCCCCGTGTGACGATCACGGTGTCGTCGCCGACCGGGTAGCGGTCGATGTGCACCGACCGGCCGTCGACCACCAGGCTGGCCGGGACGTCGTCCCAGGCTCCCGCGTCCAGACCGACGCTCTCGATGGGGCCGAGATGCCCGGTCAACGCGTGGACCAGGCCGGGAAGTTCGGCGCTGATGTCCCGTGAATGCGGCCACCACGCACCGTCGAGCATGCCTTCGCGTGACCGGGTGGTCTCCAGGCGCAACGCGACCGTCCCCGGCTTCGCGGCCTGCCGGAACCGCTCCGGCAGAAACCCGTAGCGGGAAGCACTGGCTTCGTCCGACATGGCTCGCCACCCGTCCGTCCCGAGGGACCGGGCACGCCGGGTGCGGGCCGGACCTCGTGGGGAGCGACAGCTCGGGCCGCTCCGACATCCCACGGTACTCCGCCCGCACCTGGCCGACCCGGCCGGTCGTCAGAGCCTCGGCGGGGGCCGCGCTCAGCGCCACTCGATCAGGAACAGGGTGGCGTCGTCGCTCGTGTGCCCGCCCCGCTTCTCCTTCAGCACGTGGGAGAGCGCCCGCACCACGGCCCGCACCCCCTCCTGCGAACGCTCGACGCGGTTGACCCAGTCGATGAGCTGTTCCTCCCCGAACTGTTCCCCGCCGGCCTCGCGTTCCTCGACCAGGCCGTCGGTGAAGCACAGGACCCGGTCACCGTGCCGCAGCACCCGCTCGCTGATCACCGGCTCCTCGCCGCCGAATCCGACCGGCAGAGTGGTGACGCTCTCCAGCCGCTCGACGACGACGTGGTCGCGGATCAGCAGCGGATGCGGATGGCCGGCGTTGACCCACTGCAGGTGACCGCTGACAGTGTTCAGGCGCATCATCTGCGCGGTGACGAAGTGGTCCGGCCCGAACTGCTCCGCGATGGCCCGGTCCATGAACGCGTAGATCTCGGCCAGTCCGATGTCGGCCCGCCTGGCGTGCCGGTACGCGCCGATGGCCACGGTCGCCATGGCAGCGGCGTCCAGCCCGTGGCCCATGGCGTCGATCGTGGCCACGTGCAGGAGATCGTCGTTCAGCGCGTAGTCGAAGCTGTCGCCGGCCACCTGGTAGGCGGGTTCGAGGATGCCGGCCACGGCGACCTGCGGGGTGGTCATCGCCAGCGGCGGCAGCAGTGACCACTGGATCTCCGCGGCCACGCTCATCGGCTGGAGGCGCCGGGCCTGAAAGATCCGGTCGGTGTAGCCGCTCTTGGTGACCAGTAGATCCGCGACCAGGGAGGCGAAGCGCCGCAGGAGCCGCCGGTCGTCGCCGTCGACGTCGTCCAGCGTGAGGGCCAGCACCCCCACCTCGTCGCCACCGTCCAGCAACGGCAGGTACAACCGCGTCCCGCCAGCCTGCGACACCTCGACGGGAACACCGCGCAGAAAGGCCGCACCCGCAGGGGAGCCGTCGATCGGCACCGGTTCTCCCGTGGCCAGCCCCCGCCCCGGCAGCGGCACCAGCACGAGCTGGCCGTAGTCCTGCAGCAGGAGCGCCGGGTCACGGCCGCCGAACCCACGCACCGCGTCGGCGACCAACGGAGCGATCAGCTGGGGCGGAAGCTCGTGGGCCTGGTCGAGCATCGCGCCCAGCAGGTGTTCGCCGAACCCCTCCGACCGGTCCAGGTGCCGCTCGCCGTCCCTGCCCACCGCCGGATCCTTCCTGTCCCGTACGAGTCGGCACGGGCGTGATCAACCCCGGCACCCCGGTGCGGTTCACCGGGCCGGTCCTTCCATTACGCCCGACGGCGACGCGTTCCGCCCCCCGGTCACACCCCTCCCCGCGGGGCGACGCCGCCGAGAAATCGGCCCTGCAGACTGTGGGCCCGACCCCGATGCGCTGCGGAGACCGCACGGCCCTGGTCTCAGTTCTGGTCTCATTCACCCCCGTACGGCCGCGTTCAACTGGCGCTCAACCAGACACTTCGCTGCAGGTCAGAACCGGTGTGAACGCCGACGGACACCGTTCGGGAGAATGGGAAAGCGTGTTGGGGGCAACCCCTCACGAGTTCGAATCTCGTATCCGCCGCCAGCCCAGAGGGCCCGGACTGCGCAAGCAGACCGGGCCCTCTGGCGTTCCCCGTTGCGGGCGGCCAAGTAGTGAGGGCTGCGGCGGGCTGGCCCCAGAGCAGCGCGCCGATCTTCTCGGCTGTCTCCTCCAGCATCGGGTCCGTCACGTGCTGGTAGCGCTGGGCCATCGAGGCGGACGGCCAGCCCATGATGGCTATCACGATCCGCTCCGGGACCTTGAGAGGACGTTAGGTTCTGTCCGTGCGATCATGAGCGGAGCCAGATGGCCAGGGCGGCGGCCGTGACGGTGCCGAGGAAGACGTACACGCGCTTGTCGTACCTGG
>NZ_JBIUTD010000049.1:0-21457 GCF_044741705.1 Kitasatospora sp. NPDC088134 | reverse complement strand
GTACGACAAGCGCGTGTACGTCTTCCTCGGCACCGTCACGGCCGCCGCCCTGGCCATCTGGCTCCGCTCATGATCGCACGGACAGAACCTAGTGCTGTCCCCTCCCCTCAGCGGATCGGTCAGCCGGCGGCCAGCCAGGTGGTCAGGATCTCCTGGACGGAGGAGCTGGTGACCCGCTGCTCTGCCGGGTCGGCCCACTGGTGGGCGGAGTGCTCCTCGGACAGCACCACCTCGCCTTCGGTTTCCACGGCCCAGTTGTGCTGTCGGTGCTTCCTGCCGGAGCTGGAGAGGTAGTCGAAGTGGCCGATGTAGGCGGTGGCCTTCACCACGGTGAGGCCGGTCTCCTCGGCGACCTCGCGCCTCAACGCGGCGAGCAGGTCGGCGTCCTCGGGGTCGACCGTGCCGGAGGGCAGCTCCCACAGTCCGCCCATGTAGTCGTCGGCCGCCCGCTGCAGCAGCAGCACGGAGCCGTTCTTGGGGACGACCGCGCCGACCACGACCCCCTCCACGCCGTCCTCGGTGTCCTTCCGGGCGATGTCTTCCAGGTTGAGGGTGTCGATCACAGCAGCCCTACCTTTCTTGGTGGGTTGAAACTGATCATTCGTAAGATCGGTGGAGCCCAGGGCCCTGGGTATGGCTGTCACGGTTTAGACCGCGAAATGGCTTAAGGAGCTTGGCCGCCCGGGGCCCCACGACGACTCGACCGCCAATTGGGAACTGCGACTCGATCGCTGCTGTAGGGCAACGCCGGCGAGGTCGTCTGCGGGATGGATGCACGACGAGACGGCGGAGGGGAACGTGCCCGAGATCTGGGCCGGGGTGGACATCGGCAAGACGGACCACCACGCGGTGGTGATCAACGAGCGGGGCGAGCGGCTGCTGTCCCGCCGAGTCCACAACGACGAGGCCGAACTTCTGGCCCTGATCGGCGACGTCCTGGCGATATCCACGGACGTGCTGTGGGCCGTCGATCTCAACCACGGCGGCGCGGCCCTGCTGATCGGCCTGCTGGTGGGCCACGACCAGCCCGTCGCCTACCTGACCGGCCTGGCGGTGCACCGGGCCTCCGGCACCTACCGGGGCGAAGGGAAGACGGATGCGAAGGACGCCTTCGTCATCGCCGACCAGGCCCGCGTCCGCCGGGACCTGGGCCTGCTGCGGCCCGGTGACGAAATCGCGATCGACCTGCGGACCCTGACCACCCGGCGTCTGGACCTGGTCTTCGACCGGACGCGGCAGATCAACCGGCTTCGTGCTCAACTGCTTGAGATATTCCCCGCGTTGGAGCGCGTGCTGGACCTGACGAACCAGGGACCGGTGATGCTGTTGACCGGATACCAGACCCCGGCGGCCATCCGCCGCGCGGGAGCCAAGCGGATCGAGACCTGGCTGAAGAACCGCAAGGTCCGTGGTGCCTCCGCCCTTGCGAAGACGGCTGTCGATGCCGCCCAGGCCCAGCAGACGGTGCTGCCCGGCGAGAAGCTGGCCGCCGCCATGGTGGTCCGCCTCGCGAAGGGAGTGATGGCCCTGGATGAGGAGATCGCCGAGCTCGACGCCCTCATCGAGGCCCGGTTTCGCGAGCACCCGCACGCTGAGGTGATCAGAAGCCTGCCGGGGATGGGACCCAAGCTCGGCGCTGAGTTCCTCGCCACGACCGGCGGGGACATGGACGCTTTCGGCAGCGCGGACCGCCTGGCCGGCTTCGCGGGCCTGGCCCCGCAGCCGCGTGACTCCGGGCGCGTCAGCGGCAACCTGCGCAGACCCCGCCGCTACCACCGCGGGCTCCTGCGGGCCATGTACCTGTCGGCCATGGTCAGCCTGCGGTGCTGCCCGGCCTCGAAGGCGTACTACGACCGGAAGCGGAGCGAAGGGAAGGGGCACAAGCAAGCTGTGTTGGCCCTGGCTCGCCGTCGGGTCAACGTGCTGTGGGCGATGCTCCGTGACGGAGAGTGTTACCACTTGTCACCTCCCGTCACGGCTGCGGCTTGACAACATGATTGGGAAGCTCCTTGTAGTGGTCGCTGACCTTGACGGCCGCGTGGACGTACGCCTCGGCCGTCTCCAGATCCGCACTACGGTGCCACACCGGGAGCTTGACCGTGTGCCGGTGCGCGTGCTCGGCGACGGGAAACATGCCCGGCCGGTAGGGCCGGTGGGAGTGGGGGTGCCCCGGGAAGAGCAGGTTGGGCTGCTGGTAGAGCGGGAGCTGGTTCATCGGGCAGGTGGAGCCGGGCCGGTCGTATGCGGTCGCGCCCTCGGCGAGCAGGGCGTCGTGGAACTTCTCGATGGGCAGTCCTCCGAGTTCCTCCGGCCGGTACAGCATCGTCAACCCGTACCAGGACGGGACCACCCCTCCGGGGATCGGTTCGACGTGCAGGCCGGGGACACGGGCCAGCTCCCGGGCGAGGTGGGCGGCGATCTCGGCACGGCCGGTGAGGTGGACGTCGAGGCGGCCGAGCTGGTCAAGGGCGATGGCGGCGGCGAGCGGGTGGATACGGAGCTTGAGTCCGGCACCGGTGACCGCGTACGGGGCGAGGCGGTGGCGCTTGGGGATCTCGGTCTTGGCGCGCTTGTTGTAGTGGGCGAAGGTGATGACGCGGTGGTACGTGTCGTCGTCGTCGGTCAGGACGAAGCCGCCCTCCCCGCCGGACAGCGGCTTCGGGCCGTTGAGGGAGAACGCGGAGGCCAGCCCGAACGTGCCGACCTTCTGGCCGTCGATGCTCGCGCCGTGGGCGTGGGAGCCATCCTCCAGTACGGCCAGCTCGTGGGCGTCCGCGACGGCCCTGATGGCGGCCATCGGTGCGGGCCTGCCCCACAGGTGGGTGACCATGACGGCGCGGGTGCGGGGCGTGATCAGCTCCTCGATCCGGGCGGGGTCGAGGTTGCCGTCCTCGGTGGTCTCGCACAGGACCGGTACGGCCCGCAGGTGGAACAGGGGGCTGGCGGTGGCGTGGAAGGTCCAGGCCGGGACGATGACCTCGTCGCCGGGGCCGATCCGGGCGGCCCAGTAGGCGGCGTACAGGGCTGCGGTGCCGGAGCTGGTGGTGATGGCGTGGCGGACACCGAAATAGTCCTGGAGGGCGTTCTCCAGGTCGGCGACGACACCGCTGCGGCCGGGGATGGAGATGTCGGTGCGGAGCTGGCCGAGGACGGCCTTCTCGGTGGCGTTGTCCATCGGGGGCCAGGTGAAGTGCGGGCCGCTCCGGGTGATCTCGGGGGTGCCGCCGAGCAGGGCGAGACGGTGGGTCACAGCATCTCCTTCGGGTTGACGTAGCGGCTCGCGTTCTTGGACTCGTAGCAGGCGGCGACGAACGCGGCGTGGTCCGTGTGGTCGAGCGGGCGGGAGGTGTTGGCGCGCTCACCGTCCAGGACACGGCAGAAGTGGTCGATCTGGGCGGTGGCGGCGCTGGCGGGAGCCTGGGGTCGGGCCAGTTCCTCCACGGTGGTGCCGTAGCGGTCGAGGCGCTGGACGGCGTCCTTGGTCAGCACGATCGCGCCCTGGGTGCCGACGATGTGGAGCTTCTCGGTCTTGGGGGCCATCCACCTGGACAGCAGCACGGAGCCGTACAGACCGCTGTCGTAGCCGACCTGGATGACGGCGGTGTCCTCGGCGTCGTAGGTCTCGGCGGGCTGGGCGGTGGCGGAGAACTCGGTCATGACCCGGTTGGGCATGCCGAAGTACCACAGCAGCAGGTCAACGATGTGGTAGCCCATGTCGATGATGCAGCCGCCCCCGGCCGTGGCCACCTGCCCTCGCCAGCCGGAGCCGGGGCTGTCGGTGTGGAAGGTGTACCGGCCGTCGATCAGGAACGGGGTGCCGATCTGGTCGAGGAACTGGACGACCGAGGTGTAGATCGGGTTGAAGCGGCGCTGGAGCGTGACCATCAGCTCGATACCGCCCCGGTCGCAGATCTCGGTGAGTTCCATGGCCTCGGTGGTCGAGATGGCGAAGGGCTTCTCCTTGAGGACGTGCACACCTCGCCGGGCGCACTCCTCGACCACGGCCCGTCCGGCGTGGTGGGGGACGGCGACGATGACGAAGTCCGGCCGGACGGTGTCCAGCATCTCCCCCACACCGGTGAAGCCGGGTACGTTCAGGGACGACTGACGGTCCTTCAGGATTCCCTGGTCGCTGTCGCACACGGCGACCAGGTCGGCCCGGCCGGAGGCGGCCAGACCGGGGAGGTGGTCTTCCAGAGCCTGGTGCCCCAGGCCGATGATGGCGGCTCGCCGCTTCATGAACGGACTCCTTCCATCTGGGAGCAGGAACGTTCGGTACCGATAGGAAACGTCAACTCGCATACGGCGAACAGGCGTTATCTGTAGTTCCGGTGTAGTCCCGCCCCTCGCGCCCGCTAGGGTGCGGTCCACCGCCGATGATGGGATGGCGCGCGTGGAAGATCCGATCCGGCACCCCCTGGTGTACGCCCGCGACCAGCGCGGATGGTCCCAGACCGACCTCGCCGTGCGGATGCACCGTGCGGCCCGGCGTCACGGACTGCGCTCGGGGACGGACCGCCAGCGGATCAGCAAATGGGAGGCGGGCAGGCGGCCCTCCCCGGAATCCCAGCTCCTGATGGCCCAGGCGTTCAACGTTCCCCTGGAGGACGTGGACCACTACGGCTGGCCGGACTGGCTGCCCGGCCGCGAAGAACTCCTGCCACTGGGCTCCGCGTACACCGTTCAAGCACTACGAGAGGCCCAGAGCAAAGCCATGGACCGTCGAAGTTTCCTGACCATCGGCGCCCTGTCCCTGTCCGGTCTCGCCATCCAGTGGGCGCAGATCGAGCCCGGTCGCCTCGCCTCCGCGCTCGACGGCAAGCAGGTGGACGACGACCTGGTGGCCTGGCTGGAGACGACCAGCGTCCAGCTGACCTCGCTGCCCACCGAACAGCGCCAGCACACCAACAAACTGATGGACGCCCACCTGGCGACCGTCACCGACCTGATCGAGAGCGGCACCTATACCGAGCACACCGGCAAGCGGCTGCACCAGCTCGCTGCCTCCCTGGCCACGGCCTGCGGCTGGTACCGGTTCGACCAGGGACAGCACTCGGCAGCCGAACGACTGTGGGCCGCTGCCCTCCACTCCGCCCATGCCGCCGATGACCGGGACTTCGGTGCCGGTGTCCTCTCCGACTTCGCGTACCAGCGCAACTGGCTCAGCCAGCCGGACAGTTCACTCGACCTCCTGGACAGCGCCCTGTCCCGCACCGACCACCCCACCGCGCGGTCGCTCCTGTTCCTCCGGAGGGCGCGAGCCCACGCGGCGCTCGGTGGCAGGGCCAACTGCTTCCGAGACCTGTCCGCCGCCGAGAGCGAACTGGCCCGCACCGTACAGGACCCCGCCCCCGGGTGGTGCGCGTGGATGAGCCCGGCCGACCTCGCCGTGGACTCCGGACAGTGCCTCCTCGACCTCGGGCGGAGCGACGAGGCCCATGTGCGCATCACCGAGGGCATGGGCCTGCTGCCCCCCACCCGGGGCAAGACGCGCGGGATCTTCCTCGCCTACGCCGCACGCAGCCTGCTGGAGTCCGAGCAGGTGGAACAGGCCCTGGCGGCAACGAACGAGTCCCTGGACCTGGCCACCCGGTTCGGAGCCGATCGGTGCATCGCCCTGGTCCGAGACCTCGTTCCCACCTTCCAGCAGTACCGGAAGGTGGACGGCGTCACCGAATTCATGGAGCGCCTGAAAACCAGCTGAGGGTCGCTGCGGCGTGCATCGGGCAAGAAGCGCCCCACGTACCGCATTCGGGCCCCGCCGGTAGGGTCGGCGGCATGGCCACCATGCAGCTCTTCGAGCCCGCATGACGCGCCGTCGAGGCGGCGGAGCGGCTCGCCGCCGGTCTCGGCGGTGACCCCGACCACACCGTGGCCGCAGCCGCGCTGGACTCCGCCGGTCGCATCCACACGGCCGTCAACGTCTACCACTTCACCGGCGGGCCCTGCGCCGAACTCGTCGTGCTGGGCGCCGCGACGGCGGGCGCCGGACCGCTCGTCACCATCGCCGCGGCGCGGAGCGCGGGCACGGCCTCATCGCGCCCTGCGGCCGCTGCCGCCAGGCGCTCCTGGACCTCCAGCCCGACGTGCTGGTCACCGTGCCGACCGACGACGGCTCGCAGATGTGCCCCGGGCGGAAGAGGTCCACCGTCCGCCACGACGGCCCGATCGCCCTGGGGCCGGCCATCTTCCTCTTCGAGGACGACGAGGCGCACCGCGCGCTCGACGACACCGTCACGGGGGTCGAACGGCACCGCCCCGGCCGCCTCACCACCGCGCAGGCCCCCCGGCACCGGCACCGACCGGCTCCGGGAAGGGCGCCGGGGCCACTACCCGGGCCCGGCCGCCGATGCCGAAGCAGACGTGGTGACCTGCACGGTGGCAGCGCCCGGCGCGACGCGCTGAGACCGCGCGACCGGCCGCCCCCGCCGGGGTGCTATGGTCTGCGCCGTCGACCGCAGGGCCCCGCTCTCCGTACGTGCGGGCCGGTCGACGTCTCCCCCGGCGTCACCGCCCGGAGGCCCGCTGCGACGGCCGGGTACCGGAGCCGACGCCGCGTCGACTGCCGTGCCGCCTCCGGTTGTTGACGCCCCGCAGCAGGCACCCACCGACCGGAGGTTCCGTCATGCGTCCCACCCTGTTCACCGTCGAGCGGCCCGGGCCGGGCCGGCTCAGCACGATGGCCCGGCCGCGCGGCGGCGACTGGCTGGCCGGGGAGTTGGCCGGGCTGGCCGCCGCCGGGGTGACCGACCTGGTCAGCGCGCTCACGCCCGCCGAGAACGCCGAGCTCGGGCTGACCTCGGAGGCGGAGCTGGCTCGGGCCGCCGGGCTGCGTTTCGTCGCGCTCCCGATACCGGACCGCACCACCCCGGAGCCCGCCGAAGTCCTGCCCGCCGTCCGGGAGTTGACGGAGCGCCTGCGGGCCGGCGGGCACGTCGTCACGCACTGCCGGGCGGGCATCGGCCGGTCCTCGCTGCTGGCGGCGGCCGTCCTGGTCCTGACCGGCACCGACGCCGACACCGCCTGGGGGCTGATCGCCCGGGCCCGCGGCCTGGCCGTCCCGGACACTCCCGAGCAGCGCGCCTGGACCGATCTGCTCCCGCAACCGGCCGCCTGACGGTCCGTCAGTGGTGGAACAACCGTCGGCCGGTGTGCACGAGGGCGATGCCGTGTTCGGCGCAGGCGGCCTCGACCTCGGCGGAGCGCAGTGAGCCGCCGGGTTCGGCGATCGCGGTGACGCCGTGCCGGGCGGCGTGGTCGACGTTGTCGCGGAAGGGCAGGCAGCCGTCCGAGACGTAGGAGAGGCCGGTGCGGCGGGACAGCCAGGCGGCGCGGGCGGCGGGGTCGAGCGGGGCGGGCGCGCCGCCGTGCAGGGCGGCGGCGAGGCGGGTCCGCTCGTCGGGGGTCAGGTCGCCCTCCAGGTGGCGGATCTGCCAGTTGATCCGGTCCTGGCGGCGCACCTCGGGGCGGAAGTCCAGGGCGCGGACGGCGGGGTGGCGGCGCAGCCACCAGGTGTCGGCCTTGGCCCCGGCCAGCCGGGTGCAGTCGACCCGGGACTGCTGACCGGCACCGATGCCGAGGGCCATCCCGTCGCGCAGGTAGCAGACCGAGTTGGACTGGGTGTACCGCAGTACGGTGAGGCCCAGCAGCAGGTCCGTGCAAGCGCTTTCCGTCAGGGTGCCGACCCGGACGTCGGCGAGCAGCCCGGCGGTCGGCGGGTGGGGGTCGCGGTCCTGCACGAGGCGCAGGCCGTGTACCTCGCGGGCCTCGGTGGCGGGCGGGACGAAGCCGGGGTCGGCGGCCAGGACGAGGAAGCGCCCGTTCTTCTTCCGGGCCAGGACGTCCAGCACGCCGGGCGCGTAGCCGGGGGCGACGATGCCGTCCGAGACGACCCGGGCGAGCAGGTCGGCGAGTTCGAGGTCGACCTCGTGGGAGACGGCGGCGAAGTCGCCGTACGAGGACTTGGGGTCGGCGTCGCGGGCCCGCAGGTAGGCGGCGGTGAGCGGTCCGACGGTGGCGGGGTCGACGCCGTACAGGGCGGCGGCGGTGGCGTCGACGGGCCCGGCCAGGGCGGCGCCGGCCGGGGAGACGTGCTTGAAGGAGGCGGCGGCGGGGCGGCCGAGCAGGGCGGCGGCCTCGCTGACGAGCTGCCAGGAGTTGAGCGCGTCCAGCAGGTTGATGTACGAGGGCTGTCCCTGCAGCAGGCGCAGCGGCAGGTCGGCGCCGGGGTGCAGCGGTTCGACGTGGGCGCGGGTGTTCTGCGGGTTGATGCCGTACCGAAGGTCCATGGACGGCCCCCTCCGTGAAGTCGATGGATCGGCTTCGGAGGACACCCAGGCGGACGGTGCCGGTCCCGTCGTGCTGTTGCCGCTCCCCGGTGGTGCTCCACCTCTCGCCAGTCGCGGCGCGCCGATGCTGGCAACGCGGGTCCGCCGAGCGGAAGCGGATCTCCCGGACGGACGGACGGGCGGGCGGTCCGACGGACGGGCGGGCGGTCCGACGGACGGGCGGACGGTCCGGCGGGCGGGCGTACGGTCCGGCGGGCGGGCGTACGATGATCGGCCGATGCTTCGTACGCCGCACCGGGGAGGTTCGCGTGAGTCGCAGTACGGTGATCGCACTGATCGGTGGTCCGCTGATCATTCTGGTCGGTCTGCTGCTGCTCGGCCCGGAAGTGGCGGCGCACTACCGCTACCGGGACGCCGAGCGAGTCGCCGGCACCGTGCTGGACGTGTCGTACGCGGTGCCCGCGAGCGGGCCGCGGGCGCGGGAGCTGACGGTCTCCGCGCCGGACGTCCGGCGGGTCGAGCTGCCGAGCGACGCGCCCCGGAACCTCTCCCCCGGCGACCCGATCACCGTGCTGGTGGCGCCGGACCGGACCGGCCGCGCCCTGCTGCCGGAGCGGCTCGGGTGGGGCCACCTGGCGTCGGGGCTGGTGGTCATCCTGATCGGGCTGCTCGGCCTCGCCTGGGCCGTCGTCCTGACCCGGGTCGGCCGGGCCGCCCTCGCCGCCGTCCCGGCGACGCCCCCGGGCGAGGGGCCGCGCCCCGGGGATTCGCACAGGATGTGACCGTTCGGTGAAGCCCGGGCAACCTGACCCCTTGTCAGGTTCACCATTCCTCCCTACCTTCATCCTCCGGGACCGCGGCCCGACCCGGCCGCCCCGTCCCACGGCCGCCGCGACCCCGCGGAACGGCCGGACGCGCGACACGACCTGGAGGCGTCACATGCCCGTTGCCACCCTCACCGAGATCCGCGACGCGGGGCCGCTCGCCCTGGACGACGAGACCCTGCTGTTCGAGGACGACGACCGCGCGGACCTCGACCCCACGGCCTGTCTCGCCGACCCGTGGGTGACCGCCACCACGCGCTTCGCCTGCGACGACCGCAACTCCTGACGTGACCGGGTCCATCGCCGGCCGCCGGCCCTGGTCCGACGACACCTGGTCGTACCTGACCGATCCGCGCATGCCGGCGATGGACCACGGGTGGAAGCTCCACGTCTCCGCCCGCCCCGCCACCCTGGACGCCGTCACCGCCCTGGTCCTGCCGGTGCTCGAACGGCACGTCTGCCACGCCAAGTGGGCCCGCGACCGGGACACCCTGCGGGCCCTCAACTCCGGTGCCACCAACAGCGCTTCGGTCGGCAAGGCGATGACGCTCTACCCCGCGCCGGACGAACTGCTGCCGCTCGCCGCCGAGTTGGTCGCCGTCCTGGGCGGCCACGAGGGCCCGCCGATCGTCAGCGACCGCCGGGTCGATCCGGACGCGCCGGTCTACTACCGCTACGGGCCGTTCACCGCCGAGTACCGCACCGGCCGCACCGGGCGCCTGGAGTCGGTGATGACCGGCCCCGACGGCCGCCTCTTCGACGGCCTGGCCGGCACCGCCTACCGCTGCCCGCCCTGGGCCGAGGACCCGTTCGGCCGCCCCGCCCCCGCCCCCGCTCCGGGTCCGGCTCCGGCTCCGGCTCCGGAGAACCGCGCCGGGTTCGGCGGCGGCCGCTACCGCGTCACCGCCGGCATCGCCCGCAAGGCGCAGGGCAACGTGTACCGGGCCGTCGAACTCGCCACCGGCCGGGCCGTGGTGGTCAAGCAGGCCCGCGCGTACGTCGCCGAGGACGAGACCGGTGCCGACACCCGCGACCGGCTGCGCAACGAGCACGCCGTGCTGACCGCGCTCGACGGCGCCGACGGCGTCCCGCGCGCCCTCGACTACTTCCGGCACCGGGCCGACGAGTACCTGGTGACGACCTCCTGCGGCGAGCGCGACCTGCGCCGCGACGTGCTCACCGGCGGCCCCTACCCCGCCGCCCCCGCCGCCGCGAACGGCCGGGGGCCCGACCCGCGCACCCTGCCCGCGCTCGCCGACCGGCTGCTGGGCCTGCTGGACGGCATCCACCGCCGGGGCGTGGTGGTGCGCGACGTCAAGCCGGACAACGTGGTGCTGGACGCCGAAGGCCGGTGCCACCTGGTCGACTTCGGGATCAGCTCGGTCCACGGCCGCGGACCGGAGGGCGCCACCCCCGGGTACAGCGAACCCGTCCTGCGCCCGGGCGCACCGGCCCGACCCGCCGACGACCTCTACGCCCTGGGCATGACGCTGCACTTCGCGGCGACCGGCCTGGACCCGGTGGTGCTCGACCCGGACCGGTCCGTCAACCGCGAACGCACCCTCGCCTGCCTGGAGTTCGCCCTCCCCGGCCCCGCCCACCGGGCGCTGCGCGCGGCCCTGGCCGGACTCACCCACCCCGACCCGGCCACCCGCACCGCGACCGCGGCCGCCCTGCGCGACTGCTTCCCCACGCCCCTTCGACCGGCGCCGCCCGGAAGGAGGTCCGCCGCCCCGGACCCCGAGCTGCTCGAAGCGGTCGTCGAGCACACTGTCCGGTACTGCGTCACCGAGGCGCACCGGATCGCCGACCCGGAGCTGTCCGCCCGCAGCGCCGTCCCGACCCCGATCGACCTCTACGGCGGCAGCGCCGGGCTGGGCCTGGAGCTCCTCCAGCACCTGCACCGCCCGGGCGTGCCCGCGGCCGTGGCCCGGCTCGCCGACTGGACGGGGCGCCAATCCCGCGTCCTGGAGCCGGGGTTGTACTCGGGGCGGACGGGCGTCGACCTGTTCCTGGCCGCCGCCGGCACCCCCGCGCCGTTCACCGCCCCCGCCCTGCCGGAGCACCGCCCGGACGGCAGCCTCCCGGAGGCCGACCTGATCGACGGCCTCGCGGGCACCGGCCTCGGCCACCTCCTGCTGGCCCGACTCGCCGCCCGGGCAAGCAAGTCCGACACTGCCGAAGCCCGCACCGGAGCACCCACCGGCCGCACCGGACCGCGCACCGGAGCACACGTCGACCGCACCGGACCGCGCCCCGGAACACACGCCGACCCCGCTGGAGCGCACGCCGACCCCGCCGCGCACCTCGCGGTGGCCGCCGACTGCCACCGGCGCCTGCGCACCGGCCGGGCCCGGCTCACGCCCGTGGCCGCGCCCCGGCCCGGGGACGCCGCGCTCGCCCAGGGGCTGGCGCACGGGGACGCCGGGGTCGCGTACTTCCTGCTCGCCCACGCCCGCGCCACCGGCAGCCAGGACGCCCTCCGGGACGCCGAACGGGCCTGCGCCGACCTGGCCGCCACCGTCCCCGACCTGCTGGCGGCCGCGAACTCGCCGTCCGCCAGCCGCCGTTACGGCTCCTGGTGCCGCGGCCTGGCGGGCATCGGGACCGTCCTGGCCCGCGCCGCCGGGCAGTTGGCCGATCCTTCGCTGCGCCTCCTCGCGGAGCGCTGCGCCCGCGCCTGCCTCGCGCTCGCCCCCCGGATGCCGCTGGTCACCCGCTGCTGCGGCCTGGCGGGCGTCGGCGAGCTGATGCTCGAACTCGCGCCGGAGAGCGAGGAGTTCCGCACCGCCGCCGGATCCGTCGCCGCACTGCTGCTGACCCGCAGCGCCGGCCCGGCGGACCGCCCGGACTTCCCCGACCCCACCCTGACCCGGACGTCCTTCCCGTACGCGACGGGCACCGCGGGGGTGCTGTCCTTCCTGCGCCGCCTCACCGACCCGGCCGGGCCGCGCCCGGGACTGCTGCCCTGACCGGGTCCAGCAATTGACGGACCGTCAGGAGGGCTGCCCGGCGGCGGCGAGCAGCTTCAGCAGCGGGGTGACGTCGCGTTCGAAGGTGTACTCGCGCAGCAGGGTGGTCCAGCGGCCGTTCTCGCGGCGCCAGACGAAGAGGTAGCGGCCGGGTTCGCCGTCCTGTTCGCGGTGCATGACCAGGGTGCCGCGGTCGCCGTCCAGGGCGGTGTGCAGGAAGCGCACGTCGTCGACGTCCTCACCGATCGGCGTGCCCTGGGCCTGCAGCGCGCGGAAGCGGGCCATGAAGTGGGCCTTGGTCAGCACCGCGACCTGTCCCTGCTCGTCGGTCCGGACGTTCTCGAACTCCGGGTCGTACATCGCGTCGAGCGTGTCGAGGTCCATGGTGAGTCCGGCGGCCAAGTACGCGCGCATCCGTGCGACCAGCGTCTCGTCCATTGTCGTCCCCTGCCTGTCCGTGGTGTCGCGGGGCGCCCCGCCCCGTCCTGGTTCCACCGTCGCGCACCCCGCTGCCGGATCGCTACCGGATCGCTGTCGGCGCACTGTCGCTCCGCTGCCGACCCGCCGTCAGGTCGGCGGCGGGTGCTGCCGTATTCTGCTCGGTTCGCCGGTCGGTGGGCGCCGACCGGGTCGGCCGGGTACGGGGGAAGGCGGTCGTGGTGGTCGTGGAGCTGTGGGAACGGGTGCTGCACCAGCGGGGCGCGCACTCGCGGTTGTGCGTGGCGGGCGGCCGGGTGCTGGTGCACGAGCGGCACAGCCGGCTGGTCTGCCTGGACGCGGCGGACGGGTCGCCGGGCTGGGACGTGCCGCTGGGGACGTGGCCGCGGGCGCTGGTGGTGGCCGGTGACCGGGTGCTGGCGCTGCCGCAGGACCGGCCGGTGCTGAGCTGCTTCGCCCTGGCGTCGGGCGCGCTGCTGTGGCAGGCCGAACTGGCGCGCTGCAGCGGCCACCTGACGGTGCTGGACGGGGTGGTGCTGACGGGAGGGTGGCGCGGGTACACGGCGCCGGCCGCGTTCGCGCTGGCGGACGGGCGGCCGCTGTGGCGGGCCCCCGCACCCGTCCGGACCGAACTGCCGGCGGCCTGGGCGGGCGGGCTGCTGCTCGGCGACGGCACCCGGGCCTGGCTGCTGGACCCGCGCACCGGCCGGGAGACGGCGTCCTGGCTGCTGCCGCTGCCGCTCGCGGGGGCGGACAGCGGGACGGTGTTCACCGTCCTGGACGAGGACCGGTGCGCGGCGGTGTGCGGCAGCCGGAGCGTGGTGGTGCTGTCCCGGACGGGGCGGGCGGTGGAGGTGCTGCGGCCGCAGCGCAACGCCCTGCTGGGCGGGGCGCCGCTGCGCGCGGACGGCCTGCTGTGGCTGCGCGAGCGGCGCTGCGGCGGCGGTGGCGGCTGGGTCGGGGTCGACCCGCTGGACGGCACGCCCCGGCAGCGGGTCGCGGTGCGGGAACGGCCGGTGACGGCGGGGGTGGTGGGAACGCCGACCGGGGTCGCGGTGGCCCTGGAGGACGGCGCGCTGCTCCGGGTGCCGGGCCAGGAACTGCCGGGCGCCCCGGCCGGACCGGCCGGACCGGCCCGACGCACCGGGCACCGGGAACGGATCGGGCACCGGGTCGCGGCCGTCCATCCCCTGGGCCCGGGCCGGCTGCTGGCCGTCACCCGGAACAGCCTGCGGGCCTGGCAGCTCTGACCTCCCCTCCCCCGGCCACCGGGGTGCGGTAGCGTCCGGCGGGTGACCGGAACCGTCGCCGCGCCGCTGCGCCTCGCCACCTTCAACGTGCTGCACGGGCGGTGCCCGTCCGCCGACGGGCCGTCGGGGGCGGTCGACCTGTCGCCACTGGCGGAGGCGGTCGCCGTGCTGGACGCGGACGTGCTGGCGCTGCAGGAGCTGGACCGCGGGCAGGAGCGCTCCGGCGGGGTGGACCAGGCGCGGGAGTTGGCCGGGGCGGCCGGGGCCCGGCACTGGCGGTACGCCACCGCGTTCCACGCCCGGGCGGTGCCGGGCCGGTCCTGGGTGCGCGACCCGGCCGTCCGGGGGCTGCGGGTGCACGGGCCGAACGGCGGCGGTTCCGGCGGCGGCCCGGCGCACGGCGGCGCTTCCGGCGGGAGTCCGTCGCACGGCGGCGCGTCCGGCGGGAGTCCGTCGCACGGCGTCGCGCTGTACTCCCGGCTGCCGGTGCTGGGTTGGCAGGCCCGCCGGTTCGGCGAGCCGCCGCTGACGGTGCCGCTGCCCGCGGCGGGTGGACCGGGCGGCCCGGGGCTGCGGGTAGTGCGCGACCATCCCCGGGTGGCGCTGGCCGCCGTGCTGCGCGGCCCGGGCGGGCCGTTCACGGCGGTAGCGGTGCACCTGTCCTTCGTCCCGGGCTGGAACGTCCGCCAACTGCTGTCCCTGCGGCGTTGGTTGGCGGGGCTGCCGGGCCCGCACCTGCTGCTCGGCGACTTCAACCTGCCGGGGGCGGTGCCGGTCTCGGTGCTCCGGTCCGCCGCCCCGCACGACGGTTGGCGCGCACTGCTGCGCGCCCGGACCTTCCCCGCGCACCGGCCGCGGGCCCAGCTCGACCACCTGCTCGCGGCCGGTCTCGGCCCGCACACCGCCGTCCCGGTCGGGCTGCCCCGGTTCGCGGTCTCCGATCACCGCCCACTGGCGGTCGACCTGGAGTTCTGACGGTCCGTCACCTAGCGGGCGCGGGGGCGGTGGTGGCGCGGATCACCAGTTCGGGGTCGAAGAGGAGTTCGCCGGTGGGGGTGTCGCGGTTGCCGACCAGGGCGAGGACGCTGCGGCCGACCTCCAGGGCGAGGCGGTCGGCGGGCTGGCGGACGGTGGTCAGCGGCGGGTCGGTGAACTCGGTGATCATCGACCCGTCGTAGCCGACCACCGACACCTCCTCGGGCACCGCCCGGCCCAGCCGCCGCACGCCGCGGATCACGCCGAGCGCCATCCAGTCGCTGGCGGCGACGATCGCGGTGGCCCCGAGGCCGAGCAGCGCGCCCGCCGCGGCCTGGCCGCCCTCCACGGTGTAGGACTGGCGGACCACCAGCCGTTCGGCGTCGGGGATGCCGCGCCGGGCCATCGAGTCCAGGAAACCCCGCACCCGCCGGTCGGCGGGATGGTTGCCGGCCGGACCGGAGACCATCCCGATCGCCCGGTGCCCGAGCCGGTGCAGGTGGTCGACGGCGAGTTCGGCGGCCAGCCGGTCGTCGGTGGAGAACACCGGCACCGGCACCCCGTCGGCGAACTCACCGTTCACCCCGACATAGGGGATGCGGCGCGAGCGCAGCATCTCGTAGATCTCGGTGTCGACGCCCTCGACGGTGTTGGACGCAGACAGGAACACCACCGCGGCGATGCCCTTGTCGATGATGGCGGAGATGTACTCGGGCTCCTGCACGCCGCCCGCGAAGGCCGGGCACAGGACGGTTTTCAGGCCGTGCGGGGCGAGCGCCGACTCGATCCGCTCCGCGACGTCGGCGAAGAACGGATTGGAGACGTGCTCGGTGATCACCGCGACCAGCTGGCCCTCCACGGCGCGCTCGTAGCCGAGCTCGGCCATCGCCTGCTCGACCGCGTCGCGGGTCTTCTTCGCCACGCCCTGCCGACGGTTGATCACCCGGCTGACGGTCGCCTCGCTGACGCCCGCCTGCGCGGCGATCTCCACGATCCCGATCTTCATGCCCTGATCCCGATCCTCATGCCCTCACCCTTCCTCGCCGGACGGTCCGTCACGTTCGTCACCGGGCCGGGCCACCCGCCGCCGGAGCGTCGCCGGAGATCCGCGCCAGACCCGTCCGCGGCACCGGGAGGCTGCACAGGCCGGGGGCGAGAGTGGTCTGGACCCGTTCGATGATACGGCCGTCCGGGCCGTGCACCGCGATCTCGACGGCGTGCGGGCCGTCCAGCACGTCCAGCACCAGGCGGGGCGCCGAACTCCCGTTGACCAGCACGGTTTCGGCGTGTCCGGCGCAGCGCACCGGCACGGCCCGCTCGCTGTGCACGTCGACCACCCGGACGCCGTCGGCGACCGATTCGACCAGGGTGTACTGCTCGTCGGGGCGGCCGGGTTCGACCGTGCCGTCCAGGAGTTGGGGCCGCAGCCGGCGCCACTGGGCGAGCCAGAACCGGAGCGCGTCGAGGTGTTCGGCGGGCAGGGTGTCGAGGCGGACCGAGACCTGCGGGACGGCGTGCAGGGCGCCGATCAGCTGGCGGGCGGCGGCCTCGACGGGCGCGCCGGCCTCCCACATCAGCGGGTCGCTGTGGACGGCGCCGCCGACCGCGACCAGCGCGGTGTCCAGGGTGCGGACGCGGTTGGCGGTGGAGTCCGCCGGGCAGTCGAAGGAGCGCAGCATGTTGCCGAACTCGGCCATCGCGGGCCCGACGTAGGGCTGGCGGAGCTCCAGCAGCAGGTCGGGGCGGACGGCGAGGAGCGCGGCGCGCAGCTCGCCGAGCAGGGTCAGCAGGGCCCGGCCGACGTCCGCGCCGCCGTCGTCCGCGTAGACCATCGCCTCGTCCAGGAAGTCGACCTTGAGGCCGTCGAGGCCGTGGTCGCGGACCAGGCGGACGCAGGTGTCGACGAGGTGCGCCCGGACCTCGGGGTGGCGGGGGTCGAGGACGTGCGCGCCGGGGACGCCGGCGGCGCGGGTGGCGTACGGGGCCCAGGCGGCGTGGCAGTCGGCCTCGGGGCCGAGCAGCAGCGGGGCGACCCAGGCGAGGTAGCGCAGGCCGGTGGCGCGGACCTCGGCGACGTGCGCGGTGAGGTCGGGGAACTTGTCCGCGTCGGGGAGCCAGTCGCCGACACCGGCGTAGCCGCGGCCGTGGCCGTGGCGCTGCCAGCCGTCGTCCAGGATCAGGGCGCCGAAGCCGAGTTCGGCGGCGAGCCGGGCCTGCCGGGCGACCTCGTCGGCGGTGACCGCCTGGTTGTAGGCGTACCAGGTGCACCAGAGCGGGACGCGGGCGGCCTCGGGGACCGGCAGCGGGTCGACGCGGGCGGCGTACCAGGCGCGCAGCGGGCGCAGGGCGGCGGCGACGGAGCGGGCGCGCGGGACGAACAGCAGGCGGTGGGGTTCGTCCGAGGGCGGCAGGTGGAGGTGGACGACGTGGGTGTCGTTCTCCTCGGAGACGCCGTAGCGCAGGGCGGCCTCGGGCACCGGGTCGGCGGTGGCGAAGGTCAGCAGGGTGGCGCCGGTGGCGTCGTGCAGGCACCCGGCGGCGAGGCCCTTGACCAGGCTGACCCGGGCCCGTCCCTCCCAGTCGGCGACCGGGGTGCGGCGCCAGTCGGCGCCGGGCTGCCAGTAGCCGGCGGTGTCGCCGAGCGGGACGCTGAGCCTGACCTCGACGGCGGCCCGGGGGGCGTCGATCCGCAGCACGCGGACGTCCGGCCCGGCCCGGTCGGGGCTGCGGGCGGGGTCCGCGCCGTCGAGGCTCCAGCCGGTGTCCGCGCCGTCGGCGAGCACGGCGATCTCGACGGTGTCGAGCAGCGGCGCGAACCGGGCGGGGGCGAGTTCGGCGGTGGTCACGGCCTCAACGGCCAGGGGGGTCACGGTGGTTACTCCTTGACGGCACCGGCCAGCAGGCCGGAGACGAAGTGGCGCTGCAGGGCGAGGAAGACGACGGCCATCGGGATCGCGGCGACGGCGGTGCCGGCCAGGATCGCCCCGTAGTCGGTGTTGACGACGCCCTTGAGCGAGGCCAGCGCGACGGGGACGGTCAGCGAGGCGCTGTCCCGCAGCACGATCAGCGGCCAGACGAAGTCGTTCCACTGGAACAGGAACAGGAAGATGCCGAGCGCGGCGAGCGCGGGCCGCATCGGCGGCAGCACGACCTTGACGAAGAGCCGGAACTCGCCGCAGCCGTCGACCCGTCCGGAGTCCAGGAGTTCGTCGGGGACGGTGCCCATGGACTGGCGCATCAGGAAGATGCCGAACGGCAGCGCCAGGTTGGGCAGGATCACCGCCTGGTAGGTGTTCAGCCACTCCAGTTCGCCCATCAGCTTGAACAGCGGGACGAGGGTGACCTGGCCGGGCACGACCAGGCCGAGCATCAGCACGCCGAAGAGCAGGTCGCGGCCGCGGAAGCGGTACTTGGCGAAGGCGTAGCCGGCCAGCGTGCAGACGGTGCCCGCGCACAGCGTGTAGACGGCGGCGATGCCGAGCGAGTTGAGCACGACCCGGCCGAACTGCGCGGTGTCCTGGAGGCTCTGCAGGTTGTCCAGCAGGTGGCCGCCGGGGGTGAGCGGCGGCGGGGAGTCGAAGATCTCGGCGCTGCTGCGGGTGGCGCCGACGACCAGCCAGTAGAACGGGAGCAGCACGGCGGCGAGCGCGAGGGCCAGGCCCCAGGTCAGCGTGATGCTGTTGCGCAGGCTGCCGGGGGCGCCCTTGGTACGGCGGCGGGCGGGGGTGGCGGGCGTCATGACTTGTCTCCCAGCACCTTGAACTGGACCAGCCCGAGGATGCCGATCAGGACGGCCAGGGCGTAGGCGATGGCCGAGGCGTAGCCGAAGTCGAAGTAGCTGAAGGCGTTCTGGTACAGGTAGACGCCGATGGTGAGGGTCGCGTTGTCGGGGCCGCCGCGGGTGAGGATCCACGGCTCGTCGAAGATCTGCAGGGTGCCGATGGTGGAGAGCACCGTGGTGAGCAGCAGTGCGGGGCGCAGGCCGGGCAGGGTGACGTACCGGAAGGTCTTCCAGGGGCCGGCGCCGTCGACGGCGGCGGCGTCGTAGAGCTCGGCGGGGATCGACTGCAGGCGGGCCAGCAGGATGACGGCGTTGTAGCCGGTGTAGTGCCAGGTCAGTGCGAGGGCCAGGGAGAGCTTGGCCCACAGCGGGTCGGTCAGCCACGGCACCGCGCCGATGCCGACCTGCTGGAGCAGCCAGTTGACCAGGCCGTACTTCTCGTTGAGCAGCACCGAGAAGATCACGCCGTAGGCGACCAGGCCGGTCACCATCGGGAGGAAGAAGCCCAGCCGGAACAGCGTCCGGCCGCGCAGGACGCGGGAGTTGAAGGCGACGGCCAGGCCGGTCGCCAGGGCCAGCATCACCGGGACCTGGACGGCCAGCACGATGCCGGTGTTCTTCAGCGCGGTCCGGAACAGCGGGTCCCGGAGCAGTCGGGCGTAGTTGTCGCCGCCGACGAAGGTGTCGACGCCGTCGACGCTCTTGTACAGGCTGAGCAGGAAGGACCAGGCGATCGGGTAGAGTTTGAACGCGGCGAACAGCACGACGGCCGGGAGCACGAAGCCGTAGGGGGCGAGCCGTCGGCCGAGCGGGCGGGACGGCCCCGGCCGGGGGGCGGGCCGCCGCCCGGTGGGCCGCTCGGTGGTGGCGGTGCTCATCGGACGACCTTGCGGCCCGTCTGCTGGGCGAGCTGGTCGGCGGCCTGCTTCAGCACCTCGGCCGGGTCGGCGCCCTTGAGCAGCACCTTGGTCTGGGCGTCGGTGACGACCTTGAGCGCGCGGGCGTAGTCGGAGCTGTAGTTGTAGGCCGGGGACGGGGCCTTGAGCGCCGCCAGGAACACCTCGCCCTTCTGCTGGCCGCCGAAGAACGCGGACGGGGTGTGGAACACCGGGTCGTCGTAGGCCTTCATCAGGGCGGGGGCGATGCCCTTGTCCTGGTAGATCTTCACCTGGTTCGCGGGCCTGGTGAGCACGAACTCGACGAACGTGAACGCGGCGGCCTGTGCCTTGCTGGTGCCGGAGACCGCGAGGTGGGTGGAGTTGACGGTGGCGGCGGTGCTGCCGCCCGGGCGCATCGCCGGGGGCAGCCGGACGCCCCACTTGCCCTTCTCCTCGGGGACGGTCTCCTCGATGACGCCGCCGAACCAGGTCGGGTAGGGGATCACGGCGGAGGTGCCGGCCTTGATGGAGGAGATCAGGGCGTTCCAGCCGCCGGACAGGTCGGCGACCAGGCCGGCGTCGTTGAGCCGCTTGATCAGCGTCATGGCCTTGATCGACTCGGGCGAGTCGAGGGTGATGCCGCCGTCGAGGTCGAAGTAGAACGCGCCCTGGAGCTGGAGCAGCAGTTGGAAGAAGTTGGCGGCGTCCGGGACGGAGGCGGGCTTGTCGATGCCGAGCAGGTACTTGCCGGTCCTGGCCTTGATGGTCTTTCCGGCCTCGACGGTGTCGTCCCAGGTGTTGAGCGACTTCACGTCGACGCCGGCCTGCTCGAAGATGTCGGCACGGTAGTAGAAGCCGGCCGAATTGGCCTCCCAGGGAAGGGCGTTGACCCGGCCGTTCTTGGAGGTGACGGTCGCCCACAGGCCCTGTGCGAAGGCGTCCTTGTACTGGCCGGCGCCGAGCTCGGACAGGTCGGCGAGGCCGCTCGGGAACTTCTCCACGTAGCCGGGCAGGTAGTCGACGCCGATGTGCAGCACGTCGGCCAGGCCCGCGCCGCCGGCCGCCAGGCCGGTGGTGATCTTGTCCCAGATCGCCGGGTTGCCGATGTCCTCGACGGTGACCTTGATGTCCGGGTGCTGGGCGTTGAAGGCGGGCGTCAGCGCCTTCAGTTCGGCCGCGGGGCCGTTCCAGCTCCAGACGGTGATCTCGCCCTTGTTCGGGTCGCCCTTGGTTCCGCCGCCGTTGCCGCCGGTGCCGCTGCCGCTGCAGGCCGCCAGGCCGGTGAGGCCCGCTCCGGCCGCGAGGGCTCCGCCGGCTCTGAGGACGCCGCGCCGAGAGATCTCCATGGTCAACCACCTTGCTCCAGGTCGGCGAGGGTGCCGACGGGGCAGGACGCTAGCAACCCCGAAAGCCGACTTGCAAGATCTGATTGAAAATCTTCCGACCGATACGACATGGAAACCTTGCAAAGGTATTGAAGGGCTCCGATCGGACTGTTAGCGTCCGGGCATCGCAGCCGCCACCACCACCCAGGCCGGAGCCCCCTCATGCGACCTGCCCGCACCGCCCTGCTCGCCGCGCTCGCGCTGACCGCGGCGCTCGCCCCCGTCACCGCCACCCCGCCCGCGCTGGCCGCCACCGGCGTCCCCGTCCTCGCCGACCCCGGCTTCGAACTGGGCGGCGCGGGCTGGCAGTTCACCCCCGGCACCGGCACCGCCGGCAACTACCCGCACAGCGGCAGCCGGCTCGCCTACCTGGACGGCGGCGCGGGCCGGCAGGTCTCCCAGTCCTTCACCGCCGCCGCCCCGGGCGTCTACGACGTCTCCGCCTGGATCGCCACCGGCGGCCCGAACGCCGCGTTCACCGTCCGGGTCAACGGCACCGTCGCGGGCACCGTCCCGCTGGCCGCCCGCGCCGCGTACGCGGGGGTTGGGGAACATCCATGCCAGATCGTGCGCTAGGGCTCGTATTCTGTTGTGATCATTCTGGGAAGTTGCTCTCGCGGCGCGGCCTGATCCGGTAGACCGTGTTCCGTGACGCGAGTGCAACTT
>NZ_JBIUTD010000048.1:0-21542 GCF_044741705.1 Kitasatospora sp. NPDC088134 | reverse complement strand
CGGGTCAGCGTCCTGTGGGCACTCCTGCGCGACAACCGGATCTTCACCTCCGATCCGGCCGCGCAGACAGCTTGACTCAGTCATTGAGACTCCTCGTTCCTGTGCGCTGTCCGGTGCCCGGTCTCCGGTCTCCGGTCTCCGGGAGGACAGCAGGCATCATGTATGGACTTTACGAATTTGGCAACTCATACATTCGGCAAGTCATGGGCGCGACAGCACCTCGGGGCGGCGGGGCGGTCAGCCCCGGGTGGGGCCGGTGGGGGCGCGCAGGCTGTCCAGCAGTTCGACCTGGCCGGTGAGCACGCCGCCCAGGATCTCCCGTGCCACCGCCAGGAGTTCGGCGACCTGCGGGCTGGTCAGGCGGTAGTGCACGGTGCTGCCCTCGCGGCGGGCGACCACCAGCCCGGCCCGGCGCAGCACGGCGAGTTGCTGGGACAGGTGCGCGGCCTCGACGCCGGTCTCGGGCAGCAGCTCGGCCACCGCGTGCTCGCGCACGCTGAGCAGCTCCAGCACCCGGATCCGGACGGGGTGGCCGAGGGTTTTGAAGAACTCGGCCTTGACCTGGTAGAGCGGCGCGCTGACCACGGGGGTCGCGCGCGGGGTGTCGGCGTTCACCACGCCACCCCCTCTCCGTCGGTTCCCGGACGCTGCCGCCACCCCCGACCTTAGCAATCGCGCGCCGGGCGGGCGGGACGGCCGGGCGGGCGCCCCCGGGGCGGCATGGCGAACTGCGCAGTTGCTAACATCGGCAACCGCGAGGTGACGGGAGGCGGGGACGCACATCCCACCGAACCGCCCATGGCGGTCCGGACGTCCCCGCTTCCTCCCGCCTCCCCCGTCCCATTCCCCACCAGCGAACCGTCAGTTCGGTGGCCCAGCACGGGAGTCGGCCGTCCGACCGGGTCGGCTAGGCTGGCGAAATGAGCCAGAATCTGCCGCCTTGCCCGAAATGCTCCAGCGAGTACACCTACGAGATGGACGCGCTGATGGTCTGCCCGGAGTGCGGCCACGAGTGGACCCCCGCCGCCGCTGCCGCCGGGGACGCGGCCTCCGGTGAGCGGGTGGTCCGGGACGCCGTCGGCAACGTGCTGAGCGACGGCGACACCGTGACGGTGGTGAAGGCGCTCAAGGTGAAGGGCAACCCGTCCGGGATCAAGGCCGGCACCAAGGTGCGCAACATCCGCCTGGTGGACGGGGTCGACGGCCACGACATCGACTGCCGGATCGAGGGCTTCGGCGCCATGCAGCTCAAGTCGAGCGTGGTCAAGAAGGCCTGAGCCGCCACGCACCCGGGCCCCAGTGCCGCCGCGCGGTGCGGCGGTACCGGTGACCTCGGTGGCCTCGGTGACCTCGGTGGCCAGACTGCCCTGGCTGCCGCCGATCTCGGTGATGGTGCCGTTGGCGTCGACCTTCTCCACGAGGCCGACGTGCGCGCCGCCGCCGTGCCGCTCGGCGCCGAACGGGTCGAGGACGCCACCACCGGGCCCAACGGCCCCGAGCGGGAGGTGCTCCGCCTGCTCGGCGCCGGCCTCGCCGACGGCACCGCCGGACAGCGGCTGGGCGTCTCCTCGCGCCCCGTCAACCGCCTGATGGCCTCGGTCATGGAGCGACCGGGCGCCACCAGCCGCTTCGAGGCCGGTGGCAAGGCAGCCCACAAGGGCTGGCTCCAGCATCCGGCCCGGCTTCCGGGGGCGCGGAAATCCCGTCGTTGTCCGCTGCCGGGTGGCCCACCGGTGGGTCGGAACGCCATTGCACAGCGATAATCGGGCGGATAGCGTCCACTGCGCTGCGGCTTTCCGTGATTGCTCCCGGTCGGGCCGGTTTTCGGCCCGGCGGCCGGGGGCGGGGGGGTTCATGGGCGGGGCGCCCGTCCGTCGGGGGGAAGGGGCTTGGTGAGCGGGGAACGGAACGCGGGGCGGTCGGGCGAGCGTGCGGCCCGAACGGCCGACCTGGCCTGCCTGGGCCTGGGCACCGGGTCGATCGAGGTCTACTGGTACCTGCTGGAGCACCCGGACGAGGCGGCGGCGAGCACCGGCCGGACCGCTGCGGCCCTCGGCCTGCGGGAGGCCGAAGTGGCCGCGGCGATGGCCGAGTTGGAGCTGCTCGGGCTGATCCGCCACGCGGAGCGGGAACACGGGCGCAGCACGCTGGTGGACCCGTCGATCGGCATCGAGCGGCTGATCGACAACCGGTTCACCGAGCTGAACGAGCAGCTCCGCCGGGTGACGGCGGCCCGGGCGGCGATCCCCGAACTCGCCGGGGCGTTCCGCCAGGGCCGCTCCCGCACCCTGCCGCTGGACATCGAGCGGCTGGACGGGCTGGCGGAGATCCGGGCCCGGCTGGACGACCTGGCGTTCTTCGCCCACCAGGAGGTGCTGGCCCTCCAGCCGTCCTTCTCGCCGTCGCTGATCGAGGCGGCCCGGCCGCTGGACATGCGCTGCCTGCGGCGCGGGGTGGCGCTGCGCACGGTGGTGCGGCGGCAGGCGGTGGAGAACCCGGTGACGCTGGCGTACCTGCGCGAGACGGCGGCGCTGGGCGCACAGGTACGGTTCACCGACCGGGCGCTGGAGCGGCTGATCGCCTACGACCGGACGCTGGCGGTGGTGCCGGTCGATCCCGAGGAGTCCGGCCGGGGCGCCCTGGTGATCCGCCAGCCGGGGCTGCTGGCCAGCATGATCCGGCTGTTCGAAGAGGTCTGGGAGTCCGCCGAGGACCTGTCCGCGCTGGACGGTCCGGCCGAGGGCGAGCAGGCGCTGACCGCCGTGGAACGGGAGGTGCTGCGCATCCTGTGCGAGGTGGACAAGGACGAGATCGGCGCCCGCCGGATGGGGGTCTCGCTGCGGACCTTCCGGCGCTACGTGGCCGACCTGATGCTCCGACTGAACGCCGCCAACCGGTTCCACGCGGCGATGCTGGCCAAGGAGAAGGGCTGGATCTGACGCCCGGCCCCGGCAGACCCCAGCCGACCCCGGCAGACCGCCGACCGGGTGGCTCCGGCGAGGGCCACGGGGCGGACGGGGCGGCATCGGTGTGGCATCATCGGAGCACTGTTTCAAAGCTCTGATACCTGGTGGGTGATCTGCGATGAGTGCGGCCACTGATTCGACGGGGCGGGCCGACTGGCGGCTCGGCCGACTGGTCCGGCGGCTGGACCAGCTGCTGGCGGCCGACAAGAGCGAGGCGTTGCGCCAGTTCGACCTGACGGTGCCGCAGCACTCCGCGCTGGCCGCGCTGGCCGCCTCGAACGGCATGTCGGGCGCCCAGCTGGCCCGGGCCTCCGGGGTGACCCCGCAGACCATGGCGGTGATCCTGGGCAACCTGGAGTCCAAGAACCTGATCGAGCGCAGCCCCTCGGCGATCCACCCGAAGGTCCTGGTGACCACGCTGACCCGGGAGGGCAGGGCGCTGACGAAGAAGGCCGGCGCCCGGGTGCAGGCCGTGGAGGACCGCCTCGCGGAGTCCTACGCCCCCGAGGAGCGCGAGCAACTGCACAGCCTGCTGGAACGCGCGATCGGCCGCCTGGAGCCCTGACCGGCCGACGCGCACGGAGAAGGGGCCGGTCAGTGGTCGGCGAGCCGCCATTCGCGCAACGCCGGCTGAACCAAGGCGTCGCACACGGCTTCCCGGGCGGCAGCCGGATCGGGGGCGTGCAGCCGCAGTTCGACGCGGCCGCCGTCCACCGTGAACTCACCGACCCACGCACTGGGCAACTGCGCCAGCAGCCTGGCGACAGCGAAGCCGACCGAGCGGGCAGCCTCGGCGTCGTCAGTCACCACGGTGATCGTGCAGGAGGGCTCGGAGGGCATCTTCTCTGACTCCTTTCGCACTGGTACGGCCGACCCCGGCGCAGCGGCCGGGACCGGGGCGCCCCCGCCCTCAGCCGAAGACCGGGACCAAGGCCGGAACTGGAACCAGGGTCGGAACCGCGACCGGCGCCGGGGCCGAAGTGGTGGGCCGCGCCACGGACCCCTCCTCAGCGGCGTCCGGAGCAGCCCGGCCCCCAGGGCCATCGGCGGCACCCGCCGCGAGCAGTGCCACCCCCGCCAACTCCCCTGCGGGCAGCAGGTTCTCGGCCTCGTCACAGGGCACGGTGCGGATCACCACGGTAGCGTTCGGGCGCGCCACCACCCGGGCGGGTCCGGGGTCGGCGGCGGCCGGGTCGGCGGGCAGCACCAGTCGGATGCCGGCGGCCCGCCGGTACTCGACCCGCTCCCGGGCCGGGCGGCCGAGGGCGAGCCGCAGCCCGGCTGCGGCCAGGTCGACGCCGGTGGCCAGGCAGCCCGCCAGCGGGATCAGGTCGCCGGCCAGCCAGCAGCCTGCCCGCAGCACCACCGGGCCGTCGGCGGCGAGTTGCACGTCGAGGTGGGTGACGCCGTGCCGGATCCCGAGCGCGGCGTGCGCGCGGCGGGCGAACCCGGCGAGTCCGGAGGCGGGTTCGTCCACGGTGGCATCCACCAGGTACTGTCGGCCGCGCTCCCGGCCGGCCGCGTACCAGGTCCGCACCCGGCCCTCCTCGACGGTGCAGCAGAGGGTGAACTCCGGTCCGTCCAGGGCGGTTTCGACCAGTACGCCGCCGGGCCGACCGGACTGCCGGGCGAAGTCGCCGACCGCAGCGAGGAAGGCCCGCTCGACGTCGGCGGATGTCTCGGCCCGGACCGGCTCGGCACCGGGCCGCGGGTGACGGGCCGTCAGCACCACCGGCAGGCCGAGTTCGGCGGCGGCCCGCTCGGCCTCGGCGACGCCGGAGACCAGCCGGGCCCGCCGGACGCCGACCCCGGCGTCGTTCAGCAGGGCGCGGGTGGCCCAGCGGTCCTGGACGGTGCGGACCGCGGCGGCACCGGGGCCGGACAGGCCCAACTCCTCGGCGAGTTCGGCGGCGGGCTCGGCCAGCCGCTCGTCGCAGACCACCACGCCGGCCACCCGGTGACGACGGGCCAGGTCGCGGGCGGCGGCCAGCAGCGGAGCCCGGTCGGGGGCGGCGGTGGCGAAGTCCTCCATGTACGGGGCCTGCCAGGAGGGCAGCTGGGTGTCGAGGCCGACCAGCAGCGCCTCCTCCGCCATGGCGAGCAGGGCGTACTCGCACAACTGGCGGCGGCCGGTGCCCAGCACCAGGACGGTGGGCACGCCGGCCGGGTCCGCCACTGCGTCGTCGGTGGCCGGGTCCGCCCCGGTGCGCGCGGTTCGTACGGCCATGGGGGTTCCCTTTCGAGGCGTCGGGCAGGAGACGTTCCGGCGGGCCGCCGGGGTGACGCCCTCCACTCTGCACGGCCGGGCCGCCGGGTAGCGCCGAATCGGGTGCCACCAAGCTGCCGCCGGACGGCAACTTGCTGTCACGGCCCCCGGCTTGGCCGCATCCCCTTCCAGTCTCATCACAGAACCCTGACAAACATCAGCATGCACCGGCGCCCCCGACGGCACGGGACGCCCGGGCCCCGCGCCGGGAGCCGCCCGCGGCGGGGCGCTGCGCGCGGCGGGAGCCGCCGCCCGGGCTCTCGGTGCTATTGGTCGAGTCATTGCCTTTCCGTCAGTACCGGTTGCCGGCAGGGGCGGACACCGCGTCCAGTTGCCGCAGGTCGGCCCCGGTGAGGCGGAGGGTGCCGGCGGCGGTGTTTTCGTGCAGGTGGCGGAAGTCCCGGGTGCCGGGGACGGCGATCACGTGCGGGCCCCGGGCAAGGGTCCAGGCGACGGCGGTCTGCGCGACGGTAGCGCCGCGACGGGTTCGACGGTGAACCGGCCGTGATGGGCCCGGAAGTCCTCGGCGGTGACTTCGGGGGCGGCGACTTCGGGGGCGGCACCGAAGAGTTCGACAGACGGACCCCCGGTCGGCCGTGGCGACCCCCTTCGGCAGCGAGCGGGGCCATAGTGTCAGAACTCTGCCTCAAATTAGATGCCTACTGCATCGGCG
Organism: Kitasatospora sp. NPDC088134; assembly: GCF_044741705.1. Lineage (NCBI taxonomy): Bacteria > Bacillati > Actinomycetota > Actinomycetes > Kitasatosporales > Streptomycetaceae > Kitasatospora > Kitasatospora sp. NPDC088134. The sequence goes on along the minus strand of NZ_JBIUTD010000048.1, from coordinate 15,637 downwards.
GCCCCTACCATGCCGAGCAGTTGCAGGGCCTGCTCCGAGCTGCTGCCGGCCTCCGCGGTGTAGGTGACCAGGGTCTTGCCGCCGCCGTCGGAGAGCGCGAACGCCTCGTAGTCCAGCTCCAGTTCGCCCACCGAGCGGTGGTGGAGCCGCTTGCGCCCGAAGCCCTTCTGCTTGACGTCGTGCTTGGACCACAGCCGCCGGAAGTCTTCGCTCTTGACCGAGAGTTCGCCGACCAGCGCGGCCAGTGCGGCGTCGTCCGGGTAGCGGCCGCAGGCCAGCCGCAGGTGCGCGATGGACTCCCGGGCGACCTCCTCCCAGTCCCGGTAGAACTCGCGGGCAGCCGGGTCCATGAAGGCCAGCCGGACCATGTTGCGGCGGGCCGCGGGCAGCGCCCCGAAGTCGGTGATCAGCGCGGCGGCCAGCGGGTTCCAGGCGATCACGTCCATCCGGCGGCCCAGCACGAACGCGGGTGTGGTCGCGGAGAACGCGTCCAGCAGCCGCTGCACCCCGGGGCGCACCCGCTCGCCGCCGCGCTGCGGGGCCCGCGCCGGGCGGGACTCGGAGAGCGCCAGCGCCTCCAGGTGGCGCTGCTCGTCCTCGTCCAGGTTCAGCGCCCGCCCGATCGCGATCAGGATCTCGGGCGAGGGGTTGCGCCCCCGCCCCTGCTCGATCCGGGTGTAGTAGTCCACGCTCACGCCGGCCAGCTGGGCCACGTCCTCGCGGCGCAGGCCGGGGGCCCGGCCGCGGGACTGGCGGCGCAGGCCGACGGACTCGGGCTGCACCCGGGCCCGGCGGGTGCGCAGGAAATCGGAGAGTTCTTCGCGTCGGTCCATGCGCTCCATCATGACCAAGCGCGCCCGGCAGTGGCACCCCGCAACCTGGCCCTGCCGGAACCAGGTTGGCGGTTCCCACGGCCGATCAGGGCCCTGGCTGCCCCCTCGGGACCGGAGCAGGATCTGTGGTGTCGCCAGAACGGGGCGGCGGACGGAGCACCGACCGCCACCACCCCCGCCACCCGCCGCGCACCGACCGGAGGAGTCCGCCATGACCGCTCAGACCACCGCCGCCGCTACCGCCGTCTCCGAGACCGCCACCACCCCGGAGGCCACCCGCTACGAGCGCGGCATCGCCCTGCTGGAGAAGGCGTACGGCGTGGACGCCACCGCGCAGACCGTCGGCTACCTGGACACCCTGAGCCCCGACTACTCGCGCTACCTGGTGGAGGCCGGCTTCGCCGACGTCTACGGCCGCGAGGCGATCGACCAGCGCGGCCGTGAGGTCATCAACATCATCGCGATGTCCGCGCTCGGCGGCCTGGAGGGCCAGTTGCAGCGGCACATCGAGGCGGCGCTGGTCCTGGGCACCACTCCGACCGAGATCGTCGAGACCCTGTTCCACCTGAGCCTGATCATCGGCCACCCGCGGGCCAACGCCGCGCTGGCCGTCGCCAGGACCGTCTTCGACGCCCTCGGGATCGACCCCGTCCCCGCCGAAGCCGCCTGACCCGCCGCCGCCCGGATCGGAACCCCGGCCGGAATCGCAACCGAAGACAGGGCTCAACCAGTAATCAGTGGTCTGATTCCAAGCAGAGCTTGCATCAGAGTACTGACATGAGGCAGCATCCTCTTGTCCGCGCCGCACTGCACCGTCACGCACCACCGCGCACCGCCCGGCGGGACGTGTCCCGCACCGAGGAACCCCGAAGGAGTTGCCGCACCATGTCCACCCGTACTCTCCCGCCCGAGGGCGGCCGAACCCGCACCGGAGCGGTGCTGGCGGCGGTCTGCCTGGCCGGCGTCCTCCTCCCGGTCTCGCTGACCGGCGCCTCCGTCGCCCTGCCCGGCATCGGCACCGATCTCGGCGGCGGCCTGGCCGCGGTGCAGTGGGTGGTCAACGGCTACGACCTGACCTTCGCCGGCCTCATGCTGGCCGCCGGCTCGCTGGCCGACCTGTTCGGCCGCAAGCGGATGTTCGGCGGCGGCCTGGCCGTCTTCGTGCTCTGCTCACTGCTCGGCGCATTCGCCCCGAACGTCCTGGTCCTGGACGTCCTCCGGGCGCTGGCCGGGGTCGGCGCGGCCGGCGTGCTCACCGCCGGTTCGGCGATCCTCGCCCAGACCTTCGACGGCGCGGCCCGGGCCAGGGCGTTCGCCGCGCTCGGCACCGCCTTCGGCGTCGGCATCGCGTTCGGGCCGGTGCTCTCCGGCCTGGAAATCGGCTCCATCGGCTGGCGCGGCATGTTCCTCAGCCACGCCCTGGTCGGCGGCTTCGTGCTGGCCGTCCTGCTCCGCCACGTCAAGGAGTCCCGCTCGCCCGAGGGCGGCCGGGTCGACTGGGCCGGCACCTTCACCTTCACCGGCAGCCTGTTCCTGTTCATCCTCGCGCTGATCCAGGGCCCGCAGTGGGGCTGGGGCAACCCGCTGGTGATCGCCGCCCTGGTCGGCTGCGTCGCCGGACTCGCCGCCTTCGCGGTGGTCGAGAAGCGCCAGGAGCGCCCGATGTTCGACGTCACGCTGTTCACCGAGCCGCGCTTCGTCGCCATCTCGCTGGTGCCGGTGGTGCTCGCCTTCGGCTTCACCGCGGTGCTGATGTTCCTGCCCTCGTACTTCATGTCGGTGGACGCCTCCAGCGCCAGTGACGCCGGCCTGGTCCTGATGTTCCTCACCGTCCCGACCCTGGTCCTGCCGATGGTCGGCGGCTCGCTCACCCAGCAGCTCTCCAACCGCCTGGTGCTCAGCGCCTCGCTGCTGGTCACCGCGGTCGGCGCGGCCTGGCTGACCGTCATCGGCCCCGGCTCCTCGGTGCTCGCCCTGGCCGGCCCGCTGATCACCGTCGGCGTCGGCTTCGGCATCCCGCTGGGCATCCTGGACGGCGCGGCGGTCTCCACCGTCGAACCCGGCCGGGCCGGCATGGCCGCGGGCATGTTCAACACGATGCGCCTGGCCGGCGAGGTCGTCGCCATCGCCGCGATGGGCTCGCTGCTGGTCTCGCTCACCCGGAGCCGGCTGGCCGACGGCATCGCCCGGTTCACCGGCGACTACTCCGGCGACGCCGGCTCGCTCACCGACGACCTGGTCCAGGGCAACCTGGGCGCCACCGCCGACAGCGTGCCGGCCGGCCGCCGGGACGCCTTCACCGCCTTCGCGGCGGACGGCTACACCACCGCGCTGCACAGCTCGCTCTGGCTGCTCGCCGCGATCTGCGCCGTCGGCGCGGTCGGCATCGCCCTGCTGCTCAAGGACCGCCCCGCCGCGACCCGGAGCCTGCCGGTGCCGGACGGGACCGCCGAGGGCACCGGGACCACCGAGGGCACCGGGACCACCGAGGGCCCTGTGGCCGCCCAGGCCCGGCCGATCGCCGCCTGAGCCACCCCGGCCCACTCCCCGGCCTCCCCTGCCGCTCCCCCGGCCTCCCCGCCGGGGGAGCTCGCGTGCCGGACCCGCCGTCAGGCCCCGGGGCGGTCCAGGTCGAGGGTGGCCAGGGCACCGCCGTCCGGGGCGTTGGCGAAGGTCAGCCGGGCGCCGAGCACGGTGGCCTGGCCCGCGGCGATGGTGAGGCCGAGGCCGTGGCCCCGGCCGCGTTCGGCGGCGCCGGTGCGGAAGCGCCGCGGCCCGTCGGCGAGCAGGTCGGCCGGGAAGCCCGGCCCGTGGTCGCGGACGGTGATCCGGCTGCCCTCGACCGCCACTTCGACGGGGGCCGCGCCGTGCCGGTGGGCGTTGGCGACCAGGTTGGTGACGATCCGCTCCACCCGGCGCGGATCGGTGCGGACCACGGCGGGGTCCGCCGTCCGGAGCCGGGTGCCGCCGCCGGCCTGCCCGACCGCGTGGGCGACCACCTCCGCCAGCGGCACCTCGTCGAGCCCGGCCCGTTCGACGCCGGCGTCCAGGCGGGAGACCTCCAGCAGGTCCTCGACCAGGCCACGCAGGGTGCGGACCTGGGTGCGCACCAGGTCGGCCGCCTCGTCGTCCTCGGGCAGCAGCCCGGCGGCCGTGACCAGGCCCATCAGCGGGGTGCGCAGCTCGTGCGCGACGTCGGCGGTGAAGCGCTTCTCGGCGGCGAGCCGGCCCTGCAGGGTCGCCGCCATCTCGTCCATCGCGGCGGACATCTCGGCGATCTCGTCCCGGGCCCGGCTGCGGCGGCCGATCCGGGCGTCCAGGTCGCCGTCGGCGATCCGGCGGGCGGTCCGCGAGCCGTGGCGCAGCCGCCGGTTCATCCGCTCGGCCGCCAGCGCGGTCACGGGCACCACGACGGCGAGGGCGGCGAGCGCGGCCGTGACCATGCTGCGGTCCAGCAGTTGGAGGCCGCGCACCTCGGCGCTCAGGTCGGTGCGGACGGTCAGCACCCGGCCGTCGCCGACCGGGACGGCCGCCCACATCCAGTACCAGTTCGGCGCCTTGACGTCGTACCAGAGGGCGTACTCCCCGGGGGTGCGCAGCCCGGCGACGGCCCGGGCCAGCGGTTCGGGCAGTTCGGCGGGGGTCCGTAGGTCGGCCCGTTCCGGGCGCTCCCCGGTGCGGGCAAACTCCCTTTCGACCGAAGCGAGTTGGGCGACGGCCCGGTCGCGTCCGGTCCGCTCGCCGCGGTCCCCGACGGCCTGGTGGACGAGCAGGCCGATCATGGCGGCGACGGTGCAGCAGGCGAGTGCCACCAGGGCGGCGATCTTCCAGCGCAGCGAGCGCGGGTCGAGCAGGCGGACGGCCACCGGTCAGCCCCGGACCAGCTTGTAGCCGAAGCCCCGGACGGTCTCGATCCGGTCGGCGCCGATCTTCTTCCGCAGCCGCACCACGCACAGGTCGACGACCCGGGTGTCGCCCTCCCAGCCGTAGTCCCAGACCTCCCGCAGCAGGACGGAGCGGCTCAGCACGGCGCCCGGGTGCTCGGCGAAGAACAGCAGCAGCCGCAGCTCGGTGGGCGTCAGCGGGACGGTCCGGCCCGCCAGGCGGACGTCCAGGCCGCGCGGGTCGACGGTCAGGTCGCCGAAGACCAGCGGCCCGGGCCCGGCCGGGACGGCGGCGTCCGGGGCCTCCGGCGGCCCGTCCGGCCCGCGGTGGAAGGTGGCGCGGCGCAGCAGCGAGCGGATCCGGGCGACCAGCACGGAGATGTCCACCGGCTTGACCACGTAGTCGTCGGCGCCGGCCTCCAGACCGGCCACCACGTCGAGGGCGTCGCCGCGGGCCGACATCATCAGGATCGGGGTCAGCGCCTCCTCGCGGATGCGCCGGCACAGGCCGATGCCGTCGAGGCCGGGCAGCATCACGTCCAGGATCAGCACGTCGTGCGACCCGTCCCGGAACGCCTCCAGACCGTCCAGGCCGTCGCCGGTGACGTCGACCCGGTACCCGTAGCGCTCCAGGGCCAGTTGGACCGAGCGGCGGATGACCGCGTCGTCCTCGACGAGCAGCACGGCGACCGCTTCGGGCGCACGGGTTCCGGACAAGGATTCTCCCGGGTCTGGGCCCGGGGCTCCGGGCTCGTTCGAGCTCACCGTCGGTCGATCGTAACCGGACGGGGCGCCGGGCCGGTGCGCCCCGGGCAGGCCGGGCCGGGTCACAGCCGCAGCGCGGCGGCGACCGGCAGGTGGTCGCTGCCGGTGTCGGGCAGGGTCCACGCCGCGCGCGGTGCGACGCCCTTCACCAGGATCTGGTCGATCCGGACCACGGGGAACGCCGCGGGCCAGGTGAAGCCGAAGCCGTCCCCGGCCTCGCGCTGCGCCGACCGCAGCGGCCCGGTCAGCCCGCGCAGCGCGGAGTCGTCGGCCGAGCCGTTGAAGTCCCCCACCACGACGACCCGCGGGAGCCGTTCGGCCCGGACCGCCTCGGCCAGCCTGGCGGCCGCCTCGTCGCGGCGGCCCGTGGTGAACCCGGCGGCCGGGTGCACCCGGACCGAGGCCAGGTGCGCCGCGTAGAGGGCCACCGGCCCCCGCGGGGTCCGGACGGTGGCGCGGACCGCCCGGGTCCAGGGCATGATCTCCACCGCCGCCGCCTCCTCCAGCGGGTACCTGCTCCACAGCCCGACGCCGCCCCGCACCTCGGAGTACGGGTAGCGGGCCGCCAGTTCGTGCCGGAAGGTCTCCTGCGCCCGGCTCGCCAGCTCCTCCACCGCCAGCACGTCGGCACCCGAGGCGGCCAGCGCCCGGGCGGTCCGGCCCGGGTCGGGGTTCTCCTCGTTCACGTTGTGGCTGACCACCGTGAAGTCCCCGCCGCCCGCCCGCCCGTCGACCAGCGCGGGCCCGAAGAGCACCGTCCAGACCAGGGCGGGCGCCAGCACGGCGACCGCCGCCGGGACGGACCGCCGGAGCACCGCGAGGAGCAGCAGCAGGACGACGCCGACGCCCGACCAGGGCAGCACCGTCTGCCAGAGGCTGCCGAGGTGGCCGATCCCGTTCGGCACCAGGGAGTTGCCGGCCATCAGGACGGCCAGCAGCGCGGCCGCCACGACCAGGACCCGCCCGCGCGTCCGGGCCGGAGGTGCGGCCGGGACCGGGGGCGCGGCCGGGGTGGTCTCCGTGCTGCCCTCCACGCTGCTCATGCCCACTCCCGCTGCTCGCTGTCGAAGGTGGCCAGGACGCCCGGCAGCTTCTGCTGCAGGGCGTCGACGAGTTGCCCGCTGTTCTCCAGCGCGGCCCGCAGGCCCTCGGTGGGGGTGGTGTTGGCGCGCTGGCCGAGCACCACGCCGTAGACGAGCCGGCGCCCCGCGCCGCCCCGGCCGTCCGGCACCTCCAGGGCCCACATCAGGTTGCCGCCCGCCGGGGTGCTCGACCCGGTCTTCAGGCCGACCACCCCGGGCCGGTCGAGCAGCGTGTTGGTGTTCCGCAACGGCTCGGCCCGGCCCGGCAGCGTGGTGCTGCGCAGCGCCACGGTGGCCCGCAGCGCCGGGTCCTTCATCGCCTCGCGAGCCAGTTTGAGCTGGTCGACGGCGGTGGACACGGTGCTGGCCTCGACGCCGCTGGCCCCGGTGTAGCGGGTGTCGGCCATCCCCAGCCGGGCCGCCTCCGCGTTCATCCGGGACACGAACGCCTCCTGGCTGCCCGCGTCCCAACGGGCCAGCAGCCGGGCGACGTTGTTGGCGGACGGCAGCAGCATCACCTCCAGCAGCTTGCGCTGGGAGAGCCGCTGCCCGGCGGTGACGGGAGCCGTGGACTCGCTCAGCGAGGCCGCCTCGGCGGCGGCCTGCGCGTCCACCGTGATCAGCGGACCGTCCTCGCCCTCCTTCAGCGGGTGGTCCCGGAGGACGACGTGCGCGGTCATCACCTTGGTGACGCTCGCTATCGGCACCGGCTGCTGCGGCCCCCGCAGGCCCAGCACGCCCGCCTTCGCCACCGCCACGGCCGCCTGGCCCTCGGTCGGCCAGGGCAGGTCGAGACCGGCGGCGGCGTCGGACAGCCGGAGCGCCGACACCCCTTCGGCCCGGACTCCCGCTTTCGGTCCCTCCCCGTCATCGAGGAGGGCGACCAGCGCCCCGGCGCCGGTGCCGACGGCCACCAGCGCGGCCAGCGCACCCAGCAGCCCGCGCCGGGACAGCCCGGCCCGGCCTTCTTCGGATTTCGTGCGGACGAACACGGCGACTGCCTCCCGGAGCAGAGGAACGAGATCCCCGGCGCCGACGGCCACCGGATGTGTCCACAGACTCCGCGACCGGCGCTTCCGTCCGGTCGGGGCGGGACTTCCACCGGCACTCGGCCGGGTATCAACCGTGTATCGGCCTCCCGCCCGGGGTCCGAGCCGGAGTCACCGGCCTTGTGCGGCGGCCCGGTTGCCGGCGGCGGGAATCCGCCGTCCCCTCCGTGATCGCCTAAGCTGCCGGGGCGGCAGTGGAACGATCGTGGAGGAAGCGGCTTGCCGGGCGAGTGGATCAGGGTGCCGGTCGGCGAGGACTCCCTGCGGTGGGCCACCCGGGGCGGCTGCCGCCGGGTCCTGCTGGTGGTGCACAACGTCACCGCCGCGACCCGGCTGCTCGACGTGGTCGGCCTGTTCCGCGACGACCTCCGGGTGCAACTGCTGGCCACCTGCCCGGGCAGCTCCCCCTTCCGGGCCGGCCTGCCCGAACTCCTCGCCGACCTGGGCGTCCCGGTGGTCCCCTGGAGCCAGGCGGTCGGCCTCGCCCCGGACCTGGTGCTCTCCGCCAGCCTCGGCGGTCAACTCCACTGTTTCAAAGGCAAGTTGACGATACTTTCGCACGGCGTCGGCTATAATAAGAGACTGGAGCAGCCGAGCAGCCGAGCAGCCGAGCAGCCGAGCAGCCGAGCAGCCGAGCAGCCGAGCAGCCGAGCAGCCGAGCAGCCGAGCAGCCGAGCAGTGTTCCGGTGTTCGGGGTGTCGCCCGAGTGGCTGCTCGACGAGGACGGGGTGCCGGTCGCGGACGCGCTGGTGCTGTCCCATCCCGACCAGGTCGACCGGCTCGCCGCGGCCTGTCCCGAGGCCGCGCACACGGCGGTGCTCGGCGGTGACCCGTGCTTCGACCGGATGCTGGCGGCCCTCCCCCGCCGGGACGCGTTCCGCCGGGCCCTCGGGGTGCGGTCCGGCCAGCGCCTGCTGGTCCTGAACTCGACCTGGAACCCGACCTCGCTGTTCGGGGACGGCGGCCCGGACGACGTGCTGCCGCTGCTGCTGTCCCGGCTGCCGGAGCTGCCGCTGGACGAGTACCGGGTCGCCGTCGTCCTGCACCCCAACGTGTGGCACGGCCACGGCCCGGGGCAGGTCCGGCTCTGGCTGGACGGGGCGCGCCGGGCGGGGGTGGCGCTGGTCGACCCGGTCGCGGACTGGCGGCAGGCCCTGATCGCGGCGGACGCCGTGATCGGCGACTTCGGCTCGGTGAGCTACTACGCGGCCGCGCTCGGCACGCCCGTCCTGCTGGCGGCCACCGGCGGCACCGTGCTGGACGGCGGTTCGCAGGTCGCCGCGTTCGTCCGCGCGGCCCCGCGCCTGGACCCGTACGCGGCGCTCGCCCCGCAGGTGGCCGACCTGCTCGCACGGGGCGAAGTCCCCACCGGTCCGGCCGAGTTGACCACCTCCGACCCGGGCCGGTCGGCGGCGCTGCTCCGCACGCTGTTCCACCGCTTCCTGGGCCTGCCCGAGCCCGCCGCGCCCGCGCTGCTGGACCCGCTGCCGCTGCCCGCCCACCAGCCGGCCGCCGTGACGGCCCCGGTCCGGGTGCTGACCCGGACGGCCGGGGACGGCGCGGTGGAGGTCCGCCGTTTCGCCGCGGCCCGCCACGAGCCGCCGGGGGACGGGGCGGGGCACCTGGTGGTGCACGAGGACACCCTCGACCCGGGTCTGCTCGCGCACGCCGACGTGATCGTCCGCCAGGGGGCCGCCGACGACGTCCGGCTCGGACCGCCGCTGCCCTGGGCGGAACGGACGCTGGCCCGGCACCGCTCGGGCACGCTGGCCGTCCAGGTGACCGGCCCGGGCAGCTGCACTGTGCGCCACCGCTCGGGCGCCGCCTGGGAGTTGACGGGTGCCGCCGACGGCATCGACCCGGCCGCGGCGGCCTCCGCCCTGCTCGCGGCAGGTCTGCGGCCCGGCGTGCTGACGGTCCGTTCCGGCGGGACGGACCACCGGGTGACGGTCACTCCGGTCCGTTGACGCACCGTTCGCGCAGCACCCCGATCGGCACCAGGTGGAAGCTCGCGCCGCCGCGCTCCAGCAGGGCGGCGGCCTCGTCCAGCAGCGGCAGCGCCTCCGGCCCGCGCCGCTGGTCGGCCAGGGTCTGCGCCAGGTCGGTCAGCGCCCGGGCCAGGTTGTAGCCCTCGCCGGTGCCCCGGAAGAAGGCCACCGCCTGCTCGATCGCGGCCCGGGCCTCTTCGAGCCGCCCCAGCCCGCGCAGCGCCCGGCCCCGGTGCCGGTGCAGCAGCGCGCGGGCCCGGGGCAGGTCGGCGTGTCCGGGGTCGCCCGTGCCGATCCCGTCGAGCAGTCCGGCCGCCCGCTCGAAGCACTCCAGCGCCTCGTCCCAGCGCCATTGCCGGAGCCTGATCAGGCCCAGCGTCTCGACGGCGGTGGCCTGGCCGCGCAGGTGGCCGCCCGACTCCTCCGCCGCGGCGGCCCGGAGCAGCTGCTGCTCGGCCTCGCCGAGTTCCTGCAACTCGATGAGCGCGAGCGCGAGTTGGACGTGCATCCGGGCAGCCGTCCGGGGTTCGGTGCCGGGCGTTCCGGCGGCCCGGGCGCCGGCCCGCAGCGCGGGCAGCAGTTCGTCGTGCCGCCCGGCCTTCAGCTGGACCGCCCAGAGCGCCTCGACCAGCTGGCAGACCGTCCCGGGGGCGGCGAACTCCTCGGCGGCGGCCACCGCCTCGACCAGGTTGGGCAGTTCGGCACCGAGCACGGCGAGTGCCGCAGCCTCGTCCGGGTAGCCGTCGGGGCCGATCTCGGCGTACAGCGGGCCGAGGTGCCAGCGCTGCGGGAGCGCCGCATGGTCGGCGCCCACGGCCAGCCGCAGGTAGTGGTCGACGGTGCGGTGCAGCACGGCGGCGCAGGCGGCGAGGCCGTCCTCCCGCACCGCCAGGTCCTCGGCCAGTCGGCGGACGGCCGGCCGGTGGTGGTGCCGGCCGTCGAGCGCGGTCTCCAGCAGCCCGGCGGCGGCGAGTTCGTCGAGCGCCTCGGCCGCCGCCGCCTCGGTCAGTCCGGCGGCGGCCGCGGCGGCCCGGGCGTCCAGCGCGGGCCACGGGCGGAGCGCGCAACTGCGGTGCACCAGGGCGGCGTTCGGGGTGAGCCGGGCGTAGCGGTCGGCGGCGGCGGCCTCCACCGGGTCGGTGAAGACCCGGCCGGCCAGGGCCGGCGGGGCGGCCTCGCCGAGCACGGGGGCGGCGGCGCGCAGCGCGAACGGCGAGCCGGCGCAGCGCTCCAGGACGCCGGGCAGCACGGCCTTGGCGGCGCCGACGGCGTGCTTGCCCGCCAGGTCGGTGAGCAGGCGCCGGGCGTCCTTGTCGGGGAGCGGGCCGACCGCGACGTTCAGCGCGTCCAGGCCCGCCAGCGGGCGGCGGGCGGTGACGACGGTGAGCACGCCGGGGGCGGCGGTGAGCAGCGGCCGGACCTGGGCGGCGGAGCGGGCGTGGTCGAGGACGACCAGCAGCCGCCGGCCGGCCAGCAGTTCGGCGAACCGCTCGGCCCGCTCCTCGACGGTGGGCGGGACCTGGTCGGCGGGGACGCCGAGCTTGCGCAGGAAGCGCCGCAGCACGGTCGCCGGGTCGACGGCGCCCTGCGGTCCGGCGGCGCGCAGGTCGGCGTACAGCTGGCCGCCGGGGAAGCGGTGCGCCTCGCGGGCGCCCCAGTGGATGGCGACCGCGCTGGTGCCGATGCCGTCGGGGCCGTGCAGCAGCACCTGTCGGGGGCGGCCGTCGGCCTTCCGTCCGGCCTCCTTGTCGAGTTCGGCGAGCGGGCCCTTGCGGTCGGTGAAGTAGCGGGTGGACGCGGGCAGCAGGCGCGGCACCGCGACGACCGGGAGCGGTCCCCCGGCCGTCACGCCGTTCAGCAGGGCGGACAGCGCCCGGGCCTGCGCGGGGTCGTTGCGGGCGCCGTCGACCAGCAGCCGGGCCAGCTCCTCGCGCTCCTCGGCCCCCTCCGGGGCAGCGACCTGACGGCCCGTCACCCGCTGGGCCAGGTTGCCGAACGCCTCCCAGGCCCACTTCCCGGCTTCGCCCGCCATCGCCGAACCGACCGCGCCCAGCACCCCCGTGACCGCCGTGACCGACAGCGGATCGATCATGCCCCGCACCCCCCAGAACCGCGCCCGGTCGGCCCCGCCGCCCGCACGCACCACCTGACGGTCCCCACCGTAGCCTGCACGCCACCCTCCGTCAGCACGCCTTCCCGGCACCCGGGCGGCGAACCCGCCGAACGCGGCGGGCGCGGCGAACCCGCCGGACCCGGCGGCCGCGGTGGTCCGGCGCCGGGTGTTGCCGCCCGGGCGGGGGTGGGTCCGCGGTCAGCCCAGCTTCCACTGCTGGTTGCTGCCGCCGCTGCAGCTCCACAGCTGGACGGGCGTGCCGTCCGCGGTGCCCAGGCCCGCCACGTCCAGGCAGAGTCCGGACTGCACCCCGGTGACGGTGCCGTCGGGGTTGACGTTCCACTGCTGGTTGGGCTGGCCGTTGCAGGGCCAGCCGATCACCTTGGTGCCGTTGGCGGTGCCCTTGGCGCTGGCGTCCAGGCAGAGCGTGCTGCCGCCGACGGTCACGGTCAGCTGGTGCGACGCGGTGCGGGTCCAGGTCCGGTCGGCGGCGCCGGTGCAGCCGGCGATCTGCTGCTGGGCGCCGGCCGCGGTGCTCGGGTCGGTCAGGCACTTGCCGGCCCCGACCGCGCGCAGCGGGCCGGTGCTGCCGCCGCCGGAGGAACCCCCGTCCAGGCCCATGAAGTGGATCGCGTTCGCGGCCATCCCCGCGCCCTGCACTGGCAGTTCGTGCCCGGCCCCGGCGATGCTGTACGCCTCGACCTGGGTGGTGCCGACGCCGTTGTCGTACCGGGTGCGGGTCCAGTTGGCCGCTGGGGTGTCAGTGGCCGACGGCGTCTGGCTCACGCCGAGGACGTCCGTCCACTGCTTGATCTCCTCGCCGAGGTTCCGGTAGCTGAGGATGGTGTCGGCGGTGCCGTGCCACAGCTGCACGCGCGGCCGCGGACCGGTGTAGCCGGGGTAGGCGCCGCGCGCCAGGTTGCCCCACTGCTGCGGGGTCATCGAGACCTGCCCCTGGGCGCAGGGCCCGTTCCAGCCGCGCACCGAGCCGGTGCGGAAGCAGTGCTGGGGGACGCCCATGAACGCCGCGCCGGCCTTGAAGACGTCCGGGTAGTCGGCGAGCAGCACGTTGGTCATCATGCCGCCCGAGGACTCGCCGGTGACGTAGACGGCGTTGGCGTTGCCACCGTAGTGCTGCTCGGTGTACGTGATCATCGACATCAGCCCGACCGGGTCGGAGCCGCCGCCCCGGGTCAGTGCCTGGTCGGAGGAGACGTCCCAGCAGCTGCCGCTCGGGTTGGTCGACGGGTAGACGACCAGGAAGCCGTACTGGTCGGCCAGCGCCCCGAAGTCGGTGCTGGAGTACAGGTACGGGCCGGTGCCCTGGCAGCCGTGCAGGGCCAGCAGGATCGGCGGGTTCGCCCTGACATTGGCCGGCACGTACAGCTGCATCTGCAGGCCGGTCGGGTTGGTGCCGAAGCTGCCGATCCGGATCAGCGAGGCGGCGGCGGCCCGGGGAGCCGCCTGCAGCCCCAGCCCGGCCGCGAGGAGGAGCGCGGCCACGGTGCCGAGCAGGCGGAGCAGCAACGAGCGGGACAGGAACGAGCGGGATCGGGACATGGGACCTCTCCGTCGGAACTGACTTGAGGGTGGAGGGAGTTCCGGGGCCACCGCGGAGAGCCACCACCGATGCTCGGGGCGCTGCGCCACGGCTGTCAACGGCTGTCAAAGGCCCCGGCGCAGCCTGTCGACGCACGGCACCGGCCCGGCCACGCCGCCTGCGGATTCGCCGTGGGAGCGGCCGTCGGCACCGCCGACCGGGGGTGAAAGTTGCCTGCGGGCCGGACCCCGCACCGACCGATCCGCAAGCAACAACTCCGGTCGCCGGACGGCGGGTTGGCCCGTGCGGCGGGGCGAATCTTTCGGCCTGCACGGCCCCGGGTTGCGGCACAGCATGCCGGGAGTTCGCGGAGAAGTCCACCGGGCGCCCGGGTCGGCGCCGGGCTCCAGGCGCTTGACCAGCCATCTTCCCGCGCAGCGGCGGAATCGAGGGTGATCGATCGTTTCAGGGATCTCGTCGAAACCGTTGACAGCCTGTCGCGGGCAGGCCAACACTGGCGCCGTCGACACCTCCGAGCCACCTCCCGGTCCACCTCGGCCCCGAGCCGGACCGGGAGGGAGGATCGACCCACTGCTGCTCCAAGTACGGTCGGCAGCAGACCACTTGATGGAACTTCACCCGTAGCACCCGGCGCCGGGACCGCACCCCTGGCGCAAGTTGTTAGCGCTAACAGAAACCGGGCACGCCCCCGCCCAGGAACCTCCCTCCCCCACCCGCGAGGAGAACGATCCGTCATGCCGTCGCACAAGTCGACGTCCAGCTCCCCGAGCTCGACCTCGCGCAGGCCGCCCCCACCGCCTACGCCGGCGCCGTCAACTCCTGCCTGGCCGTGGCTCGCTGCACCGGCATCACGCTCTGGGGCATCCGCGACAGCGACTCCTGGCGCACCGGCGAGAACCCGCTGCTGTTCGACAGCAACGGCACCAGGAAACCCGCGTACGGCGCGGTCCTCACCGCCCTGATCAACGCGGTCGGCGGCCGCGCCCTGGAAACCCCCGGCCACCGGACCGCCAACGGCACCGCCGTCCGGATCCGGGACTCCTGGGGCGCCGCCAACCAGCACCGGACCTTCAAGTGAGCCGAGCCGCACCGCTCTTCGCCCCTCCCTTCCCACCCCCTTCCACCGACTCGAACCACGAGGAGGTTCCGTGCAGAGTCAACCCTCCCCCCGCCGACGGCTTTCGGTGCTGTTCACCGCAGTGGTCGCGGCCGTGACGGCGCTGGCCGCGATGCTCGTCGCCGGCCCGGCCGCCCAAGCCGCCACCACTGGTGCCCTCAAGAGCACCTCCTCCGGCCGCTGCCTGGACGTGGCCGGCGCCAGCCAGAGCGACGGCGCCCAACTCCAGATCTACGACTGCTGGAACGGCACCAACCAGCAGTGGACGCTGACCTCCGCCAACCAGCTCACCGTCTACGGCAACAAGTGCCTCGACGTGCCCAACCACGCCACCGCTCCCGGCACCCGGGTCCAGATCTGGACCTGCGGCAGCGGCGCGGCCAACCAGCAGTGGAAGGTCAACGCCGACGGCACGATCACCGGTGTCGAGTCCGGCCTGTGCCTGGACGTCACCGGCAACGCCACCGCCAACGGCACCGCCGTGGAGCTGTGGACCTGCAACGGCCGCCCCAATCAGCAGTGGACCGGCCTCACCGGCACCGGCAGCGGCGGCACCTGCGCCCTCCCCTCCAGCTACCGCTGGTCCTCCACCGGCGTGCTCGCCCAACCGGCCAACGGCTGGGCCGCGTTGAAGGACTTCACCGACGTCGTCTACCAGGGCAAGCACCTGGTCTACGCCTCGAACGTCAACGGCTCCGCCTACGGCTCGATGGCCTTCGCCCCCTTCACCGACTGGTCCGCCATGGCCACCGCCGCGCAGAGCGGCATGGGCCAGGCCGCCGTCGCCCCCACCCTGTTCTACTTCGCCCCCAAGAACATCTGGATCCTGGCCTACCAGTGGGGCGCCTCGCCGTTCATCTACCGAACCTCCAGCGACCCCACCAACCCCAACGGCTGGTCCGCCCCGCAGCCCCTGTTCACCGGCAGCATCCCGAACGCCGCCCCGATCGACCAGACCCTGATCGCCGACGACCAGAACATGTACCTGTTCTTCGCCGGCGACAACGGCAGCATCTACCGCGCCAGCATGCCGATCGGGAACTTCCCCGGCAGCTTCGGCTCCTCGTACACCACCGTCATGACCGACACCGCCAAGAACCTGTTCGAGGCCCCGCAGGTCTACAAGGTCAAGGGCCAGAACCAGTACCTGATGATCGTCGAGGCCCGCGGCGCCACCGAGCAGCGCTACTTCCGCTCCTTCACCGCCACCACCCTGAACGGCACCTGGACCCCCAACGCCGCCAC
>NZ_JBIUTD010000047.1:0-21708 GCF_044741705.1 Kitasatospora sp. NPDC088134 | reverse complement strand
TTGGAGGCCCTCGCCGACGCCAGCCTCGTCCGCGAGGACCCCGACACCGGACGCTGGCGCATGCACGACCTCGTCCGCGCCTACGCCACCGAACAGGCCGCCCGCCACCCCCACAGCGCCACCGCCCTCACCCGCCTCCACCGGCACTACATCCGCACCGCCCGGGCCGCCAACACCCACCTCAACCTTGCCAGCAGCGGTGACCGGGAACACTTCCCCGACCGGAGCACGGCGCTCGCCTGGCTCGACGCGGAGCGCGCCAACCTCCTCGCCACCGTCCACCAGGCACACGCCCTCGGCCACCACGGGACCACCATGGAACTGGCCTCCCTGCTCGGAAACTACCTGCGCTCCCGCCGGTACCTGCAGGACGACCTGGACACCGCAACCCTCGCCCACGACGCCGCCATGTCCTTCGGCGACCGCCCCAGCGAAGGTGTCGCCTGGAACAACCTCGGCACCGCGCTCCAGGAACTGCGCCGCTTCGATCAAGCCCTCGACGCCCACCAGCACGCCCTCGACATCTGCCGCGACCTCGGCGACCGCCACGGCGAGGGCATCGCCTGGAACAACCTCGGCGCCGCCCTCCAGGAGGTGCAACGTTTCGGCGCAGCGCTCGACGCCCACCAGCACGCCCTCGACATCCACCGCGACCTCGGCGACCGCCACGGCGAAGGCACGGCGTGGAACAACCTCGGCACCGCCCTCCAGGAACTGCGCCACTACGACGAAGCCCTCCAGGCCCACCAACACGCCCTCGACATCCACCACAGCCTCGGCGACCGCCACCACGAAGGCCGGGCCTGGAACAACCTCGGTATCGCCCTCCAGGAACTGGGCCGCTACGACGAAGCCCTCCAGGCCCACCAACACGCCCTCGACATCCACCACAGCCTCGGCGACCGCCACCACGAAGGCCGGGCCTGGAACAACCTGGGCACCGCGTGGCGAGGCACCGGAGCGTACGAGCAGGCCGTGGAAGCCGGTGAGCAAGCAGTGGCCGTCTTCCGCGAGCTGAACGACGCCTACCGCGAGGGCCAGGCACTCGACGAACTCTCCGACACTCTCCGGGCCGCCGGACACCCCGCCGACAGGGTCCGGGCCACCCGCGAAGCCTCCGCAACCGCCTACCGAGCGGCCGGGGCCGACACCGAAGCGGAAGAAGTGCTGGCGAAGGAGGACGGATAGCCGACCGGCGCGAGGGCGACGGTCGCAGGTCGCCGTGTTCTGTGGCGGTCGACCGGCTCGGGCGTTCCCAGGGGCGATGGCTCAAGTTTCGTCGTCCGCCGGTCGCGCCGACAGGTCCGCGCCCTGTCGCCGAGGTGCCTGGCGGGCCTGCGGTCGGGGGCCTCCCGGCCGTCGGGGCAAGGGAGTTGGCACCAGCCGGCGGGGCCGCTCGGGGCCCGGGTCAGAGCGGGGTCTCCCAGTCGAGCAGGCGGAGCAGGGCCTCGTCGGGGTGGGTCGGGGGGCGTTGGGAGTCCCGGGGCGGTGAGGTGGTGGCGGTGGGCGGGGCGCCGGTCGGGGGGCGGCCGGCGGTGAGGCGGGCGCTGGCGGCCATGTTCTGTTCGGTGCGGGGGCGGCGGTGGTGTTCGTAGCGGGCGAGGGCGTCCTCGGTGGCGGGGGTGTCCCGCAGGGCCTTGGCGAGGACGAGGGCGTCCTCCAGGGCCATCGAGGCGCCCTGGCCGGTGGCCGGGGAGGCGGCGTGCGCGGCATCGCCGACCAGGATCGCGCGGCGGGTCCGCCAGCGGGTGCCGGCCCGCAGGTGGAGGGCGTTGGTGACCAGCAGGTCGTCGCCGGTGCCGGCGACGATGTCGGCGCAGGGGGTGCGGTCGGGGCGCAGCAGGGCGGTGAGGCGGGCGCGCCACTGGGCCGGGGTGGTGCGGGCGCGTTCCTCGGCGGTGACGGGCGGGCCGGGGACGCGGGCGAACCAGTAGGTGTGGCCCTCGGGCGAGACCAGGTGGCCGAAGGCGGCTTCGCTGCCGCGGACCATGGTGATCAGCGCGGGTGCGGCGCCGGGCGGCGGGGCGGCGGTGCTGTAGCCGTAGAAGACCCGCTGGCCGGCGTAGTCGGGGGCGGGGGCGTCGGGGTCGAGCCAGGTCCGGACGGTGGAGTGCAGGCCGTCGGCGCCGACCAGGAGGTCGCCGGTGGCGGTGCTGCCGTCGGCGAAGTGGGCGGTGACGGCGTCGTCGGTCTCGGTGACGGTGGTGAGCCGGGCGGCGTGCCGGAGGGTGATGCCGCGTCGGGCGGTCTCGGTGCGCAGGACGGTGGCGAGTTCGGCGCGGCGCAGGCAGCGGTAGCGGGTGAGCGGGTGGTCGGCCTCGCCGAGGGGGACGGCGGCGAGTTCCGTCCCGGCCTCGTCGAGGACGTTCATCCGGGTGACGTCGAAGCCCGCCTCGGCGACGGCGGCCGCGGCGTCGAAGCCGGCGAGGGCGCGCATGCCGTTGCTGGCCAGGGTCATGAACGCGCCGATGTCCTCGCCGGTCTCGGGGTGCGCCTCGTGGACGACCGGCTCGTGGCCGGCCTTGTGCAGTGCCAGGGCGGCGGCCGTCCCGGCGATTCCTCCGCCGACCACCACGATCCGTGCCATCGGCCGTCCCCTTGTCGTGTCCGCGCTGTCATCGACGGTTCCATCCTGGCAGAACCGTCCGCCGGGGCGGGGGCGGAGCGCCGGAACGCGTCGGGCGTTCGCTCCCGGATCTGCCGTTTCGGGGAGGGTGGTTGACGGTGCGTCAGATTTTTCGCATCCGGTAGCCGCAGGTGCGGTAGGGCATTTCGACGCTGTCGCGGCCGGCCAGGGCCGGGTGGGTGGCGGTCAGGTCGGTGATCTCCCGTTCCAGGCGGGCGCGTTCGGTGGGGGTGGCGGTGAGGTAGCGGGAGCGGGAGCGGACCAGGTCGACGAGCCGGCCGGTGGGGACGGTGACGGTGTGCTCGGTCAGGTCGCGTTCGGGGGCGGTGAACCAGGGTGCCACCGGCCCGTACTGCCAGGCGTCCTCCAGGCCGTACCCCTCGCTGCCGACGACGGCGGAGAGCGCGGCGACCCAGGGGGTGCGGTCGTCGCGGACGTTCCAGAGCGCGGCGAGGACGCCGCCCTCGCGCAGCACCCGGTGGATCTGCGGGAGGGCGTCCTGCGGGGTGAACCAGTGGTAGGCCTGCCCGACCACGACGGCGTCGACGGACCCGTCGGGCAGCGGGATGTCCTCGGCGCTGCCGGCCAGCACCCGGGTGCCGGGGTGGCGTTCGGCGGCCACCGCGCGCATCTGCCCGTCGGGTTCGACGGCGACCACCCGGTGTCCGGTGGCGCGCAGGGCGCCGGTCAGCAGGCCGGTGCCCGCTCCCAGGTCCAGGACGCGCACCGGGTCGGGGCCGAGGGCGCGGGTGATCGCCGCCGCCGGGTAGCCGGGTCGGATCGAGTCGTACAGGCGGGCGGCGGAGCCGAAGGACAGCGCGGGGGTCGACATGCCCGGCAACCTACCCGGGCGGGGGCCGGCGACACCGGCCCGCCCCCGGGGCCGCCTCGCGCTCGGCCGGCTTGGCATCCTTGTCCACGAGACGGGTCCGAGACGATCGCCGCACTGCGCGCCCGGCGGCGGTCACGGACCGGCCCACGACCACCGCACCGAAGCACCGAGCCGAAGCACCGCACCGAACCACCGCACCGGGGGAACGCACATGGGGAAAGACCGCCACCGCACACCACCGCCCGGGGCCGGACCGGCCGTGCTGACCGCCGAGGACGTCGAAGTGGGCGTGGGCGGGCGGCAGTTGCTCACCCTGTCGGCGCTGGAGCTCCCGGCGGGCGGCTGCCTGGGGCTGGTCGGTGCGAACGGCTCCGGGAAGTCGACCCTGTTGAGGACGCTGGCCGGGCGCCACCGCCCGGACCGGGGCACCGTGCTGCTGGACGGTCGGCCGGTGCGGGAGCACGAGCTCGAATTCCGGCAGCGGGTGGGCGTGTTCCTCGACGACACCGACTGCTTCCCGGACCTCACCGTGGCCGAGCACCTGCGGATGGTCGCCGCCGCGCACGGGGCGGGTCCGGACGCGGCGGCCCGCTGCGACCGGCTGCTGGCCGCGCTGGGCCTGCGCCACCGGGCGGACGCCTTTCCCGACACCCTCTCCGCCGGGCAGCGCCAACTCCTGCTGCTGGGCGCGGTCCTGGTCCGCCCGGCCCGGCTGCTGCTGCTCGACGAGCCCGAGCAGCGGCTCGACACCGGCGCCCGCGCGCGGCTGGCCGAGGCCCTGCTGCGCTGCCGGGCCGAGGGCATGGCGATCGTCATGGCCGTTCACGACGAGGAGTTGCTCGGCCGGGTCGCCGACCGGGTGATGGTGCTGGCCGGCGGGCGGGTGGTCGACCACGGCGCGACCGCCGAGGTACTGGAACGGGGGGCCACGCCGTGGCGCTGACGACCCGTCGGAGTCTGTCGGACGCCCCGGCGTCAGCCGGCGCGGCGGCCCGGGACGCGGTCGAGGAGGCCCGCCGGCTCCGGGCCCGCCGGGCGGCCGCGGCCGCGGGCGGCCGTTCGCTGCGGGTGTGGACGGGGCTGGTCGCAGTGGCGGCGGCGCTGGCGCTGCTGGCCGGGGCGGTGGACACGCTGTCCGCGCTGGCCGGCTCGGTGCCGGCGCCCGGCGGCGGGCGGCCGCCGGGGCTGCCGGGGCTGCTGGTCGGTCTCGGCACGCTGGGCACGGCCGGGCTGCTGCGGCTGTCGCTCTGGCTCGGCCCGGTGGTGCTGCCGGCCCCGGACCTGGGCTGGCTGCTGCCGCTGCCGGTGGACCGCCGCCGGCTGCTGCGTCCCGCGCTGCGGGGGGCGCTGGCCGCCACCGGGGCGGGCGGGGCGGTGCTGGGCGCGCTGGGCGGAGCGGTGGCTGCGGCGGGCGGGCGGCCCGGTCCGGCCGGGATCGCGCTCGCCACGGCGATCGGCCTGGTGACGGCCTGGGCGGCCACGGCCGTCGGTGTGCTCGCCGAGGGATCGCCGCGCTGGGCCCGGGCCGTCCGGGTCGGGTCGGCCGTCCTCACCCTGGCGGGCTCGGCGCAGCTGGTGGCGGTCGGGGCGGGGGGCGGCCGGGTGGCCACCGCCGTACTGGCGGTCTCCGGGCCGTGGGGCTGGGCGGGTTGGGCGCTCGGCGGGACGGCGAGCGGCTTCGGCCCGGGCCGGTGGGCGGCGGCGGCCGGGCTGCTGGCGGTCGCCGGGTGCGCCCTGGTCGCCGCGGACCGCTCGCTGGCCGTGCTGTCGACCGCCGACCTGGCGGTCCGCTCCCGGGCGGCGGGGCGGGCCCGGGCGGGGTTGCTGCTGCTGGACTTCCGACAGGTCGCGCTGGTTGCGCAGGCCGCCGCCCGGGCCCGGCGGTCCGGTTCGGGACGGCTGCGGCTGCGGCTGCGGCTGCGGCTGCCGGTACCCGGGAACCGGCTGCTGGTGCTGTGCTGGCGGGACGCGACCGCGCTGCTGCGCCGCCCGGGGCGGGTGGCGGCCGCGGCGGGGTGGGCCTTCGGCTCGGTCCTGCTGCTGCACGCGGCCCGGCTCTGGGCGGCGCACGCGCACCCGGCGCCGGCGGCCGCCGCCTGGCTCGGCTGCCTGCTGAGCCTCGGCCCGTACCTGGCGGCCTCCGCCCTGGTGGAGCCGGCCCGCGAGGAGACCGACCGGCCGACCCGCACGGGACTGCTGCCGTTCGCCCCCGCGACGGTCGCCCGCTCGCACCTGCTGGTGCCGGCGGTGCTGCTGGCCGTGCTGGGCGCGACCGCGGCGGGCGCCGCCGCCCTGCTGCTCCCCGTCCCCTCCCCCGTCCGGTCGGCCGCCCTGCTCCAGTTCACGGCGGGCGCCCCGGCCCTGGTCGGCGCGGCCCTGCTGGCCGCCTACCGGGGCCCCCTCCGCTACGAACTGATGTCCGTCAGCGCGGACTGGTACGGCGCCCTCCCCTTCGTCCTCTGGTACGGCGCCCCGGCCCTGACCGCCTTCGCGGTCACCGCCCCGTTCCTCTGGCACGCCGCCACCGCCCCGGCCCTCACCACCCCGGCCCTCGTACAGTTCGCCCTCACCGCCCTCCTCGCCACCGCCCTCGCCACCTGGCGCCTCGCCCGCCCGGCCCCCGACCCGGGCGGAACCTGACGCCGCAGACCCGGCCCTGACGGGACGAAGGGTCAGGCCGGGCGGGTGCGAGCCCGGTCGTAGAGGTGGGGGGCGTTGGCGACCGCAGGGGCGCGGCCGGTGGACGTGGGCCAGGGCGACGGGGTGCCGTGGACGGTGCTGGCGGACCCGGAGGGCAACGAGTTCTGCCTGCTCTCCCCCGCCCGAGCGGCCGCCCCGCCTGAGCGGCCGCCCCTGCGGGGCCCGGGCCGTCAGGGGGCCGGGCGCGACCGGTCCCCGAACGGGTCGGGCTCGCGGGCCAGCGCGCGGGCCCGGTCGGCGGTCATCGGGCGGCCGAACAGGTAGCCCTGGCCGAGCGGGCAGCCCATGGCGGCGAGCAGGTCGCGCTGGACGGCGGTCTCGATGCCCTCGGCGATGACGGTCACGCCGAGGGTGTCGGCGATCCTGACGATGCCCTCGACGAGGGCGTGCTGCTGCGGGACGCTGCCGAGCCCGTCGATGAAGGTCTTGTCGATCTTCAGGGTGGTGATCGGGAACTCCCGTAGGTAGGAGAGCGAGGAGTAGCCGGTGCCGAAGTCGTCGATCGCGATGCCGACGCCGAGGGCGGTGAGCGCCTCCATGTCGGCGAGGGTCCGGTGGTCGCGCCGCATCAGCACGGACTCGGTGAGTTCCAGGACCAGCGCGGTCGGTTCGATCCGCCCGCCGTCCAGCGCCTCGCGGACGGTGGCGAGGAAGTCGGCGTCGCGGAACTGCCGGGCCGAGACGTTGACGTTGACCCGCAGCGGCCGGTCCGGGCGGGCGGCGGCGTCCTCGGGCCGCCACCGCCCGGCCTCGTGGACGGCCTGTTCGAGGATCCAGCCGCCGAGTTGGACGATCTGGCCGCTCTCCTCGGCGATCGGGATGAAGTCGTCGGGCAGGATGGTGCCGTGCCGCGCGTGCGGCCAGCGGATCAGCGCCTCGAACCCGGCCAGCACGTCGTCCTGGAGGTCGACGATGGGCTGGTAGTGCAGCCGGAACGCGGACTCGGTGAGCGCGTCGTCGAGGTTCTCGTAGAGCTCGTGCCGCCGCAGCAGCCGGGCCTGGAGCGCGGGCCGGTAGTGCCGGCGCTGCCGCCGGCCGGCGTCCTTGGCCGCGTACAGCGCGAGGTCGGCGTGGGCGAGCAGTTCGGTGATGTCGGAGCTGTCCTCGGTGGTGGCCGCCCCGATGCTGGCCGAGACCCGGGCGGCGCCGGTGCCGAGCTCGAACGGCTCGGCGAAGAGGGCGAGCAGGCTGTCGGCGACGGCGTCGACGTCGGCGGGGGCGAGCGCGTTCTCGACCAGCACGGCGAACTCGTCGCCGCCGAGCCGGGCCGCGGTGTCGGAGCTGCGCAGGGCGCCGGAGAGGCGGTGGGCCACCGCGAGCAGCAGTTCGTCGCCGACGGCGTGGCCCCGGGTGTCGTTCACGGCCTTGAAGTCGTCGAGGTCGACGAACAGGACGCCGGTGACGGTGCCGGTGCGCTCGGCCCGGTCCAGGGCATGGGTGGCCCGGTCCTGGAACAGGACGCGGTTGGCGAGGCCGGTCAGCGGGTCGTGGAAGGCCAGGTGGGTGAGTTCGCGCTCCATCGCGCGCTGCTCGGTGACGTCGCGCAGGGTGAGCACCAGCCCTTCCACGGTCGGGTCGGCGCGCAGGTCCTCGAACCGGACCTCGGCCTCGATCAGGGTCCGGTCGCGGCGCACCAGGCGCCAGTGCTCGCGGGGCCGGGCGCGGTCGGCGGCGGGACGGCCGGAGCTGCCGGGGCCGGAGGGGTTGCCGGGACCGGAGCGGTCGGCGGGACCGGGCGTCGGGTCCGCTTCGCGCATCCGGGCCAGGGCGCGGGCGATCCCGGGGCCGTCCTCGGGCGGCACCAGGTCGGTCAGGGCGGTGCCGCCGAGCCGGGCGTGGCCGAGCACCCGGCTGGCGGAGGTGGAGGCGTAGCGGACGGTGTCGTCCTCGTCGAGGATCAGGATGACGTCGCTGGCGTTCTGCACCAGGGTGCGGAAGTAGAGCTCGCTGTTGCGGTGGTTGATCTCCTGGCTGAGCATGGCGCGTTCGACGGCGAGCGCGGCCTGGGCCGCGAGCATCTCCAGCGATCCGCGCAGGTCGGTGAGCTCCTGCTCGGTGCCGGTGGCGGCCAGGACGCCGAGCAGCGGGTCGCCGGAGGGCCGCTCGGCGAGGGTGAGCGGGCAGAGCAGGACGTGCGGCATGTCGTGCCGGAGGGCCGCCGGGGTCTGCCGCAGGTCGTCGGCGGACAGCAGCAGCGTGGTGTGCGGCGAGGCGAGGTCGAGCAGCGCCCCGGCCTCGGCGGTGACGGCTGGCGCGCCGGGGCCCGTGGTGGGGCCGGTGGGCCGGGAGTGCGGGGTCCGGGCGACGGCGAGCCGGACGAGGTGGCCGGGGCGGGCGGGCATCAGCGCGGCGGCTGCGGCCTCGACGCCGGCGGCGATCTCGGCGACGGTGACGGCGGCGGTCAGCCGCGAGCCGGCCTCGCGCAGCGTGCGCTCCCGTTCGGCGACCCGCCGGTAGGCGGCCACCACGACGGCGAGCCGGGCCAGCACCAGCAGGTAGAGGACGGCGGAGAAGGCGCCGATCACGCCGGTGTTGGCGGTGTTCCCGGCCAGCCACTCGGCCAGCAGGATGGCGGGGGCGATCAGCGCGGCGGCGGTGAGCAGCAGCAGGCGTCCGGGGCCGAGGCCGGGTTGCTGGGCCGGCAGCGGCTTGGTGAGTTCGACCATCGAGGGGTGCAGCGCGGCCGCTCCCCACGCGGTGTAGAGCACGGCCCAGCCGAGGTCGACGGGTGTGCCGATGTGCCAGTCGCCGTGCAGCTGGATCAGCCCGTACGCGGTGTCGGAGAGCAGGATGCCGAGGGTGCCGACGGTCAGCAGCTGCAGGGAGCGGCTGGCGCCGCCGCTGGGGGTGAGCAGCCGCAGCAGCAGGGCGAGGACGACGATGTCGCCGAGCGGGTAGGCGATGGAGACCGCCTTGGAGAACCAGTCGAGGTCGGGGTTGCGGGCGTAGGGCAGGATCAGGTAGATCCAGCCGAGCAGCGCCAGGCTGATCGTCAGGACGAGGGCGTCGAGCAGTCCGGCCCAGTCCTGTCTGGCCTTGCGGCGGCGGATGAAGAGCAGCGCGCCGGCCGCGTAGAGCACGAACTCGGCGAGGTAGAAGACGTCCGCGACGGACGGGAACGGGTTGTCCAGGTGCAGGAACTGGGTCTGGACGACCTGGGTGACCTCGCCCGCGGTGAAGCTGGCGTTGGCCAGCGCGAGCAGGTACCAGGGCAGGGCGTGCGCGGGGCGGTTGAGGCGGACGCCGGTGACGACGGCGGCGGCTCCGCTCAGGCCGATGGCGGTCCACCAGACCAGCCGCTGGTCGGGGTTGGCGTAGTAGATGCCGGTGAGCAGCACCATCCATAACAGGTAGCAGGCCATGAGGAGCCGGCGGCGGGGTGTCATGGGGGCCACCTCCTGCGGGGCGGGTCGTGGACCGGCTGCTGGCGGACCGACGGCTGGCGGGCGCCTCTGTCCACCATGGGTGCATATAGTCGAACAGCACAATTTCGTGCGCCCCTCCGTCTCCCGCGCAAGCGAGGTCAGGCCGTGGTGGAACGAGCAGGCGGTACGGCCGGCGGTGCTTCTCCCCCGCCGGACCGGGAGCGTTGGCAGGTGGTCCGGGACGGCGCGGGGCGGTACGCGGTGCGGCCGGCGGGGGCGCCCCCGGTGGCCGGGTGGGAGCCGGTGGCCGGTCCGGGCGGGCGGGCGGAGTGCCGGGAGTTCGTGGCCCGGCACTGGCGGCCGGCCGAGCTGGGCCTGGGCGGGCGGACGGCGGGTCCGCGGCCCGGTCCGGGCGGGGCGGTGCCGGTGCACGAGACGGTCCGGGCCCGGGCCGCGCGGGCCCCGGGGGCACTCGCCGTGCTGGGCGAGGAGGGCGCCCTGTCGTACGGGGAGCTGGTGGCGCGCGCCGGACGGCTGGCGGGGGCGCTGCGGGCGGCAGGGGTCCGGCGGGGCGATCCGGTCGCGGTCCGGCTGCCCCGCGACACCGCTCTGGTGGTGGCCTGGCTGGCCGTGCTGGAGGCGGGCGGCGGGCTGCTGCCGGTGGACCCGGCCTGGCCCGCGGAGCGGCAGGCCGCGGTGGTGGAGCGGTGCGGGGCCGCGGTGGCGGTCGGCGGACCGGCGCTGCCGGGGGTGCGGGTGCTCGGCCCGGACGCGACGGCGGGCGCGGGGGCGGACACGGGGGCCGCCCGGGCGGTCCGGGTCGGGCCGGGCGATCTGGCGTACCTGATCCACACCTCGGGTTCCAGCGGGGTGCCGAAGTGCGTGGCGGTGGCGCACGGCGCGCTCGCGTTCACCCTGGGGCGGGTCGCCCGGGCCTACGGGCTGGGGCCGGGCGACCGGGTGCTGCAGCTGGGCGCGCTGGGTTTCGACACCGCGCTGGAGCAGGTCCTCGCGCCGCTCACCGCCGGGGCCGCGGTGGTGCTGGGCGGCGTCGACCCGTGGGCGCCGACAGAGCTGCTGGAGCGGATCGGCGGGCTGCGCCTGACCGTCGCCGACCTCACGCCCGCGTACTGGCACCAGCTGCTGGAGCTGCTGCCGCCCGGCGGTCCCGGCCGCGCGGGGCCGCGCCCCACCGGATCGGGCCTCGCGGGGCTGCGCCTGGTGGTGGTCGGCGGCGACGTGGTCCAGGTGGCCGACTGCCGGGCGTTCCTGGAGCGGCTGCCGGCGGTGCGGCTGCTGAACGCGTACGGGGTGAGCGAGGCGGCGATCACCTCCACGCTGTGCGAGGTGACGGCGGGGGTGCTGGACAGGGCCACCGCGTCGGCGCCCGCCCCGATCGGGCGGCCGCTGCCCGGGGTGCGGGTCCGCCTGCTGGACGGGCGGGCGGGGCCCGTCCCGCCGGGCGGACGGGGCGGGATCCACCTGGGCGGCCCCGGTCTGGCGCTCGGGTACTGGCGGGACGCCGCCGCGACGGCGGAGGCGTTCGGGCCGGACCCGTGGGCCGGTGCGCCGGGAGCCGGTGCGCCGGGAGCCCGGCTGTACCGGACCGGCGATGCGGGGCGGCTGCGGCCGGACGGGGCGCTGGAGTTCCTCGGGCGGCTGGACGACCAGGTGCAGGTGGGCGGTTTCCGGGTCGACCCGGGCGAGGTGGAGGCGGTGCTGGCCGGGCATCCGGACGTCCGGCTGGCGAAGGTGCTCGCCGACCGGACCGCGCCCGACGGCAGTGCCGCGCTGACGGCGTACTACACCGCGGCCGACCCCGAGGCGGCGCGGACGCCGGAGCGGATCGCGGCGGTCCGCGCGCACCTGGCCCGCTACCTGCCCGCGTTCATGGTGCCCGCGGCGTTCGTGCCGCTGGCCGCGATGCCGTTGACGGCGGCCGGGAAGATCGACCGGCGGGCGCTGCCGGACGAGGCCGCGCACAACGTCCCGGGCAGGGCGGCGGCCGGGGCTCCGACCAGGGCTCCGCACGACGTTCCGGGCGACGCGACAGGCCGGGCTCCGGGTGGGACTCCGGGTGACGCGACGGGCGGGGCCGCGGGTGAGGCGACGGAGGTGGTCGTCGGTCGGCTCTGGGCCGAGTTGCTCGGCGTGCAGCGGGTGGGGCCGGCGGACGACTTCTTCGCGCTGGGCGGGACGTCGCTGCTGGCCATGGAGATGCTGGCCCGGCTCCGGCTGCTGGTCGGCCTGGACGTCACGGCGGTCCGGGTGCTGACCCGCGCCCTGCTGGGCGATCCGACCCTGCGGGCGTTCGCCGCCGCGGTCCGGGCGGCCCGGGCGGGCGGTGGCCCGGCGGCCGGGGTGGTCGACTGGGAGGCCGAGTCCGCGCTGCGGCACCCGGTGCGCCGGGGCGGCGGGCGGGCGCCGGACCGGGCCGATCCGGCCGAGGTGCTGCTCACCGGCGCGACCGGGTTCTGCGGCGTCCACCTGCTGGAGGCGCTGCTCGCCACCACCGGCGCGCGCGTCCACTGCCTGGTCCGGGCGGCCGACGGCGCGGCGGCGGCCCGGCGGCTGGAGGAGGCGCAGGTGCGGTTCCTGGGGCGGCGCCTCGACGACCCGCGGGTCGTCGCGCTGCCCGGGGACCTCGGCGAGCCACTGCTGGGTCTGGGGCGGGAGTGCTTCGACCGGCTGGCCGGCCGGTTGGACGCGATCCACCACCTGGGGGCCCGGGTCAACTTCCTCTACCCGTACCACCAGTTGCGACGGGTGAACGTGGACGGCACCGGGGAGGTGGTCCGGCTGGCGGGCCACCGGCGCGGCGTGCCCGTGCACTACGTGTCGACGCTGGCCGTGCTGGCCGGTTTCGGGCCCGCCGGGGTGGACCGGGTCGACGAGCGCACCCCGCTGGCCCACCCCGAGCACCTGGGGGTGGGCTACGTCGAGTCGAAGTGGGTCGCCGAGCGGCTGCTGCAGCGTGCGGCGGCCGAGGGGCTGCCGGTCACCGTGGTCCGCACCAACGACGTCACGGGCGGCCTGGCCGGCGGGGCGATGAACCCGGACACCGAACTCTGGGCGCTGCTGGCCTACTTCGCGGCGAGCGGGCACTACCCGGCGGTGGAGCTGCCACTGGACTTCGTGCCCGCCGACCGGTTCGCCCGGGCGGTCGCCCGGATCGCCGCGCACGCCCCGGCCCGCGGCGACGTCTACCACCTCGCCGCGCCGCGCCCGGCCTCGCTGCCGGAGCTGGCGGCCCGGATGCGGGCCGCCGGCCGGCCACTGGTCGAGGTCCCGTACCGGGAGTGGGTGCGCGAGCTGGTCGCCTTCGCCGCCGCGCGCCCGGCGCATCCGATCGCGCCGTACGTGCCGCTGTTCGTGGATCGCGCGCCGGGCACCGACCTGACGATCAGTGAGCTGTACTTCCGACCGGTCTTCCCCCGCTTCGACCGCTCCGGGGCGGCGGCCGCCCTGGCGGGCAGCGGCATCGTGCTGCCGGACGTCGACGCGGGGCTGCTGGACGGCTGCGTGGCCCGGCTCGGCCGGGCCGGCCTCCTGCCGCGCGGGACGGGGCCGTCGTGAGCAACTTCCACGGCGGCGCCGATGCCCCCTCCGACGACCTCTTCGACGGTCTCGACCTGGTGGGTGCGCCCGGGGACGGGCCGGTGGCGTTCGGCGGTGCCACGACCGGCGCGGTGCTGCTGGCAGCCGTCCGGCGCGGGCTGTTCCCGCTGCCGGGCGACGACCTCGCGGCGGCCTACCGGGAGGCGCGGTACGCCGCCGACGTGGCGTCGGGACGGATCGGGCTGCTGCCCGGGCCGGCCGGGGCCGATCCGTACGCCCTGGCCTGGTGGTGCCCCGATCCCCGGCCGGTGGTGGCCTCGGGCGCGGTGCACCTGTCGACCCGGCTGCGCCGGGGCCTGCGGGGCCGGGCGGACTGGTGCACCACGGCGGACCGGGCCTTCGCCGAGGTGGTGGCGGGCTGCGCGCGGGGACGGCGTCCGGTCTGGCTGACTCCGGAGCTGCGGGCGGCGCTGGTGGAGCTGCACCGGGCGGGTGCCGCGCACAGCGTGGAGGTGTGGGAGGGGGCGGCGCTGGTGGGCGGGGTGTTCGGGGTGGCGGTGGGCGGGGTGCTGAGCCTGGACTCGATGTTCCGGCTGCGGCCGGGGGCCGACCGGGTCGCGGTCGCCGACCTGGGCGCCCGGTTCGCCGCGGCCGGCGGCTGCCTGCTGGACCTGCAGTGGGACGGCGCTCACGTCCGGGCCCTGGGCGCCCGGCCGGTGGCGCGGCGGGACTACCTCGGCGCGCTGGGCGGGTCGGCCGCCGTCGCCCCGCTCGGCACGGGGCCGCTGCCGGTGGCGCGGCTGGCCTGAACCGGTGCCGCCCGTCGGCGCCCGCTCAGGCTTCGGCGCCCACTCGGGAGTCGGCGCCCGCTCAGGCTTCGGTGCCCGTTTGGGCGTCGGTGCCCGTTTGGGCGTCGGTGCCCGTTTGGGCGTCGGTGCCCGGTTGGGTGTCGGCGCCCGATTCGGACCGTTCGGACTGGAGGCGCAGGCCGGACAGGGTGAGGTCGAGTTCGGCGAGGAACTGCTCGCGGTCGTCGTGGCCGTCGAACACCTCGACGATGTGCTGCAGGAACGGGTAGCGCTCCGGGTCGAGGGCGCGCCAGTTGTCGGCGAAGCGGCCGAGGTACTCCTCGCGGTCGACGGCGCCCTCGACCACCGCCTCGGGGGGTTCCTGGCCGAGGTCGGCGACGTTGCTGACCACCACACCGACGATCGCCGACAGGGCGTGGAAGCGCTGACGCGGCGTCAGGTCGAGGCGGAGCAGCTGCTGGCCGAGGAGTTCGTACAGGCGCAGCGAGTTGCCCTCGGTCTCGATGTTGCCGAGGAAGCGGCCGCCGAGCCAGGGGCGGTCGGTCACGGCGTCGAACAGGGTGACGGCGAGGGCGCGCAGGTCGGCGATCGGGTCGTCGGTGTCGGGGCGGGCCTCGACGGTGGCCACCACGCCGCCGAGGACGTGGTCGATGGCGCGGTCGAGCAGGTCGTCCTTGCCGGAGACGTACCAGTAGATGCTGCCGACGCCGGTGCCGAGCCGGGCCGCGAGGGCGCGCAGGGTGAGTGCGGGTTCGCCGGCCTCGTCGAGGAGTTCGACGGCGGCGGTGAGGACGGCCTCCATGGAGTGCGAGGCGCGGCGGCGACCCCGGGCGGGGCGTTCGGCGGGGTGCGGTCGGGAGGCTGCCATGGGCCCATCCAATCACAGTTGCAGATTTATCGAACCTGGTTCTATCGTAGAACCGTGTTCGATACGGGGCGCCGCGCCGCGCCCGCACCCCCTCCGTCCTGCCTCGTGCTCGCCCTTGCCTCTGCCTCGAAAGGAGGCCCGTCATGACTGCCACCGTTGCCGCCCCCGCGGCCTCGCGCACCTATCCGTCGCTGCGCGCGGCCTGGATCCCGCTGGCCGCGCTCTGCCTGGCCTTCTTCGTCGAGATGGTGGACAACACCCTCCTCTCGATCGCCCTGCCCACCATCGGCCGCGACCTGGGCGGCGGCACCACCGCGCTGCAGTGGGTGACCGGCGCGTACTCGCTGACCTTCGGCGGCCTGCTGCTGACCGCCGGGTCGATGGCCGACCGGCTCGGGCGGCGGCGGGTGCTGCTGGCCGGGCTGGCGGTGTTCGGCCTGCTCAGCCTGGGCGTGGCCGCGGTGACCGAGTCGTGGCAGCTGATCGCGCTGCGGGCCGGCCTGGGCGTCGCCGCGGCGGCGATGGCGCCGATCACCAACTCGCTGGTGTTCCGGCTGTTCGACGACCAGGCGCTGCGGATGCGCGCGATGACCGTGATGATCGTGGTCGGCATGTCCGGCTTCGTGCTCGGCCCGCTGCTGGGCGGCACCGCGCTGGCCCACGTCCGCTGGCAGTGGCTGCTGCTGGTGAACGCCCCGATCGCGCTGGTCGCGGCGGTCGGCGTGCGGCTCGGCGTCCCCGCCGACCGGCCGGAGGACCTGACGAAGGACCGGCTGGACCTGCCCGGCGCGGTGCTGAGCGTGCTGGCCATCGGCCTCGCCTGCTACGCGCTGACCAGCGGCGTCGAGCACGGCTGGGCCTCCGCGGCCACCCTCGGCTCGGCGGCCGGGGCGCTGCTGGCGGGCGCGGTGTTCGTCCGGCACGAGCGCCGCAGCGCCTCCCCGATGCTGGACCTGCGGCTGTTCTCGCAGGGCACCGTCCGGGGCGCGGCGGTGGCGCAGATCGGCACCGCGATCGCCATGGCCGCCGTGATGTTCGGCCTGATCCTGCACTTCCAGTACGCCTACGGCTGGAGCCCGGTGCGGGCCGGGCTGGCGAACCTGCCGATCATCGTGACGATGCTCGCCGCCACCCCGCTGTCGGAGTGGCTGGCCGGGCGGTTCGGCCACCGGGTGGCCTGCCTGGTCGGCGCGCTCTGCCTGGCGGGGTCGCTGGCGGGCCTGGCCTGGGGCGTGGACCACGGGTACGCCGCGATCGCGGTCTGCATGGTGGTGATGACGATCGGCCTGCGCACCGTCATGACGATCTGCGCGATCGCGCTGGTCGAGGCGATGCCGGAGAACCGCACCTCGATGGGCACCGCGCTCAACGACACCGCGCAGGAGGTCGGCACCAGCGTCGGCACCGCCGTGGTCGGCACCATGATCGCCGCCCTGGTCACCACCCAGCTGCCCGCCGGGCGGTGGGACGCCGCCCTGATCGGCTCGTTCTTCCACGGCGAGCGGATCACCTACGCGGTGCTCGCCGTGATCGTCGGCCTGGTCACCGCCGCCGGCGCGCTCTCCCTCACGAACTCCCGCACCACCGAGGAGCACTGAGCCCCGCCCCGACACCGTTCCGGCCCCCGTCGCACCCCGCGGCGGGGGCCGCGCCCGTTGCCGGGGTGACGGCGGGTCAGTCCTGGAGGCCCTTCAGGACCGCGCCGGTGAGCGGAGTGAGGTGCCCGACCAGGTCGTTGAGGTCGGCGGTGCGGCCGTCGGACCACTGGGCCGTGCCGACCAGCGCCAACGGGCCATAGGAGGAGAGGGCCTGCACCGCACCGCTGCCGGCGGGCAGCGCGCGCAGGCCCGAGCCCTCGGGCGGCGCCTGGGGCACGAGCTGGGGGTTCGCCAGGTCGCGGGAGAGGCCGTTGATCAGGTCGAAGGCGTCGAGTTGCTCCCGCATGACGAACAGCCCGAGGTCGTACCGGTTGCCGGCGACGTCCTTGTAGAGCGCACGGGCGACGCCGATACAGCCGTGGCTCCGGGCGATCAGCCCCGCCAGGGTCGGCCCCGCTGTCTCCGGTCCGCTGCAGTCCTGCTCCACCGTGGTGGAGACCAGCATGTAGCCGTCGACCTGCCGCGGGAAGGCCGCACCGGTCAGGACCCCGATCGTCCGGGGCCCCGACAGGGCCTCCCCGGACGCGGACCGGGCAGCGGACGGCGACGCGGCGGCGCTGACTGCAGGGGCGGACGGGGTGGACAGGGCAGACGGGGAAGCGGGGACGGACGGCGACACGATCGGCGGGGGTGCGGCAGCGGTCGGGCCCTGGTCCTTGCCGTCGAGCGCCAGGTAGCCGGCCGAGCCGGCGGCCGCGACGAGGACGGCGGCGGCCAGCACGGGCCAGGTCCGCGAGCGGCGCCGGGCGGCGGGCCCGCCGGCTTCGGCGGCTTCGGCAGGGCCGGTCGGGGCGGGGACGGGGGCGGGCTTCGCGGTGCTCTTCTCGAACTCCCGGACGAACTCTTCCCACTGGGCGTCGTTGGACGCTTGTTCGGTCACAGCGGCACACCTTAGTGACCTCCGGCCGGGCGGGAAAGTCCGGATGCGACCGGTCTCCGGTCGGAGGCCGGGCTCAGCGGCGCGGGGTGGGACGGGGGTGGCTGTGGGCGGCTCCGAGCATCATGGCCTCGGCGGTCATGTCGTAGGCGAGGCGCCAGGCGGCGGCGGTCTCGGGGGTCCAGCCCTGCGGGCCGACGGCCTCGGCCAGGGCGGCGAGCAGTGCGGTGCGGACGTGGGCGTAGTGCTCGGCGCGGACCTGGTACTCGGCGTGGCGGGTGCCGAGGGCACCGGTGCGGTCGAGGAAGCCGGCGAAGTCGGGGATGGTCTGGACGATCGCGTCGAGCTCGTCCGCGAACTTCAGCCGCAGTCGGTCCTGGTCACCGGTGAACAGCGGCCGCACTTCCGGGTGTTCGGCGAACAGGCGGCGGTAGAAGGCGTCGGCGACCTCCGGCAGGCGGGGGCGCAGGACGGTCACGGAGGCGGTGACCAGGTCGATCTGCTCGGGCGTCATGGGCGCTCTCCTGCTCTGTGCGGGGCGTGCGGGGCCGGGGCGTGCGGGGCCGGGGCCTGCGGGGAAGGCGGCGTGGAGGGGGCGGGCGGGGCTTCGGCGGCGGACTCGCCGAGGGCGGCGGCGAGTTGGTTGCGGCCGGTGACGCCGAGCTTGCCGTAGATGTTCTGCAGGTGGTTGTCGACGGTGCGCACCGACAGGTGCAGCCCTTCGGCGATGGCCCGGCTGGCGGTGCCGGCCGCGGCGAGCCGGGCGATCTCGCGTTCGCGGGCGGTCAGCGGGGTGAGCGCGTCCACGGCGGCGGTGAGACCGGGGGTGGCGGCGCCCTCGCAGTCGGCGCGCAGCGCCTCGGCCCGGGCCAGGGCGTGCGCGGCGGGCCGGGACGCCCCGTCGCGGCGGTACCGTTCGGCGGCCGCGATCCAGGACTCGGCGGCCACCAGGTCCGCGCCGAGGTCGGTCAACGCCTGGGCGGCGTCGGCGAGTTCGGCGGCGCTGCCGCGGGCCAGCGCCCGCAGGTGGGCGAGCCGGGCGGTCGCGTAGGGGCCGTCGGGGTCGGGGCCGGGGCTGGTGCCGGCGTCCGGGAGCAGATCGTCGGTGCGGGTGAGCAGGGCGTGGGCCTCGGTGGCGGCGCCCAGGCGGGCGAGGTCGTGGCACAGGACGAGCGCGGTGGTGCGCTCCCCCGCCGCCAGGGCGCTCCCGGCGGCGGCGAGCAGCGCGGCGCGGGCCCGGTGCGGGCGTCCGGCGACGGTGTCGGCCCAGGCGAGGGCGCGGACGGTGTCGGGTCCGGCGGGGGTGGGTCCGGCCAGGGCGCGCAGCGCGGTCTCGGCGTCGGGGTCGGGACGGCCGAGGGCGGCGGCGGCCAGCACCAGTCCGGCCAGCGGACCGACGGTCGCGGCGGGGACGGCGAAGGAACGGGCCTGGGCGAGGGATTCGCGGAAGTGCAGGGCGGCGCTCTCGGCGCGGCCGCGGGCGAGCGCGATCCGGCCGAGCTGGAGCGGGAACCAGGAGGTCAGCGAGGTGACACCGTCGCGCAGGGCGAGCGCCTGACCCTCCAGGACGGCGGCCCGGGCGTCGGCGAAGGCGCCGAGTTCGAGCAGGGCGCCGGCCAGTTCGCTGAGGCGGCCGGCGGGGTGCGAGAGGCCGGTCCGCTCGGGGGCGGAGCGGTGCAGCTCGAAGACCGTCCGGCCGAGGACGGCGGCGGCCTCGATCCGGCCGCCGGCCAGCAGCACCCGGAACCGGGCGGCGGCGACCACCACCGCGCACCGGCTGGGGGCACCGTCCTGCTCGCCGCGGCCACCCGACGTACCGTCACCCGGCGTACCGTCGGCCGCCGATCCGTCAGCCGATCCGTCGGCCGATGCGGCGCCGGTCGGCGCGGGGTCGACGGTGGCGAGCAGGGCGGCGGCCTCTGTGGTCCGGCCGGCCAGGGAGACC
Organism: Kitasatospora sp. NPDC088134; assembly: GCF_044741705.1. Classification (NCBI taxonomy): domain Bacteria; kingdom Bacillati; phylum Actinomycetota; class Actinomycetes; order Kitasatosporales; family Streptomycetaceae; genus Kitasatospora; species Kitasatospora sp. NPDC088134. Next base: position 2,470 of record NZ_JBIUTD010000047.1, on the reverse strand, counting down.
AGCAGCGCCTCGAAGGCGGTGAGCGCGGTGCGCACGGGCGCGCCGCCGCGTTCGCGGGCCTGCCGGAGCCGGTCGCGGGCGGCGGCCAGGCCGGGCGAGCCGTAGAAGCAGTTCAGCGCCAGGGTGATCGCCAGCGCCTCCAGCTCCTCCTCGGGGACCCGGTCGAGGGCGTCGCCGAGCACCTCGGCGGCCTCGTCGGCGCGGCCGAGTTCGCCGAGTGCGATGCCGAGCAGGAGTTGGGCCCGGGGGTCGGGGCCGTGCCGGAGCGCGGCCCGGGCCAGGTCGTGCATCCGCTCGATGTCGTGGGCGTAGTGGGCGAGCCGGGCGGCGCGCAGCAGCAGTGCGGGGTCGGCGGTGCCGGTGGCGTCGAGCCGCCAGCCGGCCAGCCGGAGCGGGTCGCCGGTGCGGCGGGCGCCGTAGGACTCGGTGCGGGAGATCTGGTCGAGCAGCAGCGAGCGGGCGCGCAGCCGGGGGATGCCGGCGCGCAGGATGTCGGCGTGCACGGGGTGGGCGAGCCGGGCCTCCAGTCGGCAGCCGTCGGGGCGGACGGTGATCAGGCCGGTCTCCTCCAGGGCGGTGAGCAGGGGTTCGGTGGTGTGGGTGAGGAGTTCGTCGACGCCGAGGGGTTCGCACAGCGCGAGGCGCTCCAGGACGCCGCGCTGATCGTCCGTCAGTCCTTCGAGGCGTTCGCGGACCAGGTCGGCGACGCCGCCGCCGGCGCTGAGCCGGGCGGTGAGGCACCAGACGCCGTCGGTGTGGGCGAGGGCGCCGTCGGCGACGCCGTGCAGGACGAGTTCGCGCAGGTAGAGCAGGTTGCCGCGGCTGGCGGTCCAGAGCGCTTCGGCGGCGGGGGCGGCGACGGGGGCGCCGAGGGCGAGGTGCAGCAGGGTGTCGGCGGTGGGGCGTTCGAGTTCGGCGAGGTCGAGGCGCAGGGCGCGGCCGGAGCGCCACCAGCCGGCCAGCGTGTCGGGCAGCGGGGCGCGGTCCCGGACGGTGGCGACCAGCAGCACCTCGGGCTGGGCGCACAGGGCGGTGAGCAGGGCGAGGGAGGCGGGGTCGAGCAGGTGGAGGTCGTCGACGCCGAGGACGAAGCGGCGGCCGCCGGACTGTTCGACGGTGCGGCTGCGGACCAGGGCGAACAGTTCGCGCGGGTCGGTGGGCGTCCCGGCGTCCTGCGGGGGCAGCAGCGGGGCGAGGACGGACAGCGGGACGGCGGCGGCGCTGGTGCCGGCGGCGAGGTGGGCGGTGCGGTGGCCGCCGGAGCGGGCGAGGTCGAGGTACTCCTCGACCAGGCGGCTCTTGCCGGTGCCGGGGCGCCCGCAGACCAGGACGGCGCGGCAGCGCGGGTCGGCGGCGGCGTCGCCGACGCGTTCGAGTTCGGTGCGCCGCCCGATGAACGGCCATCGGACCGCCACTGTCCCCAGCATGTCCGCCCCCCGGACCTCGTGGTGCCGACCGACCCTCCGCCCGCACCGTGACCGTGCTCGGTGGCGGCCCGGGCCGACCCGGCCGCCGCGACCGGTCGCCGCGGCGTTCCGGCGGTCAGTGTGGCACAGCCGGGCGGGGTGGGGGCCGGGTCCCGTTCCGGGTGGTGGCAGGAGGCGTTCGGCCATTCCCGCACCCTACGGACGGGGCCGGGCCCGGGGGGCGGGGGGGGGGGTATCAGGCGCCCGGGCCCCGGGCGGGGGGGTGGGGCGGGATCAGGCGCGGGGCGCGCACCCGAGGACATGCCGCTTCACGAGCAGGCCGATGTCCGGATCCTGGGCACGGAAGGCCGCGACGAGGGCTTCGTGCTCCTCCGCGTAGGACTTCTGGACCGTCCCGAGCCAGCGGATGGACAGGGCCGTGAAGACCTCGATGCCCAGGCTCTCCCAGGTGTGCAGCAGCACGCTGTTCCCGGCGGCCCGCACCAGCTCCCGGTGGAAGCCCACGGTGTGGCGCACCTGCGCCGTGCCGTCCTCGCTGCGGTCGGCCTCCCACAGGGCCGCCACGTGCGGCTCCAGGGCCGTGCAGTCGGCCGCCAGGCGGGGCGCGGCCAGTTCGGCGGCGATCTGCTCCAGGCCGGCCCGGACCGGGTAGATCTCCTCCAGGTCGGCCGCGGAGAGGTTCCGCACGCGGACCCCCTTGTTCGGCGCCGACTCGATCAGCCGCAGGGTCTCCAGCTCGCGCAGGGCCTCCCGTACGGGCGTCTGGCTGACCTCCAGCTCGACGGCGATGCGCCGCTCCACGATCCGCTCGCCGGGCTTCCAGCGGCCGCTGACGATCCCCTCCACGATGTGCTCGCGGATCTGCTCGCGCAGCGAGTGCACGACGGGTGGGGTGATCATCGGCGGTTCATCTCCTGTGGGGGCGGCACGCAGGGGCTTGATGCGTAGACAATACGGCCGCCGTGGCCTGCTGCGTTGCGTTCCCCGTCAGGGACTGAGGGTGAGGCTCGTTACAACGACGGCGCCCCCGCCCGGACGAGTCC
>NZ_JBIUTD010000046.1:32075-32817 GCF_044741705.1 Kitasatospora sp. NPDC088134 | reverse complement strand
TTGGAGGCCCTCGCCGACGCCAGCCTCGTCCGCGAGGACCCCGACACCGGACGCTGGCGCATGCACGACCTCGTCCGCGCCTACGCCACCGAACAAGCCCAGCGACACCCCCACAGCACCACCGCCCTCACCCGCCTCCACCACCACTACACCCGCACCACCCGGGCCGCCCACACCCACCTCGACCCCACCGGCGGCGTCGACCGGGAACACTTCCCCAACCGCGGCGCGGCGCTCGCCTGGCTCGACGCCGAGCGCGCCAACCTCCTCGCCACCGTCCACCAGGCACACACCCTCGGCCACCGCGAAACCACCATGGAACTGGCTGCTCTCCTCGGAACCTACCTGCACTCCCGCCGGTACCTGCAGGACGCCCTGGACACCGCAACCCTCGCCCACGACGCCGCCATGTCCTTCGGCAGCCGCCGCCACGAAGGCGTCGCTTGGAACAACCTCGGCAATGCCCTCCAGGAACTGCGCCGCTTCGATCAAGCCCTCGACGCCCACCAGCACGCCCTCGACATCCACCACGAGCTCGGCAACCGCCACAGCGAAGGTATCGCCTGGAACAACCTCGCCACCGCTCTCCAGGAACTGCGCCGCTTCGATCAAGCCCTCGACGCCTACCAGCACGCCCTCGACATCCACCACGAGCTCGGCAACCGCCACAGCGAAGGTATCGCCTGGAACAACCTCGGCCTCACCTTCAGGGAACTGCGCCGATTGGACGAGGCCTTCAACG
>NZ_JBIUTD010000046.1:15064-31979 GCF_044741705.1 Kitasatospora sp. NPDC088134 | reverse complement strand
TACGCCCACCAACACGCCCTCGACATCCACCACGACCTCAACGACCGCCACCACGAAGGCACAGCCTGGAACAACCTCGGCACCGCCCTCAAGGAACTGCGCCGCTACGACGAAGCCCTCCAGGCCCACCAACACGCCCTCGACATCCACCACGACCTCAACGACCGCCACCACGAAGGCACAGCCTGGAACAACCTCGGCACCGCCCTCAAGGAACTGGGCCGCTACGACGAAGCCCTCCAGGCCCACCAACACGCCCTCGACATCAACCGCGACCTCAACGACCGCCACAGTGAAGGCATCGCCTGGAACAACCTCGGCACCGCTTGGCGAGACACGGGAGCGTACGAGCAGGCCACGGAAGCCGGTGAGCAAGCAGTCGCGATCTTCCGCGAGCTGAACGACACCTACCGCGAGGGCAGGGCGCTCGACGAACTCGCCGACACCCTCCAGGCCGCTGGACGCCCCACCGGCGAGGTCCGGGCCACCCGCGAAGCCTCCGCAGCCGCCTACCGGACTGCCGGGGCCGACACCAAAGCCGAAGAAGTCCTGGCGAAAGCCGACCAGTAGCCGGGACGGGTCAGACCCAGGGTGGGGCAGTGCGGCCCTCGGCCCAGTGGGCGAGGGTGTGGCGGTCGACGGTGCGGATGCCGACGCGGGTGCAGAATTCGGCGGCGGCCCGGGTGAAGGTGCCGGTGGTGACGACGAGGGCGAGGTCGCAGCCGTGGACGTCGCGGTAGGTGCCGTTGACCTTCTGGACGTCCGGGGAGTTGACCTGGGTCTTCGGGCCGTAGCGCTTGGCCTGGATCAGGATGCGCTGCCCGGTGGGGGTGGTGGCGAGGACGTCGGCGGCGAGGTCGCCCGCGCCGCCGACCACCCGGACGTCCGTGCAGCCGTCGCGGCGGCAGAGCAGGGCGAGGGCGTGCTCGAAGTCCTTCGGGGTCATCGTCAGGAACGGCCCGAGGTGGTTCAGTTCGGCGATCCGGGCGGCCTCCTGGCGTTGCGCCGCGAGCGCCCGGGCGCGCAGGCGCAGCATGGTGACGGTGCCCGCGACGGCCAGCAGCGCGAGCAGGACCAGCAGGTGGTGGAGCAGCCAGTCGACCGCGAGCAGGGCGAGGATCGCGGTGGCGGCGAGCAGGACGAACAGCGGTGTGCCGCCGTGCCGGGGGAGCGCGCGGCGCAGCGGGCCGCGGCGTCGCCGAACGGGCCTGCGTCCCATGCTGGTTCCCCCTCCGGGTCGACGGCTGCCGGCCGTGATCGTAGGAGGCCGGGGCGGGACGGCGGGGCGGTATTCGGGTGAACTCCCCGGCCGGAGCGGACGATTGACCGGATCACGGCAGTCGGTGGCCGAACCGAAGGCGTTTCCCGAGGCGTTTCCCGAGGCCGAACCGGGTGTTCGGGCTGCGCGGGAGGGCGGGTTCCGGCATGCTCGCCGCGTTCCGTTCGATCGCCAACTGTCAGGGGTGGGTGTGCAGTACACCGTCAGCGCGTCCGTGTTCCTCGCCGTCGTCGTCCTGCTCAGGCTGCGCCGCCGTACCCAGTCGCGGTCCCGGGTGGACGAGGGGATGACTGTGGTGAGCGCCGTCACGCTGGGCGTGCTGATCGCCGCGACGCCGCTCGGGCAGGTGATCGAGAGCGTGGTGGAGTCCCTTGCGGCCGCGACCCGTTGACGGTCCGCCGGCGACCGGAGGAGCCAATGCGGTTCGCGGGCAAGGCCGGTGGGGGCCGGTGGGGGCCGCTGGCGGCGGCCGGGCGAAGCGGATGGGGAATCCGCGTTGTCACGCCCCTTGACGGTCCACCGACGACGCACCTACGGTGCGGGAGCCGGTGGCCCCGGGCGGGTGGCCACGGACTCCCCGACCCCGCGCCAGGAAGGGCGACCGTGTTGCCCGTTCACCCGCTCCCCCACCCGAGCGGTACCGCCCGAGAGCCCGGCGGTCCTGCCTCCGTTCCCCCCACCGAAGCCGTGCCCGCGGAGGCCGCGGAGGCCGTGCCCGGTCCGACGCTCGCCCAGGTCGCGGCCCGCGCGAGCGTCTCCAGCGCCACCGCGTCCCGGGTGCTGAACCGTTCCGCGCCGGTCTCCGCCGAGATCGCCGCCCGGGTCGAGTGCGCCGCCCGCGAGCTCCGGTACGTGCGCCGCCGGGCGCCCGCCGCGACCGCCCGCGACACCGGGGCGATCGCCGTGGTGGCCTTCGCGGACGTGCTGCGCTTCCACGCCGACCCGTTCCCGGTCCGGCTCCTCGCGGGGGCGCAACGCGTATCCCCCGAGCGGGAGTTGGTGGTACTGACGGCCGGGCCCGGGCCCGGGCCCGCCCGGCCGTCCCTGGTGCGCTACCTGTGCGGCGGGCACGTCGACGGGGTGCTGCTGGTCGGACGCTGGGGCGACCCGGCGCTGCCCGGCCTGCTGCAGGCCGCGGGCGTGCCGGTGGTCTCGCTCGGCCGGCCGCCGCAGCCCCAGCGGCTCGCCCACGTGGACGCCGACAACCTGAGCGGGGCCCGGGCCGCCGTCCACCTGCTGCACCGGGCCGGGCGGCGGCGGATCGCCACCATCGCCGGCCCTCCCGACACCGCCGCGGGCGCGGACCGGCTGGCCGGGTACCGGCGGGCCCTGGCGGACCACGCCGACCCGACCCGCTGCGCGGTCGCCTACGGCGATTTCGGATCCCGTTCGGGCGAGCACGCGATGCTCAAGCTGCTGGGCCAACACCCGGACGTGGACGCGGTGTTCGCCGCCTCCGACGCGATGGCGGTGGGTGCCCTCCGCGCGCTCAGACGGCTCGGCCGCCGCGTCCCCGAGGACGTGGCGGTCATCGGCTTCGACGACTCCCCCGCCGCCGCGACCGCCCGCCCGGGGCTCACCACCGTCCGCCAACCCGTCGAGGACCTGGGCGCCCGCGCCGTCGAACTCCTCCGCGACCCGTCCCCGTCCCGCTCCGTGGTCCTGCCGACCCACCTGGTCGTCCGCGAGTCCTGCTGACGAACACTCAGGAGCCCGGGGAGCTCTTCGGCAGCCGAAGTATGCAGGGCCCGGGGAACGGCGGAACCGGGCCGCCACGCCCGGGCCGCCTCCCGACCGGGGACGGGCGGCAACCGCCACCGGGCGGGCGGGCTCAGCGTGCGGCCGGGGTGATGTCGAGGCGGGCGATCAGGCCGGCGGGTGTGAGGCGGAGGCGGATCAGGGCGTAGGGAGCGGCCGGCCGGGGCGACGGTGGCGGTGGGGCGGCCGGCCCGCAGGTGGGGGACGGTGACGGCGATCCGGCGGGGACGCTGCACCAGGTCGGCTCACCGCTCCTCCGGAGCTGAGAACCCGTCAGTTCTGGTTTCCCGCAGGCGACGTGGCGGAAGGCAGCCGCTCGGTGTCGGCGCCGAAGGGGAGGAAGACGGTGCGGCCGTGCAGCAGCCAACTGCCGTCCACCTTGCGGAAGGTGTCCTCGTAGTGGCCGATGCCGACCGGGAGCCGGGGCTCGGTCATGCCGCCCGTGTAGCCGTCGACCCGGTACGTCGTCAGGTACGAGACGGACCGGGCCGTCGTCGGGGACTCCACGGTGACCAGGATGTTCGTCATCAGGCGGCGCGACAGCCGGTCCGCCGGGCGGGAGGCGAAGTACCGGCGCAGAGCCTCCCGGCCCTCGACCCGGCGGTCCCCGTGCGGCCAGTGCCAGTAGCCGTCCGGGGTGAACAGCTCGGCGACCGAGCCCGGTTCGCCCAGGTCGAGGCGGTGGATGAAGTCCACCAGGAGGCGCTCGCAGGCGCGTTCCGCGAGCATCCGCTCCAGCGGGTCCATGATCGTGTCGTCCATGTCCCTTTGTAGCAGCGCCGCCGCGCGCCCGGACAACGGTTTTCCGGGGGCGCGGCAGCGGCCGGCCCCGGCGGGGGTTCAGGCGGCGGGCTTCCAGCCGAGCAGGGGGCCGAGGCGGGTGGCGAGGTCGGTGAGGATCTGGGTGTAGTCCTCGGGTGCGAAGGTGAACGGGAGGGCGAAGGCGACCTCGTCGGTCTCGCGGAACGCGGCGTGCGCGTACAGCCGTTCGGCGAGCTGCTCGCTGGTGCCGACCAGGTCGGGGGCGAACAGCAGCCGGGCCGGGCCCTGCGGGGTGCGGGTGCGGGCGAGTCGGGACTCGGCGTAGGCGTGGTACTTGGCGCGCTGCTCGGGGGTGGCGCTGTCGGTGGGGACGACGACCAGGCCGTGCGAGACCCGGGCCCGCTCGCCGGCCGGGTGGGCGGCCCGGAACGCCCGGATCAGGCCGAGTTGGATCGACTCGAAGTCCGCGGGCCCGTCCCCGTCCGGCCCGTTTCCGTCCGGCTCGCCCTCGGCCTTGACGACGCTGCTGGTGAGCAGGTTGAGGCCCTGCTGTCCGGCCCAGGTGACGGAGCGCAGGCTGCCGCCGCCGTACCAGAGCCGGTCGGCCAGGCCGGGGGCGTGCGGCTGGACGTGGTCGGAGTAGGACTCGATGCCCTCGGTGCCGCGGAAAGCGCTTGCCGGTTCGCCCCGGAGCAGGCCGAGCAGCCGCTCGACCCGGCGGTAGGAGAAGTCCTCGCGGTCGGCGGTGTCGGGGTACAGCGCGCCCTTGACGTCCTCGAAGTGCAGCGGCGGGCCGACGCTGACGCCGGGGTTGAGCCGTCCGCCGGAGAGCACGTCGACGGTGGCCAGGTCCTCGGCGTAGCGCAGCGGGTTCTCCCAGCCGAGCGGGGTGACGGCGGTGCCGAGGGCGATCCGGCGGGTGCGCTGGGTCGCGGCGGCCAGCACCGTCAGCGGGGAGGAGATGCCGTACTGCAGGTGGCGGTGGCGCAGCCAGGCGCTGTCGAAGCCGAGCCGCTCGCCGAGTTCGATCATCCGCAGGGTGGTCTCGTGGCCCTCGGCGGGCCGGTGTTCGTCGAACAGGCCGATGGTCAGGAAGCCCAGCGATCGCAGGGGCCGGTCGGGGGTGGGCACCGGGTTCCTCCTCGTTCCGTGCACGTTCTCCGCCGCCACGCTCACACACCGGGGCCGGGCGATCAACCGTGCGGCCGGATTGTGACGCGGCGTCATGCCGCCGCAACAACGGGAAAACGCTTTCCGGAGGCCGCACCCGGGCACCCGGGCACCCAGGTGCGGCTTGCGGGCTCAGCCCCGCCGGGGCGGTTCAGCCCCGGTAGGTCTCCAGCAGGCGCAGCCAGATCTCGCTGACGGTGGGGTAGGCGGGGACGGCGTGCCAGAGCCGGTCGAGCGGGACCTCGCCGACGACGGCGACGGTGGCGGCGTGCAGGAGTTCGGCGACGCCGGGCCCGGCGAAGGTGACGCCGACCAGCACCTCCCGGTCGAGGTCGACGACGGCGCGGGCCCGGCCCCGGTAGCCGTCGGCGTGCAGGGCGGCGCCGGAGACGTCGCCGAGTTCGTAGTCGACGGCGCGGACCCGCAGTCCGGCGTCCTCGGCCTGGCGGAGCGTCAGGCCGACGGCAGCCACCTCGGGGTCGGTGAAGACGACCTGCGGGACGGCGGCGTGGTCGGCGGTGGCGACGGAGCGGCCCCAGCGGGCGGTGTCGAGCGGGCGGCCGGCGGCGCGGTCGGCGATGGCGGCGCCGAAGATCCGGCCCTGGTACTTGCCCTGGTGGGTGAGCAGGGCGCGGTGGTTGACGTCTCCGGCGGCGTACAGCCACTGGCCGGGGACGCCGGTGGCCAGGCCGGTGTCGTCGGTGTCGATCCACCGGCCGGGGGCGAGGCCGACGGTGTCCAGGCCGAGGTCGGCGGTGTTCGGGGTGCGGCCGGTGGCGAACAGCACCTCGTCGGTGGGCAGCCGGGTGCCGTCGGACAGGTCGAGGGTGAGTTCGCCGCCGGGGGCGCGGTGCAGGGCGGTGACGGAGACGCCGAGGCGGACGTCGGTGCCGGCGGCGCGCAGGCCGTCGGCGACCAGCTGCCCGGCGAAGTCCTCGGTGCGGTCGAGCAGCCGTTCGCCGCGCACCAGCAGGGTGACCTCGCTGCCCAACGCCCGCCAGGCGGTGGCCATTTCGACGGCGACGACGCCGCCGCCGACCACCGCGAGCCGGCCGGGGACGGCCTTGGCGGAGGTGGCCTCCCGGCTGGTCCACACCCCGGCGTCGGCCAGGCCGGGGAGGTCGGGCAGGGCGGCCCGGGTGCCGGTGCAGACGGCGACGGCGTGCCGGGCCAGCAGGACCCGCCGCCCGCCGTCGGGGGTGTCGACCAGGACGCGGCGCTCGCCGTCCAGCCGGCCGTGGCCGCGGACCAGGTCGATGCCGGCGGACTCCAGCCAGGACACCTGGCCGGCGTCGTGCCAGTGCGAGGCGAAGGCGTCCCGGCGGGCCAGCACGGCGGCGGCATCCAGCGGGCCGGTGACGGCCTCCCGGGTGCCGGGCAGGCGGCGGGCGTCGGCGAGCGCGGCGGCGGGGCGCAGCAGGGCCTTGCTGGGCATGCAGGCCCAGTAGGAGCATTCGCCGCCGACGAGTTCGCTCTCCACGACCACGACGCTCAGGCCGCCGGCCCGGGCCCGGTCCGCGAGGTTCTCCCCGGTCGGCCCGCCCCCGAGCACCACCACGTCCCAGGTCTGCTCGCCGTCCGTCCGCCCGCCGTTCATCCGTCCACCGTCCCTCTGCCGCATCCGTCCGCCCGTCCGCCCGTGCGCCCGTCCGTTCGCCCGTGCGGCCGCTCGTCCGTGCGCCGGGCCCGACGGCCCGTCAGGTCCCATCCTGCCGCACCGGCCGGGGCGGCGGGAGCAGCGGGCGTCAGCGGACCGGCGGCGTCGCGGTGTCGAGGAAGAAGGTGTCGATCTGGCGGACGGCGCGGACGAAGTCGTCCAGGTTGACCGGCTTGGTGATGTACGCGTTGCTGTGGTTGCGGTAGGCCGAGGAGATGTCGTCGGGCGCGCCGGAGGTGGTGAGCACGACCGTGGGGATGACCTTCAGCTCCTCGTCGCCCTTGAGCACGCCGAGCAGTTCACGGCCGTTCATCCGGGGCATGTTGAGGTCGAGCACGATCAGGTCGGGGCGGGCCAGCACCGGGTCGCGCAGCCGCTCCAGCGCGGCGAGGCCGTCGGAGACCTGGGTGATGGTGCGGGTGGCGCTGCGGTCGAGCAGGGCTTCCTCGATCAGCAGGGCGTCGGCGGGGTCGTCCTCGACCAGCAGGATGTCGAAGGGGCGGGTGCTGAGGGGGGTCGCCATTACCGGCTCCGGTCCGTAGAAGAGGAAGGTCGTACCGCGGGTGGCGCCAGGTCGTTGCGCACCGGTGCCAGGTCGCTGCGTACCGGCACCTGATCGTTCCGTACCGGCACCAGGCCGGGCCAGCGGCGCCGGGCGCCCTGTCGGGTGATGCCGGCGGCCAGGCCGAGTTGAGGGTAGCCCGCCCCGGCGCGGGCGGCGTGCAGCGCCGTCTGCTCGCACTGCTGGGCGAGCGTCCGCTGCAGGTGGGTGAGGACCTGCAGGCGGGCCAGGTGATCCGTTGCGGGGTCGGTGTCGAAGAGACGTCCGGTCAGCCGCGCGACCAGATCGGTGACCGCCGTCGTACAGAGCATGGCCAGCTCGTCTTCGGGTATCCGCTGTCGCGTCGGGTTCGCCGGCATGCGGGCATCCTAGGCCAGCGGTTGACGCCTCGACAACATCTGTTGTCGATACCGGTGTACAGTACGGCTGCTCGACCGGCTCCGGGCCCCCGGACCGCCGGACGGACGGCGACGGAAGGTGCACGGTGCCTGGCGCGACGACTCGACCCGCCCGGAGCAGGGCGGTCTGGACCACCCGACGGTGGCTCGGCACCAGCGTCCTCGCCTCGCTGGCCGTGCTGCTGGTGCTCGGCGTGCTCGGCGGCTGGGCGCTCGCCCGGGCCTCCGACGCCACCGACCGCCTCACCGGCCGGACCTCGCCCGCGCTGATAAGCGCCGTCCGGCTGGACGCCGCCCTGGTCGGCCAGGAGACCGGCATCCGCGGCTACGGCCTCAGCGGCAGCCCCGACTTCCTCGCGCCCTACACCCAGGGGCGCACCGACGAGGACGCCGCCGTCGGGCGCCTGCGCACCCTGCTGGCCGGGGACGGCCCGGCGCTCGCCGACCTGGACGCGGTGCTGGACCGGGCCGCCGTCTGGCGGCGGGACGTCGCCGAACCGGTGGCCGCCGCCCCGTCCGGCGCGCCCGTGCCGCTGGCCGCCGCCAACGCCGAGGCCGGCAAGCGGGACTTCGACGCCGTCCGGGCCGCGAGCGACACGCTGCGCGCCCGGCTGGAGGACTCCCGGGCCCGCTCGGCGGCCGAACTCGCCGACGCCGAGGACTTCAGCCACTGGGTGTTCGGCAGCATCGGCGCCATCGTGCTGCTGCTGGCCGGGGCCGCCTTCCTCGGCCTGCGCGCCATCACCCTCCCGCTGGACGCCCTCTCCCGGGACGTCCGGCGGGTCGCCGCCGGCGAGTTCGACCACCCCGTCGACCTCCCCGGCGGGCCCGCCGACCTGGCCCAGCTCGGCACCGACGTCGAGCAGATGCGGCGCCGCCTGGTCGAGCAGCTGGCGCTCGCCGACCGGATCCGCGACCGGCTCGACGAGCAGGCCGCCGACCTGCGCCGCTCCAACACCGAACTGGAGCAGTTCGCCTACGTCGCCTCGCACGACCTCCAGGAGCCGCTGCGCAAGGTCGCCAGCTTCTGCCAGCTGCTGCAGCGGCGCTACGCCGGGCAGCTCGACCAGCGGGCCGACCAGTACATCGGCTTCGCGGTGGACGGCGCCAACCGGATGCAGACGCTGATCAACGACCTGCTGGCGTTCTCCCGAGTCGGCCGGCTGCACCGCCAGTACGCGCCCGTCGACCTGGACCGGGTGTTCACCGACGCCCGGGACGCGCTCGCCGTCGCGGTCGAGGAGACCGGCGCGGAGATCACCGCCGACCCGCTGCCGACCCTGCCCGGCGACACCACCCAGCTCGGCATGCTGCTGCAGAACCTGCTCAGCAACGCGCTCAAGTTCCGCTCCCCCGACCGGCCGCCGCGGATCGCGGTCACCGCCCGCCGCGCCGGGGAGCACTGGGAGCTGGCCGTCACCGACAACGGCATCGGCATCGACCCGGAGTTCGCCGAGCGGATCTTCGTGATCTTCCAGCGGCTGCACACCCGCGAGGAGTACCCGGGCAACGGCATCGGCCTCGCCATGTGCCAGAAGATCGTCGAGTTCCACGGCGGCGCCATCGCCGTCGACACCGCGCACACCGGCGGCGCCCGGATCGTCCTGACGCTGGCCGCCGAGGCCCCGGCGCCGGCCCCGGCAGAGCCGGACGCGCCGGAGGCCGCCGGGGACACCGCCGCCGGGGAGCGTCCGGCCGGGGCCCTCGCCGGGAGCGCCCGGTGAACCTCGCCCCCACCGGCCTCGCCACCGGCCCCACCGCCGGGACCGTCACCGGCCTCGCGACCGGGATCGAACCGCAGCGGTCCGCGCCGCCGGAGCCCGCCTACCGGGTGCTGCTGGTCGAGGACGACCCCGGCGACGCCCTGCTGGTCGAGGAACTGCTGCTGGACACCGGCCTGGAGCACTCGCTGGCCTGGCAGCAGAGCCTGGCCGGCGCGGTCGCCGCGCTGGCCGCGCACGGCGCCGACTGCGTGCTGCTCGACCTCAACCTGCCGGACTCCACCGGGATCGGGGCACTGCGCACCCTGCAGTCGGTCCGCCCGGAGACCGCGATCATCGTGCTGACCGGGCTGGACGAGTCCCGCACCGGCGAGCTGGCCGTGGCCGGCGGCGCCCAGGACTACCTGGTCAAGGGCCAGGTCAGCCCGGACCTGCTGACCCGGGTGATCCGCTACGCCGTGCACCGCAAGCAGGCCGAGCGGGCCGCCGCCGAACTGCGCGAGAACCGGCTGCGCGCCCATGAGAACACCCGGCTGGAGCGCGGCCTGCTGCCCACCCCGCTGCTGCAGGGCTCCCCCGTCACCGCCGCCACCCGCTACCTGCCCGGGCGCGAACGGGCCCTGCTCGGCGGGGACTTCCTCGACGTGGTGCGCACCTCAGACGGCGCCGTGCACGCCGTGATGGGCGACGTCAGCGGCCACGGCCCGGACGAGGCGGCGCTCGGCGTCTGCCTGCGGATCACCTGGCGGGCGCTGACCCTGGGCGGGCACCGCGGCGCGGACCTGCTGCGGCTGCTGGAGGAGATGCTGGTCGCCGAACGGGTGCCCGCCGACAACTTCGCCACCTGCACGATCCTCGAACTGCGGCCCGACAGCCGTGAACTGACGGTCCATCTGGCCGGGCACCACCCGCCGCTGGTGATCTCCGGCGGCACCGCCCGGGAGCTGCCGGTCGAGTACGGCCTGGCCCTGGGCATCGCGCCCGGCCTCGGCAGCTGGCGGCCCACCCGGCACACCCTGCCGGCCGGTGCCGACCTGCTGCTCTACACCGACGGCCTCAGCGAGGGCCGCACCGGCACCGCACCGGACGCGGGCCGGCTCGGCACCACGGGCGTGATCCGGCTGATCGAGGACGCCGGCGGCGCGGGCGGCGACCTGCTGCTGAGCCGCCTGGTCGAGCGGGCCCGCGCGCTCAACGCGGGCCGGCACTCCGACGACATGGCACTGCTGCACCTGCGCTGCCCCTGAATCCGGTGAATCCGGGTCCCTGGATCCGGTGAATCCGGGCCACCGTCACCGGACCGCCGCCACGGGCAGTCCGGTGACGGTACGTCAGCCAAAGCGGCCGTTCACGTAGTCGGCGGTGCGCCGGTCGGCGGGGTCGGTGAACAGGCGTTCGGTGGGCCCGGATTCGACGATCCGGCCGGGGGTGTCGTGGCTGGCCAGGAAGAACGCGCAGGACTGCGAGACGCGTTGGGCCTGCTGCATGTTGTGGGTGACGATGACGATGGTGACCCGGTGCCGGAGTTCGGCGATGGTCTCCTCGATCCGGCGGGTGGAGGTCGGGTCGAGGGCCGAGCAGGGCTCGTCCATCAGCAGGATCTCCGGGGAGACGGCGAGCGAGCGGGCGATGCACAGGCGCTGCTGCTGGCCGCCGGAGAGCGCGCCGCCCGGCGTGCCGAGCCGGCTGCTGACCTCGTCCCACAGGCCGGCCTGCCGGAGGCTGGACTCCACCAGGTGGTCGCGCTCCTCACGGGTGGCCTTGATGCCGGCCAGCTTGAGGCCGGAGACCACGTTGTCGTACAGCGACATGGCGGGGAACGGGTTGGGGCGCTGGAACACCATGCCGATCCGGCGGCGGACCTCGGCGGGCCGACGGCCGGGCGCGTACACGTCCTCGCCGTCGAGCAGCACCTCGCCGGCCAGTGCGGCGCCGCGCACCATCTCGTGCATCCGGTTGAGGATCCGCAGGTAGGTGGACTTGCCGCAGCCGGACGGGCCGATCAGCGCGGTGATCTCGCCGGCCCGCATGCCCAGCGAGACGCGTTCCAGCACCTTGCGCGGGCCGAACCAGGCGGTGAGGTCGCGGGTCTCCAGGCCGGACAGCCGCCCGGCGGTCGGCGGGTCGAGCCGGACGGGCGGCAGCGGCACGGTCGGCGGGTCGCCCGGGCCGGAGTCGAACTCCTGGGTGGGGAGGGCGGGTTGCGCGGTCTCGGTCATCGGTCGGGCGGTCCTTTCCGGCGGGGCTGGCGGCCCGGGGCCCGGCGGCGCGACGGCGGCGCGGCCGGGCCCGGCGGGTCAGTAGACGTTGGGGAGCAGGGCGGCGGCGTTCTCGTACACCGACCAGAGCAGCGCGGCGACCACCGGCGCGAAGCACAGGTAGGCGGCCGAGCGGCGCCAGCGGCGGGCGGTGACGAGGGTGACGATCACAGCGAACAGCAGCGCCAGCGACCAGAGTTGGAGCGCCGGCAGGGCACCCTTGTCGGCGGCCAGCACCTTGTCGGTAGGGGTGGCGGCGGGCCGCTTCGCGCCGAGCGGTTCGGGATCTCCGTCGAGCCGGGCGCCGACCAGCACGGTGCCGGTCGGCAGCCAGTCGGAGTCCCCGGTGGCCAGCACCAGCCGGTTCGGGGCGGTGTCCCGGATCGGGTGCTCGCCGTCCCCGTACGCGTTGACGGTGTAGTGGAAGCTGCCCTGGCCGGTGGTGACGTCGATCCCGTCGCCGACCTTGAGCCCGGTCAGGCCGGCGAACGGCGCGCCGAAGGTGGTGGAGCGGCCGAACAGCACCGCGACGCCGGGCTGGCCGGGCAGCACGGTGTCGCGGCGGTGGCCGGGGCCGCGCATCAGGTCGCGGCCGTCGGTGCCCTCGACCACGACGGCCCGGTGCAGGCCGAGCGCGGGGATGTCGAGGACGGCGAGCGGCGCGCCGTCGGCGGCCGGGCCGGTCGGGGCGGTGGCCCGGCCCAGCTGGTCGCGCAGGGTGGCGTAGGCGGTGGCCTGGTGGTGGGCGGCCTGGAGGCCGGAGAACGCCAGCAGGTAGCCGGCGAAGCCGAGCAGCAGGACGGCACCGAGCGTCACCACCCAGGCGACGGTCAGCACCACCCGGCGGCCGGCCGCCCCGGGGAGTTCGGGCCCGGCGGCCCGGGCCGGGGTCGGCGGGCGTTCGGGCGCGGGCGCGTCCGGGGCGGGGGCGGGCGCGAGGGCGGTGGTCCGGCTCACCGGGTACCCCCGGTGGTGGTGTCGCGGCGGCGCCACCAGGCGACCAGCAGCGGCGGGACGGTGACCACGCCGAGCAGTTCGATCGCGGTGAGGGTGGAGAGCAGCCAGTCCTGCGGGCGGCCGTCGAGCGCGACCACGGCGCCGGGGGCGTTCTCCGCGCCGCCCGCACCGCCGCCGCCACCGGAGCCGGTCACGACGAGTTCGCCGGTCTGCGGGTCGACCACCGCGGCGGCGCCGCCGTCGCCGCCCGTCGCGCCGCCGGCCGCCGCGGCGTTGCCGCCGGCGGCGCCGCCGGTCCCGCCCGCGCCGCCGGCTCCGTTGCCGCTCCCGTTTCCGCCGGAAGCGCCACCGGCGGAGGAACCGCCGGTACCGGACTTGACGGCCTGTCCGTTCTGCACGGTGCAGGCCGGCGGGGCGCCCTTCTTGTCGCAGGGGCTGGGCTGCGGGGCGTTCTTCAGTACGGTCAGCTCACCGGCCGAGTTGAACGTCGGATTGGCGCAGTTGCTCAGCGAGTTGGGGTCGACGGGGCTGGCGTTGCCGGGGATGTGCTGGGTCTGCAGCAGGCCGCCGCGGACCAGGTTGCGCGGGATCGGCGAGTAGCCGAGCTCGTCGGCCTCGCCCTGCCCGGCGCACAGCACGTAGGCGAGGTAGCGGCTGAGCGCGTTGCCCTTGGCGTCGTTGAAGCGCGGCGGCACCGGCAGCGCGGCGTTGGCCCGCGGCACGATCAGGTAGCTGTAGGAGGAGATCGGGTAGGAGCGCGGGTCGTTGTTGGCGTAGACGCCGTCCAGGTTCTGCTGCAGGTAGTTCGGGTCGTCGGCGGAGGTGTTGTCGTCGACGCCGCGGATCCGGGCGGCGGTCAGTGCGACGGCCACGTTGGAGGCGGTCGGCAGGCTGTAGTACCCGGCCGGGTTGAGCACCTTGACGACGGGCCAGTTGGCGCGCTTGGCGAAGGCGTACTCGTCGTAGCCGATCGCGCCGACGCCGGTCGGCGACTGGATGTAGCCGGCCACCACGTCGGAGCCGTTCTGCGAGGTCATCCGGCCCGCGGCCGGGAAGAACTCGGTGTAGTCGCCGCAGGCCACGCCGTTGACCTGCTTGCAGTAGCCCTCCCACTGGTCCTTGTGGGTGTGCTCCATCCAGCGGGTGAACTGGGCGGTGGCGCCGGAGCCGTCGGAGCGGACCACCGGGGTGATCGGGATCTTCGGCAGCGCCCGCCCGTAGTCGGCGGTGATCTTCGGGTCGTCCCAGGAGGTGATCCGGTTGGTGAAGATGTCCACGATGGTGTCGGTGGACAGCCGCAGGTCGGTGACCTTCTTGCCGCCGAGCTCCAGGTGGTACATCAGCGCGGTGCCGCCGGCCGTGATCGGCACGTACGAGTAGCCGTGCCGCGGGTTCTCCGACTGGCCCTGGCCGGCCTGCCCGCGGGTGGGGTCGATGCCGGTGTCGGCGGTGGAGCGGAACGGCACGTCGGAGGCGGTGAAGTCGTCCTGGCCGTTGGCCCACTGGACCCGGCCGGCCGCCGAGCCGACCGGGTTGAAGTCGATCTCGATGCCCATCGGCCCGACGTCGCGCCGCCACTGGTCGATGGCCGGGCCGGCCCAGCTGGAGCCGTCCGCGTTCAGCGAGGTCGCGGCGTGCGCGGGCGCGGCGGTGAGCAGCGCGGTGGGCAGGGCCAGGGCGGCGGCGAGCAGCGCCGACGCCAGGTGACGGAGTCGCACGGGACGGGTCTTCCTTCGCTGGCTGGTCTTCTGACGGGTCATCGGTTCTCCACCGCCAGGGCGGGGCGCGGGGCCGCGGCGGGGCGGGCGGTCGCGGTGTGGACGGTCGCGGTGCGGGCGAGGGCCGGGCGGGGCGCGGCGGAGGGCCGGGCCGCCCCGGCGGCGGCGGTGCGGGCGGTGCCCCGCGAGCGCCGGGTGGGGCGGTCGGCGGCGGTGCGCGGGCGGCCCAGGACGCGGGCGGTGACGAACAGCACCAGCACCACGAACATCAGGGTGAGGCCGCCGGCGAAGGCCCGGGCCACCATCTCGGGGTAGGGCTGCTTGACGTAGTTCCAGATGAACAGCGGCAGGCTGGCCTGGTTGCCGTGCAGCGGGTCGAAGTTGAGGCGGGTGGTGAAGCCGGCGGTGAGCAGCACCGGGGAGGTCTCGCCGACGCCGCGGGCCATACCGAGCACGACGGCGGTGGTCAGGCCGGGGCGGGCGGTGGGCAGCACCACGTGCCAGACAGTGCGCCACTGGCTGGCGCCGAGCGCGTACGAGGCCTCCTTGAGGGTGCCGGGGACGAGCCGGACCACGACCTCGGCGGCGCGGGTGACGATCGGGGTCATCATCACGGTGAGCGCCAGGGAGGCGGCGAAGCCGCTCTTCTCGGCGCCGAGGGTGAGGATGACGACGCCGAGGACGAACAGCCCGGCGACGATGGACGGCAGCGCGGTCATCGCCTCGACCAGGACCCGGACCGGCTTGACCAGGCGGGCGCCGCGGCGGGTGGCGCCCGCCTCGACCAGGAAGACCGCGGTGAGGACGCCCAGCGGCACCGAGAACAGGGTGGCCAGGCCGAGCTGTTCGAGCGAGCCGACGACGGCGTGCACGCAGCCGCCGGAGGTGATCGGCGAGAGCGGGGCGGTGGTCCGCATCGTCTCGGTGAAGAAGTTGACGTGCCGGGCGGCGTTCAGACCGCGCAGCGCGACGAAGCCGAGCTGTTCGAGGATGACCGCGAACAGCAGCAGGCCGGAGCTCCAGGCGACGGCGGTGGCCAGGCGTTCGCGGACGGTCAGGGCGTCCCACTGGAGCCGGCCGGCCAGCGCGTACGTCCCGAGGAACAGCGCGTACCAGCAGAGCAGGAAGCCGAAGGCGCCGCTGAACGGCAGGACGCGCTCGTACAGCAGCCAGTCCAGGGCGAGCGAGCCGGTGCCCGCGCCGAGCATGGTGAGCACCTCCTCGCGGGTGGTGCCGCCGAGCTTGATCCGCCGCTGCTCGGGGAGCACGGGTCCGGGGGCGCCCGGCGCGGTGATTCCCGGCGCGGGGGCGTCGAGCGCTGGGGGTTCGAGGGGCCGGGGTTCGAGGGGCCGGGGTTCGAGGGGCCGGGGTTCGAGGGGCTGGGGTTCGAGGGGCTGGGGTTCGAGGGGCCGGGGTTCGAGGGGCTGGGTGGACATCGGTGGCCTCCGGTCAGTCCGAGGTCGAGGCGCCGGACCGGGACCGGCTGATGATGAACCCGGCGGCCACGTTGACCAGCAGGGTGAGGGCGAACAGCACCAGTCCGGCGGCCATCAGCGCGGACAGCGAGAGGCTGTCGGACTCGCTGAAGCGCAGCGCGATCAGGGCGGAGATCGAGCCGCCGCCGTTCTCCAGGACGTGCCAGGAGACCCGGAAGACCGGGGAGACGATCAGCGCGACGGCGATGGTCTCGCCCATCGCGCGGCCGAAGCCGAGCATCACGGCGCCGATCATGCCGCCGCGGCCGAACGGCAGGACGACGGTGCGGACCATGCCCCAGCGGGTGGAGCCGAGCGCGTAGGCGCCCTCCCGTTCGCCGATCGGGGCCTGCGAGAAGACCTCGCGGCTGAGCGAGGTGATGATCGGGATGATCATCAGGGCGACCACGACACCGGCGATGAAGGTCGAGGAGGTGTAGGAGGTCGGGGTGTCACCGATCCGCACCCGGAGGAACGGCAGCGGGCCGCCGAGGTGGTTGGCCAGCCAGCGGCAGGTGCCGACGATCCGGCCCTGCAGGAAGAACAGGCCCCACAGGCCGTAGACGATGCTCGGGACGGCGGCCATCAGGTCGACCATCGAGATCAGCGCGGGCCGCAGCCGCACCGGCGCGTACTCGGAGATGAACAGCGCGGCGGTGAGCGCGACCGGCACCGCGAGGACCAGCGCGATGACGGCGATCATGATGCCGTTGGGCAGGACCGCGGCGATGCCGAAGGAGTGCGCGGCGGTGCGCCAGTTGACCTCGGTGAGGAAGGACAGGCCGACGGCGCGCAGCGCCTCGGTGCCGCGCAGCAGCAGGAAGAAGGCGATCAGGCCCATCATCACGAACACCGACAGCCCGGCGGCGCGCAGGACGCCGCGGAAGGCCCGGTCGGCGGGCGAGGCGGGGGCGTCGATCGGGCGGGGCCGGTCGTGGTCGGGCGTCGGCGGTGGGACCCGGGTGTCCGTCGGCTGGACGGCGGCTGTCATGGTGTCAACTCTCCGCGCGGTGAGGGTTCCTGGGGTGGTCGGGTGGCCGTGGGGCCGGGGGGGGGGGGGGCCCCCCCCCCGCCCGGCGGGGCCGCGCCGCCCCCCCCCCCCCCCCCCCCCCCCCCCCCCCCCCCCCCCCCCCCCCCCCCCCCCCCCCCCCCCCCCCCCCCCCCCCCCCCCCCGCCCCCCCCGCGGGCCCCCCCCCGCCG
>NZ_JBIUTD010000046.1:0-15056 GCF_044741705.1 Kitasatospora sp. NPDC088134 | reverse complement strand
ACTGGGGGGGGGGGGGGGGGGGGGGGGGGGGGGGGGGGGGGGGGGGGGGGGGGGGGGGGGGGGCCCCCCCCCCCGGATGGGGTCAGCGGCGCAGCCGCGACCGGAGCCGCCCGACGGCGCCGCCGAGGCCGCCCCCGGCGGAGGCGGCGCCGAGGAGCAGGACCGCGGGCCCGCCGACCAGCAGGAGGGCGCCGGTGATCAGGACCACGGGCAGCAGCAGCGGGGACAGGCCGGCCCGGTCGGCCGCGGTCCGGCCGACGGCGGCCGCGCCGAGGGTCGGCGAACTGCTGGGCCGGGCCCCGGCGGTGGCGCCCTGGGCGCCGGCCGCGCCGCCGGTGGTGCCGGTGGTGCCGGTGGTGCCGCCCGCGGCGGCGTCGCCGAGGGTGCCGCCGGTGTCGCCGCTGCTGCCGAGGCCACCGCCGGTACCGCCGGTGCCTGTGCTGCCGCTGCCGGTGTCGCCGCCGGTGCTACCGGCGCTGCCGGTGCCGCCGCTGTCACCGCCGGGGGCAGTGGACTTGCCGGGCTTGGCGCCGTCCTGGGCGGCGACGTGGTCGGCGGCGGCCCGGGCCTGGGCGATCTGACTGTTCGTCAGTCCGGCGTAGCCGAGCGCCAGTTGTCCGGGTTCGCGGCCGTAGACCTGGCCCTTGGCGGGGTCGGTGACGGTGCGGACGAAGCGGCTGATCGCGCCGGCCTTGGCGGCGGGCTGGCCGCCGGTGGGCAGCATGGCGTACTGCACCATGGTCAGCGGGTAGGCCTTGGCGTCCTTGGCGTAGGCGGAGTTGCCGTCCTCGTACGGGAGTTGCTGGGTGCCGGTGTTCTCGTCGACGGGCATGTCGCGGACGGCGTCCTGCATGGACTCGATCGTCGGGGTGGTGAACCCGCCTGCCGGGTTGGGGAGTTCGACCTCGGGCAGGCTCATGGCCTGCGCCTGGCCGGCGTCCAGGATGGCGAACAGTGAGCGCTTGCCCTCCAGTTGGGGGCGGCAGCGGGCGTGCTGGCCGTCGATGACGTCGGTGTTGAGGCAGGACAGCCGGCCCTCCATGGTCATCCGCAGGACCTGGCCGAGGCCGCCGAGCACCGGGTTCCACTCGTACTGCTTCAGGTGGTTGAAGCCGGAGAAGTCCTGGGCCTGGAAGGCGTCCAGCGGGTAGCCGGGGAAGGCCGAGGGCAGGTAGTGGGTGTTCAGGCGGGCGCCCCACGGGTCGGTGGCGCCCTGCAGGAAGGCGGCGGCGTCGCCGTCCGCGGCGATCCACTGGGTGAGCCGGCGGACCAGGTCGGTGGTGCCGCCGACCACGATCGGCACCGAGCTGGCGAAACCCGCGACGTTGCAGGGCAGCCAGCTGGTGTTCGGCGAGATGTCGGCGTTCAGCCGGCGGAACTCGGGGTCCTCGAAGAGGCAGTTCGGGTTGCCCTTGACCGAGTCGGTGGTGTCGGTGGCGTCCGAGCGGTAGCTCTGGGTCAGCATCTTCGCCAGCAGCCGCTGGTTGAGCCGCAGCCGGCGGACCTGCCGGTGGGTGGTGCCGTCGTCGACGAGGTAGACGATCGAGACGGCGCCGGTGGCGAGCGGCGCGTACACGTACGGGCGGGTCGGGGCGTTGGTGTCGGGCAGCGAGGTGAGCGCGACGTCGGCACCGGAGCCGCGCAGGAAGGCGGCGCGGGCCTGCGGCTCGCCGGAGCCGACGTTGTACTGCACGTTCAGCGGGTCGGCGGCCAGGCACAGGCCGGTGCGCCACTGCTGGACGGCGCGGTCGGCCATCTCCAGGCCGATCGCGGAGAACGCGGCGCCGCCGTCGGCGCAGGCGGCCGGGGTGGGGGCGAAGTCCAGCGGGATCGTGACGTGCCGGGCCCAGGCGCAGGCCTCGCCGCTCCAGTACTGCTTGTCGTCGGTCCGGTACATGTTGGTGTACAGGGTGGCGTCGGTGGCGGTGTTGAAGAAGAAGTCGGCGTCGCCGGAGTGCTCGGCGCAGTTGATCTGCGAGTCCGGGTAGGAGTAGGCGGCGATCGGGTCGCCGCCGTAGTTGGGCTCCACCACGATCGAGCACTTGTGGGTGGGGTCGCAGCCCAGGGACTGGCTCTGCTGGGCGGTCCACACCTCGATGTCGGCGTCGCCGGTGCCGTCGGGGCGGGTCGCGGCGATCGCCATGTTCGACGGGAACTCGGGCGTGGTGAGGCCGCCGGCCGGGGAGGGCTGCAGGAAGCCCTTGGCCGGATCGGCGTTGTACAGGCTGGAGCCGTAGCAGTCGGTGATCTCCGGGTGCTCGCCCCGGCACTGGTAGATCCGGACGGGGTAGAGCGCGTCCTTGTCGATGTAGCCCGTCCGCGGGCTGAGCACCGAGCTGACCGGCTGGCCCTGCAGGTCCACGGTCGGGGTGAACCCGGTCCAGCTGACGTGCACCACCTGGTTGCCGAGGCCGGTGGCCCGGGAGAGCGTGATGGTGCCCTTCGGGCCCTCCGTCCAGTCGCCGGGGTTCCAGCGCGCCGGACCCTCCACGGTCAGCCCGGCGGCGGCCCGCGCGGGTTGCACGCCCGGCCCGCCCAGCGGCAGGAACGCCACGGCGGCGGCCACCGTCCAGGCCAGTACCGCGGCCAGGTAGGCCCTCAACGGACGCGATCCGAATCTCGGCCCCGGCGGGCGGGTTCTCATCGGCGCAGCACCTCCGGCGACGGCGCGCCGGTTCGGGGCACGCACGGGAACAGGGAGCGGAACCGGCCGTTCGGCGGCTCCGACGATATTCGGCCAGTCGCGTCTGGCCGGTCGCTGTCCGCCAGGTGTACGAGACCCCAATTGGTGCTCGAATCAAGAGAACTGGCGGTCCGTCAGATGCGCGAACCGCCCGTCCGGGGTCCGGCGGGCGGTTCGGGTGGTGCGATTGGTGCGATTGGTGCGGGTAGTGCGGGTGAGGACGGCGACGGCGGCCAGAGCCCGATCTGCCCGGCCGGGGTCAGCGGGTCAGCGGGTCAGCGGGTCGGCGGGTCGGCGAGGGCCGGGGCCGTCAGCCGAAGGAGCCGCAGATCGTCGCGGGCACGGTCAGGTAGCCGTAGGAGGCGGTGTCGGCCCGGCCCGCGGTGGAGCAGACCCAGCCCGAGGGGCCGAAGACCGCGTGCAGGGCGGTGGACCGGGGGCTGCTCGCGGTCCAGTCGCCCGAGCGGACCACCGTGTACAGGACCCGGCCGAACGGGGCGCCGGCGAAAGCCGGGTTGAGGGTGCCGGTGCCGGTCAGCGGGGCGACGCCGTTGACGCTGCGCAGGGTCAGCGGGCCCTTGTCGTCGGTGGCGGTGCTGTGGCCGTTGGCCTGACCCACCCAGTGCCCGGCCGAGTACGGGAAGAGGACGTCGGGGTCGTTCAGCACCGGGTCGGTGCCCTCGTCCTCGGCCGGCCCGACCAGGACGCAGCCACCGAGCACCGGGTCGCCGATCGCCTTCAGGAAGGCCGCCCGGGTCTCCGAACCCGCCTGCGGCAGATAGGGCTTGACGGTGCCGGCCGCGCCGCCGAGGCTCGCCCAGTTCGTCGCGCCCGGGAGGCAGGAGTAGATGTCGAACAGGTTCTGGGCGGTGAGGTTCGCCGGGGCGTGGCCGCCGGACTTCGCCGCCCAGGTCACTGCGTCCTTGGCGAACGCCCCGAACAGGACGCCGGTCGGGTCCCCCGCCAGCCGGCCCCGGACGGAGCGGGCGTAGTCCAGCGTGGTGCTGGTGGTGGCGTTCAGCGCGGCGATGCCCGCCGAACTCGACGCGGGCCGGACGATGGGCGTCCCGCCGGTCTTCGGGACCACCGGGGACGGGCCGGACGCGCTCAGGCCGTACAGCTCGGGCTGACCGCCCACCGGGCCCGGCGTGAGGTTGTAGTCGGCCGAGAACCGGCCGTACACCGCCTCGGTCCCGGGCGCACCCGCACCCACGACGTCCTGGGCGGCGGGCAGGACCGCCGTCAGGGTCAGGGCCGATGCCGATGCCGGTTCCGGGGCCGGGTTCGCGGCGGCGGGGCCGGCGGCGACGGCGGTGAGCAGGGCGGTGGTCGTCGCGGCGACCGTGAGCACCTTGGCAGTGGTGTGACGCACGGTGGTCTCCCCTCGGTGGGCCGCACCCCGTACCGCCCGGGCGGCGGCACGGGGTGCGGATGCTCCTGCGAACGTGCCGGACTACCTTGCTGCATCGGCTCTCTGGCGGAGCGTCAGGAAGCGGGGGTGAAGGTCACCGCGAAGGAGCCGACGCTCTGGCCCGCCGTGAAGAAGGTGGTGTGCAGCCGGCCGTCCAGGTACTGGGCGCCCGCGGCGTCCAGGACCAGCGAGTCCGCGGTCAGGTTCTGGGTGGTGCCGCTGTTGGTGACGCTGTTGTTGCCCGCCGGGTCGAACAGCGTGACGGTGGTGCCGGTGCCGTCCGCGACGCCGGTGACCGCCCAGTTGTCGATGGAGAAGGACAGCTGGTGGAAGGAGACCGCGCTGCCGGTCTTCGCGTCGACGAACAGCAGGCCGCCGCCGAGCGTGATGTTCCCGTAGAAGTCGCGCAGGCTGCCGGAGCCGCCGGTGACCGGGAAGCCGGCCGACAGGCCGGTCGCGGAGTCGTAGCCCGCGGTCGCGGTGGGCAGCGGCACGGCCACGATGCCGGCCTGGGCGGCCTGCTGGAAGAAGGCGTTGCTCTCGTGGATCACGGCGCTGCCGGACGCCGGGGCGGCGGAGGCGGCGCTCGCGGAGGCGACGGTGGCGACCAGCGCGAGACCGGCGGCCGCGGCGGCGATCCGGACGGGAAGACGGGACATCGTGGCTCCTTCGGAGGGGTGCCTGGCACCCGGTGCTGTTCTGCTCTGCGGGTCTGCTGCGCGAGGTGCTGTGCGAGGTGCTGCGCGTCGTGCGAAGCGGTGCGGGGTGGAGCGGTCGTACGCGGTTCGGGGTGGAACGGGGCGGAACGGTCGTACGCGGTGCGGGTGGTGCTACGGGCCGCCGCCCGTCCCGGCGGGTGCGCGGGACGGGCGGCGGTCGGTGCGGGTCGGTGCGGGGCGGAACGGGCCCCGGGGGTGGGTCAGATGTGGGTGGTGGAGCCGCAGGCCGAGGCCGGCAGGGTCAGGTAGCCGTAGCTGGTGGTGTCGGCCTTGCCGGCGGTGGAGCAGATCCAGCCCGAGGGGCCGAAGATCGCGCGCAGCGCGGTGCCCTGGGTGGTGGTGGCGGTCCACTCGGTGTCGCGGACCACGTTGTAGAGCACGCGGCCGTAGGTGCCGGCGGCGAAGGCGGCGTTCAGGGTGCCGGTGCCGGTCAGCGGGGCGACGCCGTTGATGCTGCGCAGGGTCAGGTCACCCTTGTCGTCGGAGCTGGTGGTGTGGCCGTTGGCCTGGCCCACCCAGTGGCCGACCGAGTACGGGAAGATGACGTCGACGTCGTTCAGCAGCGCGTTGGTGCCCTCGTTCTCCTCCGGGCCGGTGACGACGCAGTTGCCCAGGGTCGGGTTGCCGATCGCCTTCAGGAAGAAGGAGCGGGTGCCGGAGGAGGCCTGCGGCAGGTAGGGCTTGATGGTGCCGGCGGTGCCGCCGAAGGCGGACCAGTTGGTGGCGCCCGCGGCGCAGGAGTAGATGTCGAACAGGTTCTGGGTGGTGAGGTTCGCCGGGGCGTGGCCGCCGGTCGCCTTGGCGGACCAGGTCACCGCGTCCTTGGCGAAGGCCACGAACAGGTCGGAGCTCAGGTCACCGGTCTGCGGGGCGCGGGAGGAGCGCGCGAAGTCCAGGGTGGCGCTGGTGTTGCCGTTCAGCGCGGTGATGCCGGCGCCGGAGCCGTTCGGGCGGTTGATGGTGGCCGCACCGGTCTTCGGGGTGATGGTGGCCGAGCCGGTGGCGTCCCAGCTGTACAGGTGGGGCAGGGTGGAGCCCGAGCCCAGGGAGGCGTTGTAGTCGACGGAGAACTGGTTCAGGAGAGCCTGCGTGGTGTCCGAACCGGCACCGACGATGTCCTGCGCGGCGGGCAGGGTCGGCAGGGTGGACGGGTCGGCCATGGCGGGGGCGGCGACGGCCGAGAGGGCGGCGGCCAGCGCGACGGCGGTGAACGCCTTGGCAGCGGTGTGACGCATGGTCCTGTTCCTCCATAAAGGAAAGTGGCCTAGCTGGACCGGACCTGGCGGGGCCCGGTGTCGGAGAGCTCCGCGGCTTTCCGGCGGTGCGATCCTCGCCGCCGCAGCCCGCCCCCCGGAAGCGCCCCCGTGCACCCCCGGCGCACCACCGCTCCCCCGGCCGCGCCCGCGAATCCGCTGGTGGGACAGCTGGTTGACGCCGCGTCGGGCCGCGCCCCGGGGCGGACACGTTCTTCTCCAGGTGGGACCACGGGGTCATCCCGGCCACCTCCGCTTCACTCCCCCGGCACCGCCCCGCGACGGACGGGTGCGCACCCTTGACCGGGCCGTGTCCCGCACCGCGCACTCCACGCACGGAGGGGGCGGAGGGAACGGAAGGACGGCCGGCGGGGCGCGGGCCGCGCGGTGCCCCGTCGACCGGGTCGCGGGCAGGGCGGGGCCGCCCTCCGTCGGCGCGGTCACCTCGTTCCGGCCGGGGCGGGCCTCAACGGCCCTTCGCGGTGGGCGGGTTCACCAGGGCTGTGCGGGCGCGGCCCCACCGCCGGGGCGCCTGGCGCGCCGGACGTGCTCCACGCCCTGCTGGAACCCGGCCACGCTCTGCCGGCACTGGTCGCGGCGCAGGTAGCCGCGCGCGCTGCGGGCGACGGCCTCGCCGCCGCCCGCGCCGACCCGGGTGGTGCGGGCCGGCAGGTAGGCCGTCCAGACCCACAGCCGGTCCTCGCGCTGGCTCAGGACGAACCGCAGCGCCGCCCGTTCGGCCAGCAACTCGCCGACTCCGGAGGCGAGTTCACGATCGGACCGGTAGGCCCGGACGGACGCGGCGAGCCGTCGTCCGTTGGCGGCGACCAGCGACCAGCCGGCCCGCCCGTCCGACCCGCGGACCGGCACCAGCCGGGGGCCGCGACCGGTCTCCGGTCTGTTCACCGCCCGGCACCGGGCCCGGCCTCAGGACCGGGCCCGGTGGAGCCGGTGGGCGCGGTCGGCGGCACGGGTCCGGCGGGCACGGCGGCGGCCATCGCGGCAGCGGCCATCGCGGCGGCCTCGGTGAGCCGGGCCAGCAGGGCCATGAACCGCCGGAAGGCGTTCTGGCAGGTGGCGTAACGCTCGTACGCGCGGCTCGACTTGACCAGCGGATTGCCGCGCGGGCCGGGCACCACCCAGGTCCACCCCAGCCCGTCGCGGACATGGGTGATCCGCGCCACCAGGGCCGGCCCGAGTTCGACCAGCTCCGCGAACGCCCGCTCGGCGTCGCCGGACGACTCGTAGACGGAGGAGGACACCGCCACCACCCGGCCGTTCATCGCCTTCAGCTGCCACTGGAACCGTCCGTTCGGCGCCCGCTCCGTGAACAGGCCCTCCCCGCGCACCGCGCTACCCCCCGGATCTTTGGACGCACATCGTCACGCTGCGAACGCTATGTGTGCACAGAGGAAATCCGGAAGTGGAATCCCCTCTGAGCTGAGTCTGTTTGCCCTGAAGTTCTCCCTTGTTAATGCACGGCGCTTTCACGCTCTTGTCGGTTGCGCGGCAAGGAAACTGACGCCACGCCGGACGATTGCGCACACTTTGCCCGGCCTCGTCCGGGAAGACCGGCTCCACCGTTCCTTTGCCATGTGCACCACGCACATCGCATGCACGATGCACAGGATTGGGACCGGGGGCCAGGGACACCACCGCAGGAACCGCACGATCGCGGAGTGCACGTCGTCGGATTCCCACTCCGCGGGGCATGGACGCCCCGCCGGGCAGCGCGCCGGCAGCGCGCCGGCAGCGCGTCCTGGCCGACCGGACGTCGTACGGTCTCCCCGCGTAGGGCCGACACCCCGGGGCGGGACGCGGCGGGGCAGCACGGGACGGAGCAGGGTGCGCGGGGCGCGGGGCGTGCGAAAGTTTCCGGAGCGATGGGGGCGGGTGCCGCCGGGCCGCAGGCGGGCCAACTCCGGCCGGGCGGGGGCGGAGTGGGCCGACACCCGCGGCGCGGGGCGGCCGGACAGGTGGTCGAGAGGTTCGAATGTTTCGTAGTTGTAACGAATATTGCGAAGAAACTACGGCCGCCGGTGGGGCAAGTCAAGGGCCCCGACCGAATCCGCCCCTGCGCCGCTCCCACCGTCCCCCCGGCCCCCGCCCGTGCCCCAGTTCCGGCCGCAGGACCCGCCACCGGTCGCCGCGGGCGCTACTATCCGTGCCATGAGCGCCGCAGAACTAGAACCCGACCCCGCGCCGACCCTCTCGGAGATCGCCCGGGCGGCCGGCGTCTCGGCGCCGACAGTTTCGAAGGTCCTGAACGGCCGGGCCGACGTCGCGCCCGCCACCCGGGCCAAGGTCGAGGAGATCCTGCGCCGCACCGGCTACCAGCGGCGCCGCACCGTCACGCCGCCGTCCCGGCTGCTCGACCTGGTCTTCCACCAGCTGGACAGCGCCTGGGCGGTGGAGGTGATCCGGGGCGTCGAGAACGTCGCCCGCGCGGAGGGCCTGAGCGTGGTGCTCTCCGAGTCGGCCGGGCGGCTCACCCCGGGCCAGACCTGGGTCGACGGCGTACTGGCCCGCCGCCCCGCCGGGGTGGTGCTGGTGCTCTCCGACCTGGACGCCGCGCAGCGCGACCAGCTCACCGCCCGCGACATCCCGTTCGTGGTCCTCGACCCGGCCGGCGACCCCGCCGACGGGGTGCCCGCCGTCGGCACCGGCAACTGGCAGGGCGGCCGCACCGCGACCCGCCACCTGCTCGACCTCGGCCACCGGCGGATCGCGGTGATCTCCGGCCCGTCCGGGATGATGTGCAGCCGCGCCCGGGTGGACGGCTACCGCACCGCGCTGGAGACCGCCCGGGTGCCGGTCGACCCGGCGCTGGTCCGCGAGGGCGACTTCCACCACGAGGGCGGGTACGCCGCCGCCCGCGCCCTGCTCACCCTGCCCGACCGGCCCACCGCGATCTTCGCGGGCAACGACCTGCAGGCCCTCGGCGTCTACCAGGCCGCCCGCGAACTGGGCCTGCGGGTCCCCGAGGACCTCTCCGTGGTCGGCTTCGACGACCTCCCCCTGGCCCGCTGGGTCGGCCCCCCGCTCACCACCGTCCGCCAACCCCTGGTCGAAATGGCCGAAACCGCCGCCCGCCTCGCCGTCGGCCTGGCCCGCGGCGAACACCCCGCCGCCACCCGCATCGACCTCGCCACCACCCTGATCGTCCGCACCAGCACCGCCCCGCCCCCGACCGCCGACTGACCCGGAACGCACCGCCCTCCACCGGCAAGCCCGCGGACGCCTCGGATCAGGACAGCCCGCATCAGGACTCCTCGGCTCACGGGACTGCGGGTCAGGGCGCTTCGGGGAGCCAGAGGGTGGCCGGGTCGGTGTGGAGGCGGCGGACGGTGGTCAGGGCGGCGCCGAGGACGGGGCCGCGGCGGGCGAGGGGGGAGGCGCGGAGGGCGTCCTCGGGCCAGGGGCGGACCCGGATCAGGGTGGCGAGTTCGGCGCGCATGGGGGGCAGCAGCCAGGGGGCGAGGTCGGCGTAGGCGCCGCCGAGGACCACGGTGGCGGGGTCGATCAGGTGGACGGCGGCGGCGAGCGCGGTGCCCAGGGCGGTGCCGGCGTGCAGCAGGGCGCGGCGGGTTCCGGGGTGTCCGGCCGCCGCGTGGCGGGCCAACTCGGCGACCGCGTCGATCTCCTGACCGTCCGTCAATTCGCTTCCGGCGGAGTCGAGTTCGTCGAGCAGGCCGGAGGCGCGCAGCACGGCGGCGAGTCCGGCGTACGGTTCCAGGCAGCCGCGGGCGCCGCAGGAGCAGGGGCGGCCGTCGGGGCGGACGGTGAGGTGGCCGAGTTCGCCGGCGAACCCCTGGACGCCCCGGAACAGTTCACCGTCCAGGACGAGCGCGCCGCCGATGCCCTCGCCCGCCGAGAGGTGCACGAAGGTGCCGGCGCCGACGCCCTGCCGGAGTTCGGCGAGGGCGCCGAGGTTGGCCTCGTTCTCGACGGCGGGGGCGGGGCCGGGTCCGGGCCAGAGCGCGGGCAGGTCGAGGTGGTGCCAGCCGAGGTTGGGGGCGTGCTCGACCCGGCGGCCGGGGGTGTCGCGGGGGACGCTGCCGGGCACGGCGAGCACGCTGCCGACCACCCGCAGGCCCAGCTCGACGGCCTGCCGCTCGGCCTCGGCGGCGAGTTCGGCGAGTTCGGCGAGCGTCTCGGCGGCCGGGCGGGCCGCGTTCGGGGCGGGCCGGTGCAGTTCGACCCGGACCTCGCCGCGCAGGTCGAGGACGCAGGCCCCGAGGTGGGTGACCCCGGCCTCCAGGCCGAGCCCGGCCGGTCCGGCGTCGTTCAGGCCGAGGGCCCGGCCGGGGCGGCCGACCCGGCCGCTGCGTTCGAGTTCGCCCTCCACCAGCAGTCCGCCGCCGATGAGTTCGTCGACCAGGCTGGAGACGGCGGTGCGGGTGAGGCCGGTGCGCCCGGCCACGTCGGCGCGGGAGAGCGGGTGCGCGGCGGCGACGGTCTGCATCACCAGGGCGAGGTTCTGCCGCCGGATGTCCTGCTGGGAGGCGGGGCCACGCCGGGGCGCGGCGGAGCCGCTCGACTGCTGCCCGTCCGCTGTCACGCTGTCCTCGTCCTCCGCTCCGCGGGCCCGCCGGGGGCCGTCCAGCTCCGACCGGGCCCTCCTGTTCCCGCCCTGGCCGTCCTGCTCCGACCGGCAACGCGGGGCCCGGCCGGGTCCGTGCTACCAGCGGTCGGCGCCGCCGGCGCGGTCCGTGCTACCGGCGGTCGGCGCCGTGCAGGCCGACCGTCTGCGAAATGGTAGCGGCGATCCGTTCGAGCGCCGCTTCGTCGCGGGCGACGGCGGGCAGCACCGGCCCGTCGGCGGTGCCCCAGCGGCGGGCGACGGCGTCGGCGGGCTCGCCGGTGAGCAGCGCGGCGGCCTGCGCGGCGGCGCCGAGCGCGACGAGTTCGCGGGCGGCGGGCAGTTGGACGGGGCGGCCGGAGAGCCGGCGGACGGTGTCCTGCCAGGCCCGGCCCTGCGCGCCGCCACCGATCAGCAGGATCGGCCGCGCCGGGTCGGCGGCGTCGGGGCCGTCGACGGCGAGGACGTCGTCGAGGGCGGCGAGCAGCGAGTACGCGGCGCCGTCGTAGGCGGCCTGGAGGAGTTGGCCGGGGGTGGTGTCGTGGCGCAGGCCGTGCAGCAGGCCGCTGGCGTGCGGGCGGGCGGGGGTGCGTTCGCCGTCGAGGTAGGGCAGCAGGACGGCGCTGCCGCCGGGTTCGACGGCCTGCCGGTCGAGGCCGAGCAGGGCGGCGACCTTGTCGACGGCGAGCGTGCAGTTGAGGGTGCAGGCGAGCGGGAGCCAGCCGTCGAGGGCGTCGGCGAAGCCCGCGACGGTGCCGGTGGGGTCGGCGGGGCGGCGGCGGGCGACGGTGTAGACGGTGCCGGAGGTGCCGAGGCTGAGCACGGGGGTGCCGGCGGTCAGGCCGAGGCCGAGGGCGGCGGCCATGTTGTCGCCGGTGCCGGTGGCGACGGGGGTACCGGGGCGCAGCGGGCCGCCGGGGCGGGCGGGGCCGGCGGCGGTGCCGGCGGGGGCGGTGGCGGGGAGCAGCGCGGGGTCGAGGCCGATCGCGGCGAGGACGGCGGGGTGCGGACCGTCGGGCGTCCACCAGCCGGTGCCGGAGGCGTCGCCGCGGTCGGTGACGGCGGTGCCGGTCAGCCGCTCGGTCAGGTAGTCGTGCGGGAGGCGGACGGCGGCGGTGCGGTCGGCGTGCCCGGGTTCCTCGGCGCGCAGCCAGGCCCACTTGGCGGCGGTGAAGGACGCGCCGGGGACGCTGCCGATCTCGGCGGCCCACCAGTCGGCGCCGAACTCCCGTACCAGGTCGGCGGCTTGGGGCGCGCTGCGGACGTCGTTCCAGAGCAGGGCGGGGCGGACGGGCCGCCCGGCGGCGTCCAGGGTGACGAGTCCGTGCTGCTGGCCGCCGATCGCCAGGGCCTGCGCCCGGTCGGCCCAGCCGGTGGCGGCCACGGCCGCGCCGAGGGCGTCCCACCACTGGGCGGGGTCGCTCTCCTGGCCGTGCCGGGAGTCGACCCGGTGGGCGGCGCGGCCCTCACCGAGGACGGTGCCGGTGTCGGCGTCGACGGCGAGCGCCTTGGTGGACTGGGTCGAGCTGTCGACGCCGATCACCACCTGCGGGTGTGCCATGGGCGTGCTCCTGTCTGGGCGGGGTGGCCGAGCAAGGTGGCCGAACGGGGTTTCGGGCCGGGGGCTTCCCTCCCGGGCCCGGCCATATTAATTTGTCTTCCGACCTGACGAATAGCCCCCGGACGAACGGCCGCCGTCCGCCACCAGCGTTTGGAGTACCCGATGAGCCGACTCACCCCCACCCCCGCCGACAAGTTCACCTTCGGTCTGTGGACGGTCGGCTGGCAGGGCCGCGACCCGTTCGGCGACGCGACCCGGCCCGCCCTGGACCCGGTCGAGTCGGTGGAGCGGCTCGCCGAACTGGGCGCGTACGGCGTGACCTTCCACGACGACGACCTGGTCCCGTTCGGCTCCTCGGACGCCGAGCGGGAGGCGATCGTCAAGCGCTTCGCGGCCGCGCTGGCCGCCACCGGCCTGCGGGTGCCGATGGCCACCACCAACCTGTTCACCCACCCGGTGTTCAAGGACGGCGCGTTCACCGCCAACGACCGCGACGTGCGCCGGTACGCGCTGCGCAAGACCGTCCGCAACATCGACCTCGCGGTCGAGCTGGGCGCGACCGTGTACGTGGCCTGGGGCGGGCGCGAGGGCGCCGAGCACGGCGCGTCCAAGGACGTCCGAGTGGCGCTCGACCGGCTGAAGGAGGCCTTCGACCTGCTCGGCGACTACGTCACGGAGCAGGGCTACGACCTGCGGTTCGCCATCGAGCCGAAGCCGAACGAGCCGCGCGGCGACATCCTGCTGCCGACCATCGGCCACGCGCTGGCCTTCATCGAGCGCCTGGAGCGCCCGGAGCT
Organism: Kitasatospora sp. NPDC088134; assembly: GCF_044741705.1. Taxonomy (NCBI): domain Bacteria; kingdom Bacillati; phylum Actinomycetota; class Actinomycetes; order Kitasatosporales; family Streptomycetaceae; genus Kitasatospora; species Kitasatospora sp. NPDC088134. Next base: position 2,050 of record NZ_JBIUTD010000046.1, on the reverse strand, counting down.
GGTCGGCGTCAACCCGGAGGTCGGACACGAGCAGATGGCGGGCCTGAACTTCCCGCACGGCATCGCGCAGGCGCTGTGGGCGGGCAAGCTGTTCCACATCGACCTGAACGGCCAGTCCGGCATCAAGTACGACCAGGACTTCCGGTTCGGCGCGGGCGACCTGCGCCAGGCGTTCTGGCTGGTCGACCTGCTGGAGTCGTCCGACTACCGGGGCCCGCGGCACTTCGACTTCAAGCCGCCGCGCACCGAGGACTTCGACGGCGTGTGGGCCTCCGCGGCCGGCAACATGCGCAACTACCTGCTGCTCAAGGAGCGTGCCCTGGCCTTCCGCGCCGACCCCGAGGTCCAGCAGGCGCTGCGCGCCGCCCGCCTCGACCAACTGGCCCTCCCCACCGCCGAGGACGGCCTCGGCGCGCTGCTCGCCGACCGCACCGCCTTCGAGGACTTCGACGTCACCGCCGCCGCCGAACGCGGCATGGCCTTCGAACGGCTCGACCAGCTGGCCCTGGAACACCTGCTCGGCGCCCGCTGACCCCGCCCCGCGCCGGCCGGCCCCACCGCCCTGCGGGCCCGGCCGGCGCGGACCCCACGACACCCGCCCCCGCGGTCCGACGATCCGTCAACTCGGCAACACGCCGGGCCGGTGGGCGTACGGCCGATCCGTGGCCCGGGGGTACATCCGGCCGAACACGGCCAGCGCCCCGGCCAGGTCGGGACCGGCGGGCAGGGCGCGGGTCGGCGCGTCGACGGTACAGGAGGACGCCGTCGCGCCGACCCGCGCCCTGCCCGGCGCCGACGGGGTGCGCGGCGTCGCCGACCAGTACGGTGCACCCGCCCTGACGGCGCGTCACCGGGCGCAGGACGTGGAACAGGGTCGCCGCGTCGATGCCCCGGGCGGCGCCGATGATCGCGGACGGCACCCGCTCCCCCGCGAACAGCCCAGCCAACTCTCCAACCTCCAGCGGGAGTTCGTCCGGCCCCAGGGGCGAGGGCACCTGCGCGGACCACCACACCGTCCCGTCCGGCGCGGGCAGGTGGACGAAGGTCGCACGGCGGCCGAAGGTCATGGTGAACGCCCCGTCCGGCCCGGCCTCGGGCACCCGCGCCGCCCGCCCGGAGACCGCGTACAGCCCGGCGCAGCCCGTCCGCGCCGACCACCAGGTCGGCGGCAGCCGCCTGGACGGCCTCGGCGCGCAGCGCGGCGACCAGGTCGGCCCGCATCAGGGTGACGCTGTGAGTGGGTCGCCGGCGGGACCGCCGCGCGGCACGTCGCCGAGCAGCCGCCCCCGGCCGGACCACATCCGCTGCCGGTCGACCTCGAACCCGGCGGTGCGCACCGCGTCCAGGCAGCCGAGCGCGTCCAGGGCGCGCAGGCCGTTGACGGCCAGGCTCAGGAAGGAGCCGACCCGCCCGGTCGGGTCCGGACCCGCGAGCAGGTGACGGCGGACGGCGGACACCCCCGCGACCACGACCTGAGCGACCGGGCCCGGTTGCACGCCCACCTCGGTGCGGCCTGGCGCGCGATGCGCGACCACCTCCCGGTCACCGTCGCCCTGTTCGAATCCACGGTCGCCGAGGGCCCGCGCTCGGGCCGGGCCTGGCAGCGCCTCATCGAGGACACCGACATGCTCCGCGACCACCTGGAGCACCTGCGCGCACAGGGCCACCCCCTGCCCGGCGACTCCGCGCTGATCGTCCCGCGATGGGCGCGATGCTCGGCATGCTCTCCTACGCCCTGCTGAACTCCCCCGACCCCGCGCACTGCGACACCGAGGTCGTCGACACCCTCACCGACCTCCTCCTGCACGGCCTCGCCGGCCCGGCCCGCACCTCGGATGACCAGCGGAACGACCGTCGGAACAACCGCCAGGACGACAAGCCGACGACCTGACGGAACGGCACCCCGGCACAGTCAGCCCTTTCTCCGCCAGGAACGGCGAAAGGGGACAGCCCCCGCTAGGCCGTGTCCTGCCGATCAGTTGAGTCGTTGATGCGGCTATGGGGAGTAGGGGTGATCTGACTGATGGTCAGTGGGAGCGGCTTCGTCCGC
>NZ_JBIUTD010000045.1:0-35124 GCF_044741705.1 Kitasatospora sp. NPDC088134 | reverse complement strand
GCCGGCATGCAGACCAGCAAGACCATCGTCGCCGTCAACAAGGACCCCGAAGCCCCCATCTTCGAACTCGTCGACTACGGCGTCATCGGCGACCTCTTCAACGTCCTGCCGCAGCTCACGGGCGAGGTGAAGGCCCGCAAGGGCTGACGCTCCGTCAACGGGCGCACAGGGGCGCGGCCCCCGGGGAACTCCCCGGGGGCCGCGCCTTCTCGCTGTTGTCCTGCCGGTGCGTCAGCGGCCCGCGACGGCGTGCACGAAGCGCGCGGCGTCGATGGTGCCGAGGCCGGAGGCCAGGTCGTAGCCCTTGGTGGCCTGGTAGCCGGTGACGGTGTCCCAGGAGTTGTCGCCGGCGGTGACGTCGACGATGCCGCTCCACTGCGAGGGCAGCGCGCCCAGCGCGTACAGGCGCGGGTTGATCTGGCCGAGGCGGTGGCCGGCCGTCTGGGCGGCCAGCGCGACCACGCCGGAGAAGATCGGGCCGGCCTCGCTGGTGCCGCCGGTGAGGTGCCAGCCGACCCGGGTCGGGTCGTAGGACTCGTAGGTCCAGGCGGCGCCGTCCACGGCCGCGCTCATCGAGATGTCCGGGGTGCCGCGGTGGTCGCCGGTCACCTTCGCCACGCCGACCTGGTACCACGGGCGCTCGAAGACGCCGGAGACGCCGCCGCCGGCCGCGCCGTAGTCGTCGTGCCAGACCTTGTCCGGGGCGGTGCGGTTGCCGTTGTTGTCCAGGGTCAGCTGGGTGCCGCCGACCGAGGTCACCAGCGGGTCCGAGGACGGCCAGGAGTTGACCTTGTACGGGTACAGGTCGCTGCCGTTCTCCTTCGCGTCGGTCGCGCCGTTGTCGCCGGAGGAGGCGAGCACGGTGACGTTCTTCGCGGCCGCGAACTTGAAGGCGTACCGCAGGTCCTGGATGGACTTGAAGTTGCCCTGCTCGAAGCCCGGGAAGGTGTTCTCGGTGGCGCCGAAGCTCTGCGAGATCACGTCCGCGTCGTGGTGCTGCAGGTACGCCTTCTCGGCGTCCATCATCTCCGGCAGGCCGGTGACGCCCTCGGTCTCCGCGACGCCGGTCTCGATCAGCACGATGTGCGCGTCGGGGGCGATCGCGTGCGCGTACTCCACGTCCAGGGTGGACTCGCCGGCCCAGCCGGTGTGGTCCGCGTTGGTCGGGTCGAACGGCGGGACGTTGCCCCACTTGACCACCTCGACCTGGGTGTTCGGGATGCCCCACTGCTGGTCGAACACCTCCAGGTCGTGCTGGATGGTCGGCGAGCCGAAGGAGTCCACGATCACGATGGTCCGGCCCTTGCCGGTGATGCCCTGCTGGTACAGCGGGTTCAGGTTGTACGCGGCGCGGTACTGCAGCGGCGAGTAGCAGTGGATGCCGATCTGCGCCACGCAGTCCGAGGTCGATATCGGCGCCACCCGGCCGACGGCGTCGATGTGGCCGGCCGAGGCCGGGCGCAGCTTGAAGACGGACGGCAGGCGGACGCCGGCGGTCTGGGCGGTCGCCGACGCGCCGGTCAGGGCGGTGGCCCCGACGGCGAGCAGCGCAGCGGCCCGCAGCAGGGTGGAGCGTCGGGGACCCGCGGTGGCGGGGAACGTGCCCAAGAAGACTCCTCGAAGAGACGGTTCACCCGGCCCGACAGGCCGGGGAACCCCTATCCCATCGGCCACGACGGAGCTGTTCCATAGTCCGAGACGGGTGGTCGGCATGGTCCCGACCGGCCACCGGATTCGGTAAAGGAAATGGAGCGGTTCGGTAACGTCCCTGCTCGGCAAGGGCCTTGGCGGGCCGGTGGCCGAACACCGCCACCCCGCGCGCCCGCCCGGAATGGCTAGAGTCGGTCGGCATGGGACTGCTGACAGCACTTGACGGTGGGTACGGGGACCGCGCGGACGCGCTCGTGGTGGACGGCCGGGCCCTGTCCTGGGAGCAACTGCGCGGCGCCGCCGGGGCGGTGGCCGAACGCGCGGCGGGCGCGCCCGGACTCGCGGTGCTGGCCCGCCCCACCGCCGAGACCGTCGCCGCCGTGGTCGGCGGCCTGCTCGCCGGGGTGCCGGTGGTGCCGCTGCCGCCCGACTCCGGGCCGGTCGAACGCGCCCACATCCTCCGTGACAGCGGCGCGACCCTGCTCGCCGGCACCGGACTCCCCGACGACACCGAGGGGTTGACCGCCCTGCCGGTCGACCTGGCGGACCGCCCCGGCGGCGGCTGGCGGCCCGCCGCCGAGGACGGCGACCGGACGGCGTTCGTGCTCTACACCTCCGGCACCACCGGCGCCCCCAAGGGCGCGCTGATCCCGCACCGGGCCGTCGCCGCCGGACTCGACGGCCTCGCCGAGGCCTGGCGCTGGGACGCCGAGGACACCCTGGTGCACGGCCTGCCGCTGTTCCACGTGCACGGCCTGGTGCTCGGCGTGCTCGGCGCGCTGCGCACCGGCAGCCGCCTGGTCCACACCGGCCGCCCCACCCCCGCCGGCTACGCCGCCGCCCGCGGCAGCCTGTACTTCGGCGTCCCCACCGTCTGGTCGCGGATCGCCGCCGACCCGGCCGCCGCCCGCGAACTCGCCGCCGCCCGGCTGCTGGTGTCCGGCAGCGCCCCGCTGCCCGTCCCGGTCTTCGAGCAGCTGCGCGCGCTCACCGGGCAGGCCCCCGCCGAGCGCTACGGCATGACCGAGACGCTGATCACCGTCGCCACCCGGGCCGACGGCGAGCGCCGCCCCGGCGCGGTCGGCGTCCCGCTGCCCGGGGTGCGCACCCGGCTGGCCGGCGAGGACGGGCGGCCGGTGCCCGCCGACGGCGAGAGCGTCGGCGAACTCCAGCTCCGGGGCCCGACGCTGTTCGACGGCTACCTCGGCCGCCCCGAGGCGACCGCGGCCTCCTGGACGGCGGACGGCTGGTTCCGCACCGGCGACGTCGCCGTGATCGGGCCCGACGGCTTCCACCGGATCGTCGGCCGCGCCTCCGTCGACCTGATCAAGAGCGGCGGCTACCGGATCGGCGCCGGCGAGGTCGAGGCCGCGCTGCGCGACCACCCCGGCGTCGCCGACGCCGCCGTGGTCGGCGCCCCCGACGCCGACCTCGGGCAGGTCGTGGTCGCCTACGTGGTCGCCCGGGACGGCGCGGTGACGGACCGTCAGCTGATCGACTTCGTGGCGCAGCGGCTGTCCGGGCACAAGCGGCCCCGGCGGGTGGTGCTGGTCGACGACCTGCCGCGGAACGCGATGGGCAAGGTGCTCAAGAAGCGGCTGCTGGACGAGCAGAACTGAGCGGACCCGGGCGGGCCCCGGGCAGGTGCGGGCGGGCCCGGACGGGTCGGGGGCGACCCGGGCGGTCCGCCCTTTCAGGAGGCCGGGGAGTGGGTACCACTGGGGGTGGCGCGGGGGCCGGTGCCCCGCGTTGCCCGGTGCCTGCACCGCGCCGGGCCTCGGCCGAGTGGCAGGGGACGCTGTGATCGTCTGGGTCAATGGGGCACGCGGAGCGGGCAAGGCGAGCACGTGCCGGGAGTTGGTCGGGCTGCTGCCCGGAAGCCTGCTGTTCGACCCGGACACCCTCGGTCCGGTCCTCCGCGCCACCCTGCCCCCGGACCGGCTCGACCTGCCCGACCTGCGCGAACTCCCCGCCTGGCGGCGGCTGGTGGCCGAGACCGCCGCCGCGCTGGCCGGCGAGATCGACGGCGCGGTGATCATCCCCGAGACGCTGCTCCAGCAGGACCACCGGGACGAGATCTTCGGCTCGCTGGCCGGACGCGGCATCCCCGTCCACCACATCGTCCTCGACCCCGTGGAGACCATCCTGCGGGCCCGGATCGCCACCCGCGAGGACATCCCCGGCGACCCCGAGGGCACCCTGCGCCGCCGGCAGCGCGCCCGCGAGGCGCTGCCCGCCTACCTCACCGCCCGCGGGTGGCTGGCCGGCGACGCCCGGATGGTCGACAACGGCGTCCTCACCCCCCGGCACACCGCCGAACGGATCGCCGAACTCGTCCGGGGCGGCGCCGCCCGCTGTCCGATCGTCCGCACCGAGGGCGGGGACGGCGACACGGTGGCCGCCGCCGTCCTGCTCTTCGACGACCGGGACCGGGTGCTGCTGGTCGACCCCGCCTACAAGCCGCACTGGGAGTTCCCCGGCGGCGTCGTCGAGTCCGGCGAGTCGCCGACCGCGGCCGCCGTCCGCGAGGTCGCCGAGGAGCTCGGCCTGCGGCTGCACCCCGACGCGCTCCGGCTGCTAGCCGTCGACTGGGAGTCCGGGGCGGGGCGCGGCCGCGGCGGCCTGCGACTGGTCTACGACGGCGGGCGGCTCGGCCCCTCCGAGGTGCTCCGACTGCGGCTGCCCGCCGGGGAACTGCGCGACTGGCACTTCGCCACCGCCCGGGAGGCCGCGAGCCTGCTGCCCCCGGCCCGGGCCCGCCGCCTCGCCGCCGCCCTGGAGGCCCGTGCGACCGGCGAACTCCGCTACCTGGAGGGCGGCCTCCCGGCGGCGACGGGGGCGGCGTCGGCGAGGTGAGAGGGCCTGCGGCCGGCTGTGGGACGGGTGCGGAGCGCTGCCTGCGGCGCGAATGCCTGCGGCGGCCGGCGCGGGTGGGGAGGGGCGGCGGCCTGCCTGCGGTGGCCGGGGAGGCGTTGGCCCGGTGGGGCCTGCGGTGCTGGGGTGTGGAGGTGCGAGGTGCCTGCGGCGGCCGCGGGACGAGTGCGGAGCGCTACCTGCGGTGCCGGGGTGTGGAGGTGCGAGGTGCCTGCGGCGGCCGGTGCGGATCGCGAGGGGTGGGGTGGCAGGATGGGGGGATGCCGTTCACGCTCAGTCATGTTGCTGCTGTGCTGCCGGGGGTGCGGAGGGCCCGGCGGGAGGGGGCGTTGGTCGCGGCCGGGTTGGTGGCCGGGGCGATGGCGCCGGATGTGCCGTTCTTCGCGGAGTCGCTCGTCCGGGGGGTGTACCGGTACGGGGGGTTGACGCACCGGTGGTGGGCCGCGCCGACGGTGGACGTGGTGGTCGGGGCCGGGCTGGTGGCCGGGTGGTACGGGGTGTGGCGGGGGCCGCTGGGGCGGGCGGTGCCCGGGGCGTGGGTGGCCGTCGGGCCGGCGGGGCGGCCGACGGGGCGCGAACTCGCCTGCGCGGCCGGGGCGGTGGCCGTCGGCGCGGGCACCCACCTGGTCTGGGACTCCTTCACCCACCACGGCCGGGCCGGGTCCCGGCTGCTGCCGGTGCTGGAGCGCGAGGTGCGCGGCGTTCCGCTCACCACCGCGCTCCAGTACGGGACTTCGCTGCTCGGCCTGGCCGCGCTGGCCCGCCACGCGGGCCCGTGGCGGGGCGCCGACCGCCGCACCGGCGCGGTGCTGACCGGGGCGGCGCTGCTCGGCGCGGCCGCACGCGTCCGCCGGGGCGAGCGCGGCTTCGTCGACGAGGCGTGCTTCGGCGCGGGCGCCGGTCTCGCCGTCGCGGCGGCCGTCCTGGGTGCGGTCGGCCGCCGCAAGGGCCGGTCTCAGCCGAGGTAGCCGTGTTCGGCCAGGTGGGAGCCGATCATGCGGTAGACGGCCGGGTCGTTCGGGGTGATCGCGCCGAGGCCGTCGACGTAGCGGTTGTACATGCAGAAGGCGGCGGCGATCAGGACGGTGTCGTGGATGGTCTCGTCGTCGGCGCCGGCGGCCCGGGCGGCGGCGACGTCCTCCGGGGTGACGGACAGTCCGCTCTCGGCGACCTTGCCGGCCAGCCGGAGCAGGGCGCGCATCAGGTCGGAGACGGGGGCGGTGTCGAGGTCGGTCTGGACGGCCTCGACCAGGGCGAAGTCGCCGCCGAGGCGGTGCGCGGCGGTGGCGCCGTGCGCGCCCGCGCAGTAGCGGGTGCTGTTGCGGGCGGAGACGTACGCGGCGATGAGTTCGCGTTCGCCGACGGACAACGGGGAGTCGCCGCGCAGGAGTTGTTCGGCGAGGTGGCTCAGCGCCAGCCCGGAGGCGGGCTTGACGTCGAGCAGGCCCCGGATGCCCGGGTGGTCGGTGGGGAGCGCGATGTGCGGCATGTGCCTACTGAAACGGGTGGGACGGGTGGTTGGCAAGCCCCTGACCTGCGGTGGGACGGTCACCGTCGGTGGGCGGCGGCCGGACGGCGGAGTCGGCGGGTACTGGCCCGGGGCGGGGGCGGGCAGATTAGGATGGGCGACCGTGACTGACACCGGTAGCACCCAGGACCTGGACCCCGTCGAGCCGGTCGCGGCCCCCGCCGACGACGCCGGTGACGAGGCGTCGGCGCAGGACGCGAGTACCGACCCGCAGGACGCCGAGCGGGCCGCGCTGCTCGCCGGCGTCTGGGACGTGGTGGTGGTCGGCGCGGGCCCGGCCGGCTCCTCGGCCGCGTACGCCGCGGCCGGGCAGGGCCGCCGGGTGCTGCTGCTCGACAAGGCCGAGCACCCCCGGTACAAGACCTGCGGCGGCGGCATCATCGGCCCGTCCCGGGACACCCTGCCCGCAGACTTCAAACTCCCGCTGCAGGACCGGATCTCGGCCGTCACCTTCGCCCTGAACGGCAAGTGGACCCGGACCCGGCGCTCGAAGCGGATGCTGTTCGGCGTGGTCAACCGGGACGAGTTCGACCTGCGCCTGGTGCAGGCAGCCGAGCAGGCCGGGGCGGTGCTGGTCACCGGCGTCACCGCGACCGGCGTCGAGCAGCGGGGCGGCGACAGCCGCACCGTCTTCGTGACCCTCGCGGGCGGCGGCCGGGTCGAGGCCCGGGCGGTGGTCGGCGCGGACGGCTCGGCCAGCCGGATCGGCCGGCACGTCGGCGTCAGCTTCGACCAGATCGACCTCGGCCTGGAGGCGGAGATCCCGGTCCCCGACGCGGTGTCGCGCGCCTGGGCGGGCCGCATCCACCTCGACTGGGGCCCGCTGCCCGGCAGTTACGGCTGGGTGTTCCCGAAGACCGACTCCGGGACGCTGACCGTCGGCGTGATCTCGGCCCGCGGCGAGGGCGAGCAGACCAAACAGTACCTGGCGGACTACGTCCGGCGGCTCGGCCTGTCCGGCTTCGAACCGCTGGTGGAGTCCGGGCACCTGACGCGCTGCCGGGCCGAGGACTCGCCGCTGTCCCGCGGCCGGGTGCTGGTCGCGGGCGACGCGGCCGGACTGTTGGAGCCGTGGACCCGCGAGGGCATCTCGTACGCGCTGCGCTCGGGCCGGCTGGCCGGCGAGTGGGCGGTGCAGGTCGCGGAGGCGACCGGGGCGGCGGACGTGCGGCGGCAGGCGCTCAACTACGCGTTCGCGATCAAGGCCGGGCTGGGCGTGGAGATGCGGGCCGGCAAGATCATGCTGGCCTCGTTCGAGAAGCGGCCGGAGCTGTTCCACGCGGCGGTCTCGCTGATCACGCCCGCGTGGCGGGCGTTCGCCCGGACCACCCAGGGGCACACCACCTTCGCGCAGCTGATGCGGGACCACCGGGCGGCGCGGAAGCTGGCTTCGATCGCGGGGCGCTGACGCTTCTTCGGGACAGGTCCGCCCGGGGAGGGGGTTCCCTCGCCGGGCGGACCTTGCCGTGGGGGGCTGCCGGTTACTTGAGGCCGGTGTCCAGGGCGGTCATGAGGGTGCCGGAGGGGGTGTCGCCGGACATTTCCCAGATCATGGCGCCGAGGAGGTTCCTGGACTTCAGCCAGGCGGTCTTCTGGCCGATCGACCAGGGGTCGTCGAAGCTCCACCACTGGCCGCCGTTGCCGGTGTAGCCGTAGGTCGAGACCGACGCCGGGTCGTGGTGGACGGTGAGGTTGGGGACCGAGGTGATCAGGTTCTGGTAGCCGCGGGTGCCGGCCTCCTCGGCGAACTGGCCGGGGGCGGCGCCGTTCGCCGACTGCCAGGCGCCGTACGCGCCGCCGTCGGTGACGGACTGCCAGCCGCGGCCGTAGAACGGGAAGCCGATGGTGAGCTTGCGCGGGTTGACCCCGGCGTCGAGGTAGGTCTGGACGGCGTTCTCGATCGAGAAGTGGAACGGGTACGGGTCGGCCGGGTCGGCGTGCAGGTTGGCCTGGTGGCCGGTGCGGTTCGGCTCCCAGGAGTTGTCGCTGCCGGAGCCGTGGAAGTCGTAGCCCTGGACGTTGGCGATGTCGAGGGACTGGAAGATCTTCGACAGGTCCCAGCCCTGGCCGATCTTGGCGAGGTCGGCGGGGGTGAAGGCGGTGAGCAGCTTGTGCGGGCCGCCGAGGGCGTCGAGCTGGCGGCGGAACTCGGCCAGCAGCAGGGTCAGGTTGGCCTTGTCGTTCGCGGACCAGTGGTTGCCGGCGTGGCCGTCGGGGGAGCCGGGCCACTCCCAGTCGAGGTCGATGCCGTCGAAGATGCCCGCGGCGGTGCCGGGGCCGCCCGCGCCGTTGTAGGCGGGCAGGTTGCCCTTGATCCAGATGTCGAGGCAGGAGGAGACCAGCTTCTTGCGGGAGGCGTCGGTGGCGGCCGCGTCCGAGAAGTACTTGGAGTAGGTCCAACCGCCCAGTGAGACCACGACCTTGAGGTTCGGGTACTTCGCCTTGAGCTTCTTCAGCTGGTTGAGGTTGCCGCGCAGCGGGGACCAGCCGTCGTCGGCGACGCCGTCCACGGACTGGGCGGCGCTCATCGGGCGGGCGTAGTCGGCGTCGGCGTCACCGGCGCCGGTGCCCTGGTCGGGGTCCTGCGGGTTGGCGGTGGTGCCCTTGGTGACGCCCGCCAGGCAGGTCAGGTTGACCGGGTCGATGTTCTCGAAGGCGTAGTTGATCACGTCGAGCTTGGCGGCGCTGCCCGAGGTGTCGAGGTTCTTGACGAAGTACTGGCGGCCGTAGATGCCCCACTGCACGAAGTAGCCGACCCGGGAGTACTTCCCGGGCCCGGCCAGGTCGCCGGTGGTGACGGTCAGCGGGTTGGAGGCGGGCGAGCTGTTGTCCGCCGCGTCCCGGGCCAGCACGGTGAAGGTGTACGGGGTGGCGGGGGAGAGCTGCCCGACAGTGGCGGTGGTGCCGGTGACGGTCTGCACCAGGACGGCGCCCTGGTAGACGTCGTACGCGGCGACCCGCTTGTTGTCGGTGGCGGCGTTCCAGGCCAGTGCGACGCTGGTCGAGGTGACGGCGGTGGAGCGCAGGTTGCCGGGCGCGGTCGGCGGCACGGTGTCGGTGGCCGGGTCGACGGTGGCGGCGCTCAGCGCGGCACTGACCGGGCCGGTGTTGCCGCGGGTGTCCTTGGCCCGGACGGTCAGGGTGTAGGTGGTGGCCGGGGTCAGGCCGGTCAGGGTGGTGGAGGTGCCGGTGGCCGAGCCGAGCACCACCGAGCCGTTCAGCACGTCGTACGAGGCGACCGGGAAGTCGCCCTTGGCCGCGGCGCCCCAGCTCAGCGAGAGGCTGTGCGCGGTCGCGTCGACCAGGGCCGGGGCGCCCGGCGCGGTCGGCGGGACGTCCGGGGTGCCGTCGCACTTGTCGCCGTTGACGCGGCAGTTGAGCGGGGCGGCGATCGGGCCGTTGCCGATGAACCAGAAGCTGTACGGCTCGGTCGAGCCGTTCGCCGGCACCGTCGCGTTGTAGTACGCGTTGGTGGCGGTGACGTGGCTGCCCGTGGTGGTCGACGTGCCGTTGTACGTCCCGGTCATGGTGACCCCGGACGGCAGGTCGAACTCCAGCGTCCACCCCGTGACGGCGGTCGCGTTCGGGTTCTTGACGATGAAGGTGCCCTTCCACCAGGAGCCGTAGTTGTCGCTGGTGAAGGTGGCGGTCAGCTTGGCGGCGGCGTGCGCCGGGGTGGCGGCGAGCAGGGCGATCGGCAGTGCGAGGGCGGCGAGCAGGGTCAGCAGGCGGGCCCTGAGCCGTGGCCTGGAGCGGACGTGCATCGGTACTCCCTGTCTGGTGTGGGGGATTCCGTACAGGGGTGCCTGGAGCCGGCAACAGGAGGTTAGGTGGACTGGACCACTTCGTCAACAGGTCTATACCGCAAGGGAGTTGACGATCATGAGGCGGTGCGCTCGGCCGGCTGTCGGCACGCACTGGCAGGATCTCCGGCATGGGACTCGACGTGGTGGTGGGCGCCTTGATCGGCGCCGACGAGGAGACGGCCGGCTGGTTCCGGGCCGAGTGCGACACGATCGGCGCCGTCCTGGCGCGCGAGGGCGTGCCGGGAGCGCGGGACTGGCGGGAGCCGACGACGGGCGACCGGTTCGGCGACCGGATCTGGGGCTACTCCGGCCTGCACACGCTGCGCCGCCTCGCCGCCCACCTGGCCGCCGGCCGTCCGCTGCCCGCACCGCTGGCCGAGGGCGAACGCGCCACCGAGGACCCGGTGCTCGCCGCCGCCTACCACGACCTCCCCGACGACCCGGCGGGCCCGTTCGACCACCTGATCCACCACTCCGACTGCGAGGGCTACTACGTCCCCGTCGACTTCGACCCCGTCCTGGTCGACGAGGAGCTCGCCGGTGGCTGCCTCGGTTCCTCCGTCCGCCTGCTCGCCGAACTCCGCGTCCTCGCCGAGGCGTTGGGCCTGCCCGAGGGCCTCGACCCGGACAGCGAGGAAATCACCGCGGTCCTGGACGAGCTGGTGGCCGACCCCGCGGGCTGGCAGCGCTACGGCACCGAGTCCTTCGTCTGCCTGCAACTGACGAAGGCCGCCGAGCACTCGGTCCGCACGGGCGCCGTCCTCGCCTTCTGCTGACCTCTCCCGTCCGACCTCCCGTCGGGCGGCCCGGTTGTCGGCCGTCGGTGGCAGCATCGCGGCCATGGGACTCGACGTGGTGGTGGGACTGCCGGAGGCCGGCGACCCGGAGGCGGCCGAGTGGGTGGCCGACGAGTGCGCCATGATCAACGCGGTGCTGGCCCGGGCCGGCGCACCGGCCTGGTCGGAGCCGCCCGGCCTGACCCGCACCCCGATCCCGATGTGGGGCTACCGGGGCCTGCACGCGCTGCGCCGGGTCGCCGCGTACGTGGCGGCGTCCGGCCGACTGCCCGAGCCGCCGACCGACCCGTACGCCGCCGCCCGCGATCCGGTGCTCGCCGTCCTGTACGGCAGGGGTCCCGGCGACCCGGCGGGCCCGTTCGACCACCTGATCCACCACGCGGACTGCGAGGGCTACTACGTCCCCGTGGACTTCGGGCCGGTGCCGTACGACGAGGACCTGCTCGGGCACTACCTCGGCTCCTCGGTCCGGCTGCTCGCCGAACTGCACGTCCTGGCCGAGGCGTTGGGCCTGCCCGCGGACCTCGACCCGGAAGGGCCCGAGGTGTGCGCGGCCGTGCGGCTGCCCGAGGCGGAACGGCGGGGGTGGCAGCGGCACCTGTCCGCCGCCGGCACCTGCCTGGGCCTGCTGCGGGCGGCCCGGCTGTCCACGGAGTCCGGCGCGGTCGTCCGCTTCTGGTGACGGCCGGTCAGGGGGCGAGCAGGCGGTCGGCGAGCGGGGTGCGGGTGTAGAGGACCAGGCGGCCGTGACGGGCGCGGGTGACCAGGCGGGTGGCGTGCAGGACGGTGAGGTGCTGGCTGACGGCGCCCGGGGTGACGGCGAGGCGGCGGGCGAGTTCGGTGGTGGAGACGGGCTCGTGCAGGAGGGCGAGCAGGCGGGCCTTGGGGGTGCCGAGGAGCTGTTCCAGGGCGCGCGGGGTGGGCGGGGGGTCGGCGGGGCCGGCCAGGGTGGCCTGGCCGCGGGCCAGGTAGGTGATGGAGGGGGTGAGGTCGGGGCCGATCGCGGTGAGGGCGCCCCGGGCGAAGCAGGTCGGCAGGAAGGTCATGCCGCGCCCGTCCACCTCGACCTCGGACTCCTGCTCGTAGCCCCACTCCCAGGCCAGCGTCAGCACGCCGTCCGCCCAGCGCAGCCGGTGGTCGAGGTCGCCGAACAGCCCGGCCGCGCCGCGTTCGGCCAGCACCCGGGCCCGGTGCACGATGTCGGCGTGCAGCACCGAGCGGGCGCGCGGCCACCAGGAGGGCTCCAGCACCCGGGTCCAGTACGCCGCCAGGGCGTCCGCGATCTCGCCGATCAGCTCGGCCGGCCGGTCCAGCCGCTCGGCCAGCAGCGGCGGCAGCACCCGGTCGTGCGGCAGGAAGGTCTGCGCCAACTCGGCCTCCAGCCGGGCCGGTTCGAAGCTCCGGACCCGGGCCAGCTCGGCGTGGAAGTCCGGGAACGGGACAGTCGGACGGGGCGTCAGGAAGTCCGGCACGTACTTGTTGCCCGCCACCAGGGCGCGCAGCAGCGGCGCGGCCGGCAGCGCCTCGAAGGCCGGCCGCATCGCCTCGAACGCGGCGGTGTGCGGGTACCGGCCCGGGTGCGTCCACATCCGCAGCGAGAGCACCGTCTCCTGGATCGGCGAGCAGGCGAAGTACGCGGACGCCAGGTCGGCCAGGCCGAGCCGGAACCGCACCGGCATGGCTCCGCACCCCCGTTCCCCCTCGTCGGCCCGCCGGATTCAGGCCGGGGCTAAATCAATACCACGGGCGCTCCGTACCCGGTCTGATCGGGGCATGACCGCCACCGAACCCGCCACCGAACCCGCGGCCGCTCCGGCCGCCGTGCCCACCCCTGCCCGCGGCCGGCTCGCCCGGCTGCTCCCCGAGGACCGGGTGCTGCGCCGGCTGACCTGGATCACCCTGGTCAACACCGTCGGCAACGGCCTCGGCATGACCCTCGCCGCCGTGTACTTCCACCGCATCCTCGGCTTCGGCGTCGGCACGGTCGGCGCGGTGCTGACGGTGGCCGGCGCCTGCGGCGTCGCGGCGGGCGTCCCGGCCGGGCGGCTGGCCGACCGGTACGGGTGCAAGCCGGTGATGATGGCGCTGCTGGCGGTGCAGGCGGTGTGCGCGGCCGGGTACGTGCTGGTCGGCTCGCTGGCCTCGTTCGTGGTGCTGGCCTGCCTGGTGGCGATCGCCGACCGGGGCGCCTCGGCGGCCCGCGCCGCGCTGTTCGCCGAGGTGCTGGCCCCGGACGCCCGGGTCAGGGGCCGGGCCTACCTGCGCTCGGTCACCAACATCGGCATCTCGCTGGGCACGGTCGGCGCCGCCGCCGTCCTGCAGTCCGACAGCCGGGGCGCGTACACGCTGGCGCTGCTGGCCGACGCCGCCTCGTACGGGCTGGTCGCGGTGCTCTACTGGCTGCTGGTCCCGGTGCCGGCCCGGACGGCCGCGCAGATCGAGCAGGCGTCGAGCGGCCCCAACCCGGCGCTGCGCGACCGGGTGTACCTGGCGGCGACCGGCCTGAACGCGGTGGTCTGCCTGCAGTTCATGATGATCGAGGTCGGGCTGCCGCTGTGGGTGGTCGAGCACACCGACGCGCCGCGCTGGATGGCGGCGGGCGGGATGCTGGTCAACACCGCGCTGGTGATCGTGCTCCAGGTGCGGGCGACCCGGGGGACCGAGGAACCGGCGGCCGCGGCCCGGGTGTTCCGGCGCGGGGCGCTGCTGGTGGCGGCCTCCTGCCTGGTGGTGGCGCTGGCCGCCGACGCGCCGGCCTGGGTGGCGGCGGTGGTGATCGCTGCGGGCGTGGCGCTGCAGGCGCTCGGCGAGGTGTACAGCCAGGCGGGCGCCTGGGCGCTCGGCTACGACCTGGCGAAGGACGGCGCGCACGGCGCCTACCAGGGCGTCTTCAACACCGGCATGTCGGCCTCGATGATGCTCGGCCCGGTGCTGCTGACCTCGGTGGTGCTGGCCAACGGTCTGCTCGGCTGGGCGCTGCTGGCGGCGGCGTTCGCGGCGGCGGGCTGGGGCATGACGGCGCTGGTGCGCCGCTGAGCCAGGGGGCGGGCGCGGACGCGGACGTGGACCCGCCGAGGCGGCGGTGCGGGTGACGGACCGTCATCCGCACCGCCGCCCCGGCCGCTGGTCCGGCCGGTCAGCAGCTCAGGTTGCCGCCGGTCGGCACCCCGAGGATCGAGGTGAAGGAGGTGTACGCGTTGACCCGGCTCTGCACCTGGGCGGGGTTGCCGCCGTTGCACTCCAGTGAGCCGTTGATGGAGCGGATGGTCTCGCCGAAGCCGTTGCCGTTGACCATCGCGTTGTGCGGGGTCATGGTGCCCGGCCCGTTCTGGGTCATCCAGTACCAGATGCCGGTCTTCCAGGCGACGGCCGCGTCGGTCTGCACCAGGTTGGGGTTGTGCAGCAGGTCGATGCCCAGGGCGTCGCCGGCCGCCTTGTAGTTGAAGTTCCAGCTGAGCTGGATCGGCCCGCGGCCGTAGTACGCGGCCTGGCCGGCCGGGCAGCCGTAGGGCTGGGTGGTGTCGCAGTAGTGCGGGTAGTTCGCGGTGTTCTGCTCGACGATGTACACCAGGCCGCCGGTCTCGTGGCTGATGTTGGCGAGGAACGCCGCCGCCTCCTGCTTCTTCACGGTGTCCGAGCCGGTGTTGGCGAACGCCGGGTAGGCGCTCAGGGCCGTGACCAGGCCGGAGTACGTGTAGAAGGAGTTCCGGTTCGGGAACATCTGGTTGAACTGGACCTCGGAGACCACGAACCCGCCCGGGTTGGGGGTGGTGCTGGTCGGGCTCGGGCTGGTGGTGCCGCCCCCGCCGGTGCAGGTGTACGGGCTCCAGTACCAGGTGGAGACCGTCGGGTCGTAGCCCGGGTTGTCGTGGGTGGCGATGTAGTACTGGCCGTTGGGGGCGTACTTCACGATCGCGCCGGTGGCGTACTGGGTGCCGGCCACCCAGGTCGGGTGGTTGCAGGTGCCCTGGGACGGGCTCGGGCTGGTGGTGCTGCCGCCACCGCCGCCGCAGGCGCCCTGGTCGGCCCAGACCCCGGAGCCGCCGGTGCTCGGGGTCTCGCCCTGGGTCCACCACTTGGCGTTCCAGTTGTGGCCGTTGTAGGAGGCGGACATGCCTCCGGTGTACACCTGCGCGGCGGCGTACGGGGCCGCGCAGGCCGCCGCCGCGGTCGAGGTGGTGGGCACCACGACGGCCAGGCCGGCCGCGGCGAGCGTGCCGGTCAGCAGCGCGGCGACCTTGCCGCGGCGGGAGCCGGCCCGGTGGGCGGCCCGGTGGGAGGTACGGGTGTGGGGCATCAGCCACTCCTTGTGGGGGAACGAGCGGTGTGCCCAGTACTCAAGCGAGCCTGTCCCGGCACTGTCAATAGGTCTAGACCTTAAGGGAGTTGAGGCCGTGTACGGAGTTCCCGGCCGCGCGGCCCCCCGAAGATCCGGTACTGGCCAGTAGGGCCGGGGTGTGCCAGGGTGCAGACGACGCCCCGTCCGACCCACCCTCAGCCGGAAGGCAGGCCCCACCAGATGACCGCCCAAGCGCCGCTCGTCCGCCGTACCACCGCCGACGCCGTCGCCACCCTGGAGCTCGACTCCCCGCACAACCGCAACGCCCTCTCCACCCGGCTGATGGCCGAACTCACCGGGTACCTGGCCGACGCCGCCGCCGACCCCGAGGTCCGGGCCGTCGTCCTCGGCCACACCGGCCGGGTGTTCTGCGCCGGCGCCGACCTCTCCGAGGCCACCGGCGACGACCCCACCGTCGGCCCGCGCGGCCTGGTCGCCCTGCAGCGCGCGATCGTCGACTGCCCCAAGCCCGTGATCGCCCTGATCGACGGCCACGTTCGGGCCGGCGGCCTCGGCCTGGTCGGCGCCTGCGACCTCGCCGTCGCCGGACCGGACTGCACCTTCGCCTTCACCGAGGCCCGGCTCGGCCTCGCCCCCGCCGTCATCTCGCTGCCGCTGCGCCCCAAGCTCGACCCGCGCGCCGCCGCCCGCTACTACCTCACCGGCGAGACCTTCGACTCCGCCGAGGCCGCCCGGATCGGCCTGGTCACCGAGGCCGCCGACGACGCCGGGGCCGCGCTGAAGACGATCCTGGACGCGCTGCGGCTCTGCTCCCCGCAGGGCCTGGCCGAGTCCAAGCTGCTCGCCAACGCCGCCGTCCGGGAGTCGTTCGACCGGCACACCGAGGAGCTGGTCGCGCAGTCCGCCCGGCTGTTCGGCTCCGAGGAGGCCCAGGAGGGCATGCGCGCCTTCCTCGCCAAGCGGCCCGCCCGCTGGGTGCGCTGAGCCCGCGTCCGCGCTGAGCCCGCCGGGGTGCGCCGAGTCCGCCGGGTGCGCCGGGCCCGCGGCCGTGCCCGCCCCGGCGGGGCGCTGACCTCGGACGGAGGGTCAAGTTACCGGCCGGTGTGAGTTTGGTCCCGTTGCCGGTCGGGGGCCGCCGCGGGCCCCCGCCGGCCGCTACGGTGAGCGCATGTCGATCGTCCGTGCGCTGCTGGGGTCCGTCCGCGAGAGGTCGCGCCGGACGGCCGGGCGCGCGGTGCACCGCGGCTGGCGCTGGGTGCAGGAGGCGGGCGCCGTCAGCAACCGCAACCCCGGCCCGTACCGGTTCGGCGAGCTCGGCGACGGCACCAAGCTGTCCTTCCCGCTCGGCACCGTCTTCAACGAGCGCTGGATCACCATCGGCCCGTTCTCCATCATCGGCGAGCGGGTCACCCTCTCCGCGGGTTTCCTGCCCGGGCTCGACCTCGGGCCGGAGCCGATCGTCCGGATCGGCGGCGGCTGCGTGATCGGGCGCGGCAGCCACATCGTCGGCCACCAGGAGATCGTGCTCGGCGACGACGTGTGGACCGGCCCGGACGTCTACATCACCGACCAGGCCCACGAGTACCGCGACACCGGACTGCCGATCGGCAAGCAGTGGCCGCGCAACGCGCCGGTCTCGATCGGCGCCGGCTCCTGGATCGGCACCGGCGCGGTGATCCTGCCCGGCGCCCGGATCGGCCGCAACGTCGTGGTCGCCGCGAACTCGGTGGTGGCCGGCGAGGTCCCCGACTTCGCCGTGGTGGCCGGCGCCCCGGCCCGCCCCGTCCGCACCTGGGACCCCGAGGACGGCTGGCAGCCCCCCATCCGGCACGAGCCCCCGCGCCCCGTCCCCGACGGCGTCACCGCCGAACAGCTCCGCGCCCTGGTCGGCTGGGACCTGCGCCTGCCGGGCGAGAAGCCGGCCGCCGAATAGCCGGGGGCCCGGCTGCCGAACGGTCTGCGGCCGGGCCCCGGCGGGCGGCCGGCGGAGCGTCAGGCGGCGTGGTGGCGGCGGACGGTGACGGCCAGTAGGCCGACCAGGGCCGAGCCGGCCGCGACCGTGAGCAGGGCCGCGGGCAGCGAGAACGCGTCGGCCAGGAAGCCGATCACCGGCGGGCCGACCAGCATGCCCGCGTAGCCGAGCGTGGAGGCCGTCGCCACGCCCTGCGGCCCGGCCACCGCACCGGCCCGGGCGATCGCCAGCGGGAAGACGTTCGCCAGGCCCAGCCCGACCAGGACGAACCCGGCCAGCACCACCGGGACGGACGGGGCCAGCGCGGCCGCCGTCATCCCCGCGCAGGCCGTCAGGCCGCCGAACAGCATCACCCGGGTGCCGCCGAGGCGCTCCGACAGCCACGTCCCGGACAGCCGGCCCGCCGTCATGGCGAAGGCGAAGGCCGCGTAGCCGGTGGCCGCCAGCGCGGCGCCCGCGTGCACGTCGTCCGTCAGGTGCAGGGTCGCCCAGTCCGCGAGCGCGCCCTCGCCGTACGCGGTGCAGAGCGCGGTGAGGCCGAGCAGCAGCACGAGCAGGCGGGCGTGGGCGGACGGGCGCCCCGCGGCGGTGGCCGTTCCGACGGTTTCGGCGGCGGCCCTGGTGGCGGCGGGCCCGGCGGCCGGGGCGCGCAGCAGGGCGGCGCCCGCGAGGGCCGTCACGGCCAGGCCGAGCGCCGCGGCGGCGGCCAGCGCCCAGGCGGCGCTGATCCGGCCCGCCAGCAGGCCGCCGACCGCCGCGCCGAGCAGGCCGCCGAGGCTGTAGCCCGCGTGGAAGCTCGGCATGACGGGCCGTCGGAGCTGCGCGACCAGGTCGACGGCGGCGCTGTTCATCGCCACGTTCGCCGCGCCGTAGCCGGCGCCGAACAGCAGCAGCACCGCGCCGAGGCCGAGCACCGAGTGGGTGTGCGCGGGCAGCGCCACGGCCGGCGCGAACACGCCGATCGAGGCGACCGTGACCCGGCGCGAGCCGTACCGCAGGCAGAGCCGGCCGACCACGGCCATCGTGGCGACCGCGCCGGCCGAGACGCAGAGCAGGGCCAGGCCGAGCGCGCTGTGCGAGGCCGCGACCTGGGCCCGGACGTCCGGGATGCGGACCACCCAGGCGGCGAACAGGAAGCCGTCGACGGCGAAGAAGGCGGTGAGGGCGAGGCGGGCCGCCGTCCAGGAGGAGCGTCGGCCGGACGGTGCGAGGGCGGCGGCGGAGGAGGAAGCGGCGGAGGAAGCGATGGAGGCGGAGGCGGCAGGGCGGGCTTCTGTTTTGTTCAGTAGCGGCACAAAGTCAGAATAGGGGAGTGCCGCACACACCTTCAACCCCCTCGACGAGCCCGCAGCGACGGACCGCGCCCGACCGCGGCCGCACCCTGCTCGGCCCCGCGCTGCGCCTGATCCACACCGGCCGGGCCCCCACCCGCTCCGCGCTCACCGGCGCCCTCGACGTCACCCGCGCCACCGCCGGGGCCGTCACCGCCGAACTGGAGGCGCTCGGCCTGATCAGCGTCGACTCCCGCCCTGCCGGCGGCGGCCGCGGCCGCCCCTCGCACCGCCTCGCCCTCGCCGACCCCGGCCCCGTGGTGATCGCCGCCCAGCTGCACGCCGACGGCATCTCCACCGCCCTCGCCGGACTCGGCGGCCGGCTGCTCGCCCCCGTCCACCTGCCGCTGCCCGCCGACACCTCGCCCGCCGCACTGCTCGGCGCGGTCGCCGAGGCCGGGGCCCGGCTGGCCCGGGACAGCCGCCGCCGGGTCCTCGGCTGCGCGCTCGCCCTGCCCAACCCCGTCACCGAACCCGACGGCACCGCCCTGGCCGCCCTGCACTTCGGCTGGCCGTTCGGCACCCCCGTGGCCGAGCTGTTCGCCGAGGCCGTCGCCCGCGCCGACCTCGGCCCGCGGGCCCGCCCCGGCCTGCCCACCGCCGTCGCCAACGACGCCAACCTCGCCGCCCTCGCCGAGCACCGGCACGGCGCCGGCCGCGACGCCCGCCACCTGCTGCTGGTCACCTCCGGCCACCGCGGCGTCGGCGGCGCCCTGGTCGTCGACGGCCGCCTGCACACCGGCAGTTCGGGCCTCGCCCTGGAGGTCGGCCACCTCACCGTCGACCCGCTCGGCCGCCGCTGCCCCTGCGGCAACCGCGGCTGCCTGAACGCCGAGACCGACACCGACGCGCTGTTCGCCGCCGCCGGACGCCGCCCCGACCCGGCCCGGCCGCTGCTCCCGCAGGCCCGCGCGCTGGCCCGCGACCCGGCCGCCGCCGACGCCGTCGCCCACGTCGTCGACCGGCTCGGCCTCGGCCTCGCCGGACTCGTCAACATCCTCAACCCCGACCGCATCGTGCTCAGCGGCCTGCACCTCGACCTGCTCGCCGCCGCCCCCGACCGGCTCGCTGCGGTGGTCGCCGAACGCTGCCTGTGGGGCCGCAGCGGACGCGTCCCGATCGTCCCCGCCCAGGTCGTCCACGCCGGGCTGGTCGGCGCCGCCGAACTCGCCTGGGAGCCCTGCCTGGACGACCCGCAGGCCGCGGTCGCCCCCTGACGGCCCGTCAGAAGCACTTCCCGGCACGGGAAAAGCTAACGGCGCGGGGGACGGAGACCGTCCACCCGCGCCGTTCGGCGTCCTGCGGGATTACTTCTTCTTGCCGAAGCGGAGCTTCCACGGGGCCACCGCGGACTCCAGCTGCACGCCCAGGCTCATCTTCGACATGCCCTCGATCCGCTCCTCGAAGCGGATCGGCACCTCGGAGATCCGCATGCCCTGCTTGACCACGCGGTAGTTCATCTCGACCTGGAACGAGTAGCCGTTGGACTGCACCGAGGGCAGGTCCACCCGGCGCAGCGCCTGCGCCTCCCAGGCCTTGAAGCCGGCCGTCGCGTCCTTGACCTTCAGGCTCAGGATCGCGTTGACGTAGAAGTTCGCCCACGCCGACAGCGCCTTGCGGTGCCACGGCCACTCCGACGCGGTCGAGCCGCCCGGCACGTACCGCGAGCCCAGCACCACCGAGGCGTCCGAGTTCTGCAGCAGCTCCACCATCTTCGGGACGGCGGTGTGCGGGTGCGACAGGTCGGCGTCCATCTGCACCACGATGTCCGCGCCGTCCTCCAGCGCCCGGCTCATGCCCGCGATGTACGCCCGGCCCAGGCCGTCCTTCTCGGTCCGGTGCAGCACCGAGACGGTGCCGCCGGAGTCGGCCGCCAGCTTGTCCGCCACGTCGCCGGTGCCGTCCGGGGAGTTGTCGTCGACGACCAGCACGTGGAGGTTCGCCATGCCGAGGTCGGCCAGCCGGCCTACCAGGGTGGGAAGGTTCTCCCGCTCGTTGTAGGTCGGGACAACCACAACAACCTTGGGGTGGGCCTCAGCCATGTTCTTCTTTTCCTCGATGATGCGATGCCAGCCGGAGGCAGCAGTCTAGCGTCGATCGTTCGACCCCCCTCTCCGGGGTCCGGCTCCCGGGAAAGGGCCGTCGCGGGGCGGGAATCCGGGCCGGGGGCTCCTCGTTCACCGGGCATGACCGACACCGCTCCGGCCGCTTCCGCTCCGACCGATTCCGCCGAACCGCTGCGCTACGCCGCCTTCACCGCCGACCCCGCGGGCGGCAACCCCGCCGGGGTGGTCCTCGACGCCACCGGCCTCACCGACGAGCGGCAGCTCGCCCTCGCGGCCCGCCTCGGCTACTCCGAGACCGCCTTCCTCACCGCCGTCCCCGGCGCCGACCGGGCCTGGGCCGTCCGCTACTTCAGCCCGCTGGCCGAGGTGCCGTTCTGCGGCCACGCGACCATCGCCTCGGCGGTCGCGCTCGGCGAGCGGCACGGCCCCGGCGCGCTCCGCTTCGACACCAGGGCGGGGGAGGTGCTGGTCGAGGTCACCGCGGCGGCGGACGGCGGGTACGCCGCGACGCTGACCAGCGTGCCGCCGGCGGTCGAGGAGGTGGCGGCCGCGGACGTCGCCGAGGCGCTGGCCCTGCTGGGCTGGCACCCCGAGGAGCTCGACCCGCGCCACCCGCCGCGGATCGCGTACGCCGGGGCCCGGCACCTGGTGCTGGCCGCCGCGACCCGGGACCGGCTGGCCCGCCTCTCCTACGACTTCGACGGGCTGGCCGCGCTGATGCGCCGCCTCGACCTGACCACCCTGCAACTGGTCTGGGAGCAGGACGCCACCACCTACCACGTCCGCAACCCCTTCCCGGTCGGCGGGATCGTCGAGGACCCCGCGACGGGGGCCGCCGCCGCGGCCTTCGGCGCCTACCTCCGGGAGGTCCACGGCCTCGACGGCACCCGGCTGACCCTCCACCAGGGCGAGGACCTCGGCCGCCCGGGCCTCCTCACCGTCGACCTGGCGGCGGGCCGGGCGGGAGTGGCGGTCACGGGGCAGGCGGTACGTATTTTTTAGGCACACGGTCGGGAACATCAGGGGCCCGGGGAACGGCGGGGCCGAGAGGCGTGGGGCCGGGACACAGTGGGGCGCAACGGGGCTTTCGCAAAGAACCTTCGGCCCGAAACGGGGTGGCGCCTCGCGGCCCGTCGGTCACCTGCCACTCGGCTCCGCCGTTCCCCGGGCCCCTGGAGCTTCGCTCCCATCGGGCCCAGAACGGAGCTTCGCTTCCGGCGGGTTTAGGACGGAGCTTCGCTCCCAGGGCCCGGAACGCGAAGTCCGGCGGGCCCCTGGAGCTTCGCTCTGCTGTTCGGCTGTCCCATAAGGGGAAGCTGGGGGCTCCGTAATAGTCACTTATCGTAGTCGACTGTTACAGTGAGTGGATACCAGGCGGCGGCGAGGAGAGTGCGCGATGACCGAGCGGTTCCAGGACGTGGATCGGAGCGACCCCGAGTACCGGGCCTGGTTGAAGGAGGCGGTGCGCCGGGTGCAGGCCGATGCGAACCGGTCGGCGGACACGCACCTGTTGCGCTTCCCGCTGCCGGCGGAGTGGGGGATCGACCTGTACCTGAAGGACGAGTCCACCCATCCGACCGGGAGCCTGAAGCACCGGCTGGCCCGGTCGCTGTTCCTGTACGGGCTGTGCAACGGCTGGATCCGGCCGGGGGCGCCGGTGATCGAGGCGTCCAGCGGGTCGACCGCCGTTTCGGAGGCGTACTTCGCGCAGCTGATCGGGGTCCCGTTCGTCGCGGTGATGGCCCGCAGCACCAGCCGGGCCAAGATCGAGCTGATCGAGTTCCACGGCGGCCGATGTCACCTGGTGGAGAGCGCCTGCGAGGTCTACGAGGCGGCGGCCAAGCTCGCGTTCGAGACCGGCGGCCACTACATGGACCAGTTCACCTACGCGGAGCGGGCCACCGACTGGCGCGGCAACAACAACATCGCCGAGTCGGTGTTCGCCCAGCTCCGGCTGGAGCCGCACCCCGAGCCGGCCTGGATCGTGGCCACGGCCGGTACCGGCGGCACCTCCGCGACCATCGCGCGGTACGTGCACTACATGCAGTTCGACACCCGGATCTGCGTCGCCGACCCGGAGAACTCGTGCTTCTTCGACGGCTGGGTGCACCACGACGACGACGCCACCTGCACCACCGGCTCCCGGATCGAGGGCATCGGCCGCCCCCGGATGGAGCCCTCCTTCGTGCCCGGCGCGGTCGACCGGATGATGAAGGTGCCGGACGCGGCCTCGGTCGCCGCCGTCCATCTGCTGGAGACCGTGCTCGGGAAGAAGGCGGGCGCCTCGACCGGCACCGGCCTGTGGAGCGCGCTGCGGATCGTCGCCGAGATGCGCCGCGAGGGCCGCACCGGCAGCGTCGTCACGCTGATCTGCGACCCCGGCGACCGGTACCTGGACAAGTACTACTCCGCGGAGTGGCTGGCCGCCGAGCGGATCGACCCCGCGCCGCACCGCGCCGCCCTGGAGGCGTTCCTCCGGGGCGGCGCCTGGGTGGACGAGGGCTGACGGCCCGGTCAGTTCCCGCGGGGCCCGCGCTCGGTGAGCAGCAGGGCGGCGGTGGCGACCACGAACAGGGCGGCGGTCAGGTGGACGCCGAGCGCCGTCGCCGTGCTGCCGTGCTGGGCCAGCACCGTGAGGCAGTCGCCGAACGGGGCGACGGACTCCGCGAGCAGCAGCCAGCCGAGGGCCCGGCGGTGGCCGGTCAGCAGCAGGAGCAGCGGGGCGAGGCCGGTGACCACGTCCCGGTTGCCCTTGATCCGGAGGAAGGCCGAGGCCCCGCCGTGCGGCCACTCCGGGAAGCCGAAGCCGGCGGCGGTGTGCTCCGGCGCCACCAGGTAGTTGATGCCGACGTAGATGATGAAGAGCGAGACCAGCACGGTGCCGGCGGTGGCGAGGCGGACCCGGAGGCGGCCGGTGGCGGGCCGGGCGGTGTCGGCGGCGATGGTGGACATGGCGGTTCCCCCTGCTGGACGGATCGTGAAGTGGGTCGCACCGCCCGATTGTTAGCGGCGCTAGCGACAGGAATGACGCTAGACCTCCGTTCGCCTCTTGTCTAGCAGTGCTAGGGTTCCGGGCATGGCTATCAAAGAACGCCGGGCGCGCGAACGCGCCGAACGGGAACAGCTGATCGTCCGCGCCGCCCGCGAACTCGCCGAGGCCGAGGGCTGGGAGGCCGTCACCACCCGCCGCCTCGCCGAGCGGATCGAGTACAGCCAGCCCGTCCTGTACAGCCACTTCGCGGGCAAGGACGCCATCGTCGCCGCCGTCGCGGTCGAGGGCTGCGCCGAACTCGCCGTCCTGCTGCGGGCCGCGGCCGCCGGCGTCGCCGAACCGCGCGCCGCGTTCGCCGCCGTCGCCCGGGCCTACCTGGCCTTCGCCGAGGCCAACCCCGCGCTCTACGACGCGATCTTCACCCTCCCCACCACCCTCCCGTTCGGCACCCCCGAGGCCCCGGCTCCCCTGCACGAGGCGTTCGCCGCGCTCGCCGAACCCGCCACCGCCAGCGCCCGCGCGGAGGGCCACGACCCCGGCGGCTACACCGAACTCGCCTGGTCCGCGCTGCACGGCATGGTCACCCTCGCCCGCACCGGCCGCCTCCGCAGCGACCTCGACCGCAGCCGCCTGGACGCCTTCACCGCCCTCTTCTGACGCCCCGTCGGCCCCGCCCGCAACCGGCGACGGGGCCGGACGCGTCCGAGGGGGCGAGGACGACGGAAGGGGCGGGATGAATCCCATCGGACGGATCAGTACGACAGTGGTGGGCGGGACGCTGGCCGGGCTGGCCACGCTCGCCGTGGTGCACACCCTGGCCCGCAACTGGCAGGGCTGCGACACCCACCTGGAGCCGGGACCGCGGGCCGCGCTCTCCATCCTGCTGGTGCCCTGCCTGCTCCTGCTGCTCGCCGCCGGCGCCCTGGCCGGCCGGGCCACCCGGCTCGGCGGCCTCCGGGAACGCTTCGAGGACCCCGAACTGCTGCGCCTGCTCGCGGTGGTCGGCGGCATCGTGCTGACCGCGATCACCGTCGTCACCCTGCTCCGGGTCGACGTCGCGCCCTGCCCGCTGGTCTGACCCCGCCGTCCGTCTAGGCTGCCCCGATGAGCGACGGGGTGTGGGACGCGTTCCCGGGGGACGGCGCGGCGGCGGAGCTGCGCGGGCGGTGGCGGACCGGGCTCGGGGCCCGGGCGGACGCGCCGGCCGAGCTGCTGCTCGCGCTGCTCGACGGCGACCGCCCGGACTTCCTGTACCGGAGCGGGCTGCCCGCGCCGGTGCTGGACGCGGCCGTCGCGCACCCGGCCAAGGGCGTGTGGGGGCGGGCCGCCGAGTCCGGGGCGCTGTCGCCGGAGCAGTGGGAACGGCTGCTGGCCGCGCTCGCCGGACGCGGCGCGAAGCCGGCCCTGCTCGACGGGCTGCGCGAGCTGCGGGACGAGTTCGCCGCCCGCCGGCCGCGCGTGCTGGTCGGGGTGGCCCGCCCGCCGAGCCCGGACGCGGTGCCGCCCCGGACGTCCGCGGAGATCGCCGCGCTGGCCGACACCGTTCCCGAGATCCCCGCCGAGGACCGCACGTACGCGCTCTGGTGGGTCGGCGCGCTGTTCCACGACCCGGACGCGATGCGGCAGTTGGCCGCCCACCCGAACCGCTGGGTGCGCCGCAGCGTGGCCCGCGCGCCCCGGCTGCCCGTCGACGTCGCCGCCCGGCTCGGCCGGGACGAGGACCGGGTGGTGCGGCTGTTCCTCGCCGAGTCCTGCGCGGACGCCCCCGCCGAGACCCTGCTCGACGTGTGGACCTGGTGGTCGGGCAGCTTCTCCTTCCCCGGCCGGCCCCGCAACCACCCCCACTTCCCCCGCGACGGCCTGCTCCGGTACGCCGACGACCCCCGCCCCCGGGTCCGGCTGCTCGCCCTGGACGACCCCGCCGCCCCGGCCGCGCTGGCCCTCCGGTTCGCCGCCGACCCCGACCCGGCGGTCCGCCGGGTCGCTGCCCGCCACCCGGCGCTGCCCGCCGCGACGCTGGCCGCGCTGCTCCGCGACCCCGCCACCGCCGAGGACGCCGCCCGCAACCCGGCCGTCCCGCTGCCGGTGGCGCTGCGGATGGCCGCCCCGTGACTCCTACGGGCGGGCCCGGGTGGCGAGGAGTTCGGTGAAGGCGGTGGTCAGGCGGTCCGGACGGGTCCGGGTGTAGGCCGCCAGCGGGCGGTGGATCGGCGGGTCGGGGTGCAGCACCGCCGCGTCCAGGCCCGGCGGCAGGACGGTCGCGGGCACCAGCGCGGGGCCCAGGCCGGCCGCGGCCAGCACCGGGGCGGCGGCGGTCTGCTCGGTGCGGACGGCCGGGCGCGGGACGAACCCGGCCCGGGCGCAGGCCCCGTCCAGCACCTCGGCCAGGCCGTGCCCCGGGGCGTAGTGCACCCAGTCCCGGCCGGCCAGCGCCGCCAGCGGCAGCACCCCGCCGGGCGGGTCCGCCAGCGGGTCGTCCGGCGGCAGCACCAGCACGAACTCCTCGACGCCCAACTCCCGTACCGGGCCGTCCCATTCGGCGGGCACCGGCCCCACCGCGAGGTCGCCCCGCCCGGCCGCGGTGGCCGCCCGGAGCTCCTCCGCGTGCGGGTACTCGCGCAGCCGGACCCGCACTCCCGGGTGCAGCCTGCGCCAGGCCCGCAGCACCGGCGGCAGCAGGCCCAGCGCGATCGAGTGCACGGTGCCGACCTCCAACTCGCCCTCCTCCAGGCCGATCGTGCGCCGGGCGGCCGCCCGCAGCCGCTCCGCGTCGGCGAGCGCCGCCCGGGCGTGCGGCAGCACCGCCCGCCCGAGCGGGGTGGGCCGGACGGTGCGCGGCAGGCGCTCCAGCAGCGCCCCGCCGAGCGCCGACTCCAGCGCCCGGACCTGGTGCGAGAGCGCGGGCTGCGTGACGTGCAGCAGCTCGGCGGCCCGGGTGAACGAGCCGGTGTCGACCACGGTGACCAGGTATTCCAGCTGACGGAGCGTTGCCATGCACGGAGTTTATCGATCCGGGAGAGAACAAGCCTTGGACGCATCGGGGCAGCCGGGCGCAGGGTGGTGGAGCGGCCGGGACGTCCGGCCGCACCACCCCGAGACCCGCAAGGAGCACCCGTGTCCGCCTCCCTGGAAGGCCGCCGCCTGGTCGTCGTCGGCGCCGGCTCCCGCACCGGCCGCCTGCTCGCCCACACCGCCGCCGCGGCCGGTGCCGAACTCGTCCTGGCCGGACCCGACCCGCGCAAGCTGGAGTGGACCGCCGGCGAACTGGCCGGCCCGTCCACCGTGCTGCCCCTCGACCTCACCGACGAGCCCTCGATCGAGGCGTTCGCCGCCCGGGTCGGCCGGATCGACCACCTGGTGTCCACCGCCGCGCTGCCCGCCAACGGGCCGCTCGCCGACCTGCGCCCCGCCGACATCCGGCGGGCCTTCGACGCCAAGGTGATCGGCCCGCTGCTGCTCGCCAAGCACCTGACCGGGCGGATCGCCGAGGACGGCTCGCTCACCTTCTTCTCCGGCGTCGCCGCCTGGCGCCCCGCCCCCGCCCGCACCGTGATGGCCACCACCAACGGCGCGCTCGCCTTCCTGGTGCGGGCCCTCGCCGTGGAACTCGCCCCCGTCCGGGTCAACGCCGTCTCCCCGGGCATCGTCGACACCGGCTCCTGGGACGGCCTCGGCGCCGGGAAGGAGGAGTTCCTGCGCGCCGTCGCCGCCCGCAACCCCGCCCGCCGGGTCGGCGCCCCCGAGGACCTGGTCAAGGCCGTCCTCTACGCCGTCGACAACCCGTACGTCACCGGCACCGTCCTGCACGTGGACGGCGGCGGCCGGCTCGCCGCCTGACCGGCCGGGCTCAGGGCAGGTCGGCGGGCACCAGCAGCTGCAGGTCCTCGGTGGTGGGGGAGGGCAGGTGGGCGACCCGGGAGGCGTGCCGCTCGATCATGGTCTCGAAGACCTGCCGGGCGGTGCGGCCGTTGCCGAAGCCCGCCGAGCGGTCGATCGCGGTGAAGTGGCTGCGCAGGGCGTCCTCGGTGGCGGCGTCCAGGCGGTACTCGTGCTCGGCGGCCTGGGCCCGGGCGATGTCGAGGAGCTCGTCGGCGCTGTAGTCGGGGAAGGTGACGGTGCGGGAGAACCGGGAGGACAGGCCCGGGTTGGCGGCCAGGAAGCGCTCCATCTCCGCGGTGTAGCCCGCCACGATCACCACCACCTCGTCCCGGTGGTCCTCCATCAGCTTCACCAGGGTGTCGATCGCCTCCCGGCCGAAGTCCCGGCCGCCGTCCTCCGGGGCGAGCGCGTACGCCTCGTCGATGAACAGCACCCCGCCGCGGGACCGGTCGAAGGCCGCCGCGGTGCGGATCGCCGTCGAACCGATGTGCTCGCCCACCAGGTCCAGCCGGGCCACCTCCACCAGGTGCCCGCGCTGCAGCACCCCCAGCGAGGCCAGGATCTCCCCGTACAGCCGGGCCACCGTCGTCTTGCCGGTGCCCGGGGAGCCCGTGAAGACCAGGTGGCGGCGCGGCGACGGCGCCTTCAGCCCCGCCCGCTGCCGGGCCCGGCCCACCGAGATCATGTCGATCAGCGTCCGCACCTCCTGCTTCACCGTCGCCAGCCCGACCAGCGCGTCCAGCTCGGCCAGCGCCACCTCGGCCGGACGGCAGTCCGGGATCGGCCCGATCACCGCCGTCGTCGGCGCCGACGACGAGGTCTGCACGGCCGCCACCAGGCCCGCCAGTGGCGGAGCGGACGGCGCGGGCACCGCCGCCGGGACCGCCGGGGCGGGCGCGGGCAGCGGCGCCGCGTCGTCCGAGGTGCAGCCCTCCGCGACCGGACCCGGCTCGGAGAACTCGAAACCCGCCCGGGCGTTGCGCTCCGCCCGGCAGCGGACCAGCCGCGTCCGGCAGCCGTCGATCACGTGGAAGCCGAACCCGCCGCCCTGCGACACCCGGACGTCCTCGAACTCGCCGCGCCCCTGCGCCGACACGTACACGCCTGCCTCGCTGGCGCCCCGCACCGTGCACCCGCGCAGCACCGGGTCCGCGCCCTTGGTGACGATCACACCGGTGGCGACCTCGGCGATCTCGCAGTCCGTCAGCAGGCCGCCCGACCCGTGGTCGCGGAACCACAGACCGGTCCCCGCGCCCTGGACCCGGCAGCCCGACAGCGTCGCCGACGCGCCGCCGCTCACCGACACCGCCGAGGAGCGGATCGCCGAGAACGAGCAGTCGCGGGCCGTCGCCGACGAGCCCTGGTCCAGCACGAACAGCGCGTCCGGCAGGTCGTCCAGCGCGCAGTCCGCCAGCTCCAGCGCCGCACCGTCGCTCACCCACAGCGCCGGGTAGTCGCCCTGCGCCGAATGGAACCGGCAGCCCTCCGCCAGCACCTTCGTCCCGCCGTCCCACACCGACAGCGCGCCCCGGCCGAAACCGTGCACCGTCACCTGGCGCAGCGTCAACTTCGCGCCGCCGCGCAGGTCGGCGGCGTTCTCCGGCACCTCGTGCACCCGGCAGGACACCAGCTCCAGCTCGGCCCCGCCGTCCAGGCTCAGACCGTTCCCGGAGACCCGGTGCACCGTGCAGTCCGACAGCCGGCCCACCGCCTGCGCCTCGGCCTGCACGCCCGAGCCGCGCACCTCGTACACCTCGCAGCCGACCAGCTCCGCGACCGTCCCCGGCTCCGCCAGCAGCACGCCCGCGCCGCCCGCCCCGTGCACCCGCAGCCGCTCCGCGCGCAGCTCCGAGGCGCCCAGCACCGCCACGCCGCTCTGCCCCGCCGCCGCGACCTCGCAGTCCAGCAGCTCCGCCCGGGACCCCCCGCGCAGCCGCACCCCCAGGCCGGCCGGGTTCTCCACCGTGCAGTTCAGCAGCTGCGCCCGCGCCCCGTCGACCAGCTCCACGCCCACCGCGGACGCGGTCTCCACCCGGCAGTCCGCCAGCACCGCGCCGTCCGCGCCCGCCAGCAGCACCGCCGGCGCCGAACGGTCCGAACCCTCGACCGTCAGGCCCCGGACCGTCGCCCCCGCCGTCAGCGTCAGCGCCGTGCCGCCGCGCACCGCGCTCTCCGGCGCCGAGATCCGCACGCTGCCCGGGCCCTGCTCGGCGACCAGCGTCACCGGCTTGTCCACCAGCACCGCCTCGCGGAACGTGCCCGGCCGCACCGTCAGGGTGTCGCCCGGCTCGGCGACCTCCAGGGCCTCGCGGAGCGTCGCGTACTCGCCGCCGCGCCGCCGCCAGCGGGAGGCGCTGTCCTGGGTGACCCGGACCCTGAGCTCAGTCATGACGATCTGTCATCCCCGCCTTCGTCGAGTGCATCGAGACGCTGCGCGACCGCCCCCACCGTAGCGTGCGGGACGGATCCGGCGGACCGCCGCCCGGGCTCGTCGCGGGTTCGCCGCCCGGTTCAACGAACGAGGCCGGGGGTGGTTCCGGCGGGCAGGTCAGGGGCGGTCCCGCTCGGGCGCCGGACCGAGCTCGGGCGCGGGCCCGCGCTCCAGCACCTCGACGTCGTCGCCGACGGTGAGCGTGCCCAGCACCTCCGGCGCCGGGACCGGCCGGACCGGGACCAGGTTCTGCCCGAACACCAGCTTCTGGCCGAACCGGTGGTGCCGGCCCAGCGCCCGCAGCGGCTCCGGGCCGCGCCGCTCGCCGGTCTCCTGGTCGGTGGTGGTCACCACGCAGCGCCCGCACGGCTTCGCCACCCGGAACTCCAGGCCGCCGACCCGGATCCGCCGCCAGCCGTCCTCCGCCCACGGCTCCGTCCCCGCGACCACCAGGTTCGGGCGGAACCGCTCCATCGGCAGCGCCGCGGCCTTCCGCGGGTCGTCCGGGTGGTCCTCGGCGATCCGGGCGTTCAGCTCGGCCAGCGAGGCCGTGGTGGTGAGCAGCAGCGGGTAGCCGTCCGCCATCGAGACGGTCTCCTCCGGCCCTGCGTACCTCGGGTCGATCGGCCGGCTCGCGGCCGGGCGGTCCAGGTGCACCAACCGGACCTCGCCGAACTTCGCCGGGAGGCGCTCGGCCAGCCAGACCGAGGTGTCCTTGCCGGCCTCGGCGGCCTCGAAGCGCGTCCCGAAGACCGCGACCTCGGCGGCGGGCGCGCCGGCGGCGACGGTGGGGGCCGCCAGCGTGTGCGTGCTCCCGTCCGGGGCGGTCAGCGTCAGCACCGAGCCGTCCGCGGACGGCTCCGGCCGGAACTGCCCGATCGACGGCTCGTCCCGCTGGGTCAGCGCGGTGCCGTCCGAGTCCACCAGCATCCACCGCCGGTCCCCGGCCAGGCCCCAGGGCTGCACCCGGGCGGAGGAGGGGGAGAGCCGGTACATCGACTTGACGGGGTACAGGTGCAGGGAGGCGAGATGCGGCATGCGGCCAATCCTGCCAGGCGGCAGCGCGAGGTCTTGGCGGGGCCCGGGGGCGGGGCGCTGCCGCGGGGGCCCGGCGGGGCGTCGCTGCGGGGCGGCCGTCCGGGGCGGGGGTGCGGTCGGCGGCCGGATCTCGCCGACGCTCCCGTTCCCCTTCGCGCAGTTCCCCGCGCCCCTGGCGGGGCGAGGGGGTTCTGTTGCGTGCAGTTTCCTGCATCCCTGGCGGGGCGGTCGGGTTCCGTTCCGTGCGGTTCCCTGCGTGCCCCGGCGGGGCGATGGGGTTTTGCTTTCGTGCGGTTGTCCGCGTGCTTGGCGGGCGATGAGGGTCTGTTCTCGTGCGGCTGTCCGCGTGCCCCGGCAGGGTGATGGGGTTCTGTTGTCGTGCGGTTCCCTGCGTGCCCCTGGCGGGCGGGCGGATCGGGTGGGGGAAGGCGAAAGCCCCCGGGGCGGTGGGGCCTCGGGGGCTTTGCGGGTGATCCTCGACCCGGGTGCGAGCGGTCGGTGATCGGGTGGTGGGTGGGGAAGGACGCGTCGGTGCGTCCGGGGTGACCTTGCCCCCCGTGGGAACGGCTCAGCCGGCCTGCGGGTACTGCCGGTACTGCTGGGGGTACTGCTGCGGGATGCCGACGCCGGGCTGGCGGACCTGGGGGGCGGTCGGACGGAGGCCGTTGCCGCCGAAGGACTGGTCGCCGAAGGTCTGCTGCTGGGGGGCGGCCGGCTGGGCGCCGAACTGCTGGGAGTTGAAGGTCGGCGTGAAGCTCTGCGGGGCGGCGGCGAAGCCGTTCGCGGGGGCCTGGGCCTGGTACTGCTGCCCGGGCTGCGGGTAGGCCGGCGCGGTCGGGCGCTGGCCCGGCGCGAAGTTCTGCGGGGCCTGGGCGTAGCCGGTGGGCTGGGCCATCGGGGCCTGCGCGTACCCGGGCTGGACCGGGATGTGCGGGGCCGGCACCGGGGAACTGCTCGGGCCGGGGCCGAGGGCCAGCCGGGCCGGCGGCAGCGCGGGCAGGTTCGACGCGGGGGAGTCGAAGCCGGTGCCGAACCCGCCGGAGTGGCCGCCGAAGCCGCTGCCGTAGGAGGAGGACCAGGAGGTGGCCGGGAGGGCCGGGGGCACGTTGATCGGCGCGATCTGGGGAATCCCGCGCTCTGCGACCAGGCTGTCGTAGATGGGCGTGCCGGAGGAGGGGGACGGAGAGGGGTAGCCGACTCCGTCGTAGGAGCGGGGCGAGGTCATGGGGCATACCGTAAGCCCACAACGCGCCTGCTGAGGAGAGCGGAACGGCTTGGAGTTCAACTGTTTACAGACTCTTCGCTCGCTCAAATCGGACAATTGACGGCAGAGTTGGGCGAACCGATGGGACGTTTCGGCCATCGCGGGTCTTTCGTCCGGGCACCGTCCGGTTGCCGCGCGCGGTACGAAAGGTTCCGCTGGGGTCCGGGAAAGGCCGCGCCAAGGTCCCGTTAAGCCGGAAGAGGTCCAGACCGCCGTACACCGGGCGAAACGGGCCCGCGCGGGCGGGGAAACGAGGCGGGCCCCGCCGAGGGGTCTCGGCAGGGCCCGCGGGGTGCG
This sequence comes from Kitasatospora sp. NPDC088134, assembly GCF_044741705.1. NCBI lineage: Bacteria > Bacillati > Actinomycetota > Actinomycetes > Kitasatosporales > Streptomycetaceae > Kitasatospora > Kitasatospora sp. NPDC088134. The sequence continues at coordinate 2,899 of NZ_JBIUTD010000045.1, read as the reverse complement.
CTCCGGCGGCTCAGTGGGCGGACGCGGCCGCCTTGGCGGTGGCCTGGGCCGGGAAGCCCGGGCGGCCGGTCAGCTCGCTGGTGCAGTGCGCGCAGCGGATCGCGGCGGCCGGGACGGTGCTGAGGCACTCCGGGCAGTCGGCCTTGGCCACCGGGGTGTCCTTGACCGGGTTGAAGCGGTTCTGCAGCTTGCCGACCGGCATCACCACCGCGAAGTAGATCACCGCGGCGACCAGCACGAAGCTGATCAGCGCCTGCAGGAACGCGCCGTACGGGAAGGTGACCCCGGCGACGGTGAAGGCCTCCTTGCTGAAGTCGCCGACCGCGCCGGAGGCGATGCCGATCAGCGGGGTCAGGAAGGCGGCCACGAAGCCGGTGACGACGGCGGTGAAGGCGGCACCGATGACGATGCCGACCGCGAGGTCGACCACGTTGCCGCGCAGCAGGAAACTGCGGAATCCCTTGAACATGACCGACATCGTGGCGCGCCAACCTCCCTGCGGTCCAACCGAGTTCACCCGATCCGGGGAATGGGCGAACCGTCGTGCGAGGCTCGGTCAGGCACGCCCCGCAGCCGCTCCGACCTCGGCGGCGAACGGCTGGATACGCACCACCGTGTCGGCGACCCGGCGGACCGTCGCCGCGTCCATGTGCGACCACAGCGGGACGGTCAGCACCGAGTCCGCGAGCCGGTCCGTCAACGGCAGCGCGTCCGCCTGCCCGAGATGGGCGTACGCCTTCTGCCGGTTGACGGGCGGGAAGAAGTAGCGGCGGGTGTCGATGCCCTCCGCCTTCAGCGCGTCCGCCAACTGCCGGTTGTCCAGGCCGAACGCGTCCGCGTCCAGGATCATCGTCAGGTCCTTGAAGGTGGACGTGTCGCCCTCCTCCGGCAGTGCCAGTCGCAGGCCCGGCAGGCCCGCCACCGTGCGGGCGAACTCGGCCACCAGCGCGCCCCGGTGGGCCACCCGCTCGGGCAGGCCGGCCAGCCAGGTCAGGCCGACGGCCGCGTGCAGCTCGCTCATCCGGGCGTTCAGGCCGGGGAACAGGGTGTCGTAGTCGCCCGGGTTGCCGTAGTCCCGGGCGGTGCGCAGGGTCCGCGCCAGCGCCGCGTCCCGGGTGGCGACCAGGCCGCCCTCGCCCGCCACCGCGACCTTGGTCGGGCTCATCGAGAACACCTCGGCCAGGCCGAAGTTGCCGACCGGCACGCCGCGCCGCTTCGACCCGAACCCGTGCGCGGCGTCGTACACCAGCGGCAGGCCCGCCGCGTCCGCGACCCGCTGCAACTCCTCGGTCTGGCACGGCGTCCCGTACGCGTGGGTGGCCATCACCGCGGCCGGCGCGTCGGCCGCCTTCAACCGGGCCTCGGCGTCCGCCGGGTCCAGCGTGATGTCCTGCTCCCGGGCCTCCGCGAACAGCGGGACGCCGCCCGCCCAGTGCGCGGCGTGCGCGGTCGCCGAGAAGGTGAACCCGGGCATCAGCACCGGCCGCCCGCCGCCCACCCCCGCCGCCTGCAGCACCAGCATCAGGCCCGCCGTGCAGTTCGACACCGCCACCACGTGCGGCACCTCCAGCAGCTCGGCCGCCCGCTCCTCCAACTCGCGCACCGTCGGCCCGTTGGTCAGCATCCCGGAGTCCAGCACCGCCCCGAGCCGCCCCAGCAGCCCCTCCCGGTCCGGCACCCGCACCCGGGTCAGCGGCAGTCCGTCGGGAAAGGCGGGCGCACCGCCGAGGACAGCGGGCCGCGTCTGATCGGTCGTCATCGGAACTCCTTCGTGGAGGCCCCGGCTCCAGCCGGGGATTCGAGCGAGGCAGGGCTTGCCGTTCGGCCGCAGGAGCGGGCCGACCACCGGGGAAGCGGTCACGTGCGGGTGTTACGGTGTGTCGCGTGTCGGTCACACAGGTGGTGCGGGCGTTCCGCTTCCGCTTCCACCCGAGCGAGGCGCAGGCGGTGGAGCTGTCGCGGACGTTCGGGTGCGTGCGGCTGGTGTGGAACCGGGCCCTGGCCGCTCGCACGGAGGCGTGGGAGCAGCGGCGGGAGCGGGTGGGGTACGGGGCGACGTCGGCGATGCTGACGGCGTGGAAGCGCACGGAGGAACTGGCGTTCCTCAACGAGGTGTCGTGCGTGCCGTTGCAGCAGACGCTGCGTCATCTGCAGGCCGCGTTCGGCAATTTCTTCGCACGACGGGCGGGGCATCCGCGGTTCAAGTCGCGCAAGAGGTCGCAGGACGCCGCCGAGTACACGCGGTCGGCATTCCGTTACCGGGACGGGCAGCTGACGCTGGCGAAGACGGCCGAGCCGCTCGACGTGGTGTGGTCGCGTCCGCTGCCCGAGGGCGCGGTCCCGTCCACGGTGACGGTCTCGCGGGACGCGGCGGGGCGCTGGTTCGTCTCCCTGCTGTGCGAGGACCCCTCGGTCCGGCCACTGCCCGCGACGGGTGGCGCGGTCGGCGTCGACCTGGGCGTCACCGACCTGGCGGTGCTCTCCACCGGGGAGAAGATCCCCAACCCGCGGCACGAGCACCGTGACCGTGAACGCCTGGCCCGGGCGCAGCGGGCGCTGGCTCGGAAGGAGCGGGGTTCGGCGAACCGGCAGAAGGCGCGCCGAAAGGTGGCGCGGATTCATGCCCGCATCGCGGACCGGCGGCGGGACTTCCTGCACAAGTTGAGCACTCGGCTCGTCCGTGAGAACCAAACGGTCGTGATCGAGGACCTGCCGGTCCGCAACCTGCTCGGCAATCGGAGGCTGTCCCGGTCGATCGCCGACGCGGGCTGGGGTGAACTGCGGACGATGCTGGCGTACAAGTACGCCTGGGTGCGCCACGAGGCGCTGAACAACCGTATGGAGGTGGGAGACCTTCATCGCGTGGCTGTCGCAGCAGTCGCGTAGAAGCTGGGGGCAG
>NZ_JBIUTD010000044.1:0-44039 GCF_044741705.1 Kitasatospora sp. NPDC088134 | reverse complement strand
AGACTGCCCCCAGCTTCTACGCGACTGCTGCGACAGCCACGCGATGAAGGTCTCCCACCTCCATACGGTTGTTCAGCGCCTCGTGGCGCACCCAGGCGCACTTGTACTCCAGCATGGCCCGCAGTTCGGCCCAGCCCGCGTCCGCCACTGCCCGGGACAGTCTCCGGTTCCTGAGCATGCCGCCCACCGGCAGGTCCTCGATCACGACCGCTTGGTTCTCGCGGACGAGTCGGGTGCTCAGCTTGTGCAGGAAGTCCCGGCGTCGGTCGGCGATCCGGGCGTGGATGCGGGCCGCCCGCCGGCAGGCCTTCTCCCGGTTGTTGCTCCCCGGAGCCTTGCGGGCCAGCTCGCGCTGCGCCCGGGCCAGGCGTTCGCGGTCGCGGCGCTCGTGCCGGGGGTTGGGGACCTTCTCACCGGTGGAGAGCACGGCCAGGTGTGCGATGCCCAGGTCGACGCCCACGGCAGTGTCCAACACGGGCAAAGGGCGGACGGCCGCATCCTCGCACAGCAGCGAGACGAACCAGCGCCCCGCCGCATCGCAGCTGACGGTCACCGTGGACGGGACCGCGCCCTCGGGCAGCGGCCGCGACCAGCGGACATCCAGCGGATCGGCGATCTTCGCCAACGTCAGCTGCCCGTCCCGGTAGCGGAACGCCGAACGCGTGTACTCGGCAGCAGCCCGCGAGCGCTTCTTCGACTTGAACCGCGGATGCCCCGACCGGTTGGCGAAGAAGCCGGCGAACGCCGCCTGCAGATGCCGCAACGCCTGCTGCAACGGCACGCACGACACCTCGGACAGGAACGCCAACTCCGCCGTCCGCTTCCAACCCGTCAGCATCGCCGACGTCGCCCCGTACCCGATCCGCTCCCCACGATCCGCCCACGCCTCCGCACGAGCGGCCAACGCCAGGTTGTAGACCAGCCGCACGCACCCGAACGTGCGCGACAGTTCGGCCGCCTGCGCATCCGTCGGGTAGCAGCGGTACTTGAAGGCCCGCTTCACGTGAGTCGTCGCCACGGCACACACGCTAGAACCCGCCACTGACAGTACGTCAGGTGATCACCTGACGTGATGCCGGATCGTCCCGATGCCGGCCCGCCCCACCCACCCCGGCCCAAGCCCCGGGGTACCTATGAGAGGACTCCCCATGACCCAGTCCCCCCTTGTCGGCATCGTGATGGGCTCCGACTCCGACTGGCCCGTGATGGAGGCCGCCGCGCAGGCGCTCGACGAGTTCGAGATCCCGTACGAGGTCGACGTGGTGTCCGCGCACCGGATGCCGCGCGAGATGGTGGCGTACGGCGAGCGGGCGCACGGGCGCGGGCTGAAGGCGGTCATCGCGGGCGCCGGCGGGGCGGCGCACCTGCCCGGGATGCTGGCGTCGGTGACGCCGCTGCCGGTGATCGGGGTGCCGGTGCCGCTGCGCTACCTGGACGGGATGGACAGCCTGCTGTCGATCGTCCAGATGCCGGCCGGGGTGCCGGTGGCCACGGTCTCGGTGGCGGGCGCGCGCAACGCGGGCCTGCTGGCGGTCCGGATGCTGGCCGCGTTCGACCCCGAACTCGCCGAGAAGATGGTCGAGTTCCAGGCCGAGCTGAACAACCAGGCCACCGAGAAGGGCCGCAAGCTGCGGGCCAAGGTGGCGGGCAACGAGTCCTTCGGCTTCGGCAAGTAGCGGACAGGTAGTAGAACGGGGGCATGACTCCCGAACTGCTCGACCGTGCCCGGAACGTCCTGCGCGCAGCGCCCGTGGTGGACGGTCACAACGACCTGCCGTGGGCGATGCGGGCCCAGGCCGGGTACGACCTGGACGCGATCGACCTGACGGCCGATCAGCGGCACCGGCTGCACACCGACTTCGGCCGCCTGCGGGCGGGCGGGGTCGGTGCCCAGTTCTGGTCGGTGTTCGTGCCCGCTGACCTGGCCGGCGACGACGCGGTCAGCGCCACCCTGGAACAGGTCGACTTCGTCCGCACCATGACCGAGCGGTACCCGGAGCAGCTGCGCCTCGCACTGACCGCCGACGACCTGGAGGCGGCCCGCGCCGAGGGCCGGATCGCCTCGCTGATGGGCGCCGAGGGCGGCCACTCGATCAACTCCTCGCTCGGCACCCTGCGGGCGCTGTACGAGCTGGGCGTGCGCTACCTGACGCTGACCCACAACTCCAACGTGCCGTGGGCGGACTCCGCCACCGACGAGCCGGTGCACGGCGGGCTGACCGCCTTCGGCGAGGAGGTGGTGCGGGAGATGAACCGGCTCGGCATGCTGGTCGACCTCTCGCACGTCTCCGCCGACACCATGCGGGACGCGCTGCGGGTCGCCGAGGCGCCGGTGGTGTTCTCGCACTCCTCGGCCCGCGCCGTCTGCGGCCACCCGCGCAACGTCCCCGACGACGTGCTGGCCGCGCTGGCCGGCAACGGCGGCGTCGCGATGGCCACCTTCGTCCCCAAGTTCGTGCTGCCCGAGGCGATCGAGTGGACCCTCGCCGCCGACGCGAACATGCGGGCCAAGGGCTTCCACCCGCTGGACACCACGCCCGGCGCGATGGCCGTGCAGCGTGCCTACGAGACCGAGCACCCCCGCCCGGTCGCCACCGCCGCGACCGTCGCCGACCACCTCGACCACATGCGCGAGGTCGCGGGCGTCGACCACATCGGCATCGGCGGCGACTACGACGGCACCGCGTTCACCCCGGCCGACCTGGAGGACGTCGCCGGCTACCCGGTGCTGATCGCCGAACTGCTCGGCCGCGGCTGGTCGGAGGCCGACCTGTCCAAGCTGACCTGGCACAACGCCGTCCGGGTGCTGCGCGAGGCGGAGGCCGCCGCCCGCCGGCTGCGGGCCGACCGCGGCCCGTCGCTGGCCACCCTCGCCCTACTGGACGGCGCGTGAGCGAGGAGCTTGACCTCGCCCCTGGGGCAGGCCCGAGCCTGACCGGCGTGGAGGGGGAACGGCTGCTCACCACCGGTGAGTTCGCCCGCCGCGGCCTGCTGTCGGCCAAGGCGCTGCGGCTGTACGACCGGCAGGGACTGCTGCCGCCGGACCGGATCGACCCGGTCAGCGGCTACCGGTACTACCGGCCGGAACGGCTGGCCACCGCGCGGCTGATCGTCCGGCTGCGCGGGCTGGACATGCCGCTGGCCACGGTCGCCGAGGTGCTCGCCCTGCCGGGCCCCGCGGCGGCCGGGCGGATCGCCGCGTACTGGGCCGCCGTCGAACGGCGGACCGCCTCGCAGCGGGCGCTGGCCGACCACCTCCGCGTCCAACTCAGCGGACTCGAAGGGATCGAGGACATGTACCGGATCGAACAGCGCGAGGTGCCTGAGCAGCTGGTGCTCACCGAGCGGCGCCGGGCCCGGCCGCAGGAGCTGCCGGAGTTCATCGGGGGCGCCACCGCCCGGCTGGCCGGCCTGGCGGCCGGCCTCGGCGGGGTGGCCGGGGCACCGTTCGTGGTCTACCACGGCCAGGTCGACGAGGACAACGACGGCCCGGTCGAGGTCTGCGTGCCGGTCGACCCGGCCCGCGCGGCCGGTCCGACCGCCCCGCACCGGGTCGAGCCCGCGCACCGGGAGGCGTACACCACCCTCACCAAGGCGCAGGTCGAGTACCCGCAGATCCTCAGCGCCTACGACGCGGTCTGCGAGTGGCTGGAGGCCCACGGCGCCGCCCGCTCCGGCCCCGGCCGCGAGGTGTACTTCACCGACTGGGACGCGGCCGGCCCGGCCGACCCGGTCTGCGACATCGCCTTCCCGGTCGGCGGCTGACGGGTCGTCGGGGCGGGGGACGTCGGGGCGGGGGCGTCAGAGCCGGGGCAGCTCGATCGCCGGGCAGCGGTCCATCACCATCCGCAGCCCGGCCGCCCGGACCCGGGCGAACGCCTCGACGTCCACCACCCCGAGCTGGAACCAGACGGCCTTCGCGCCCGCGGCCACCGCCTGGTCGGCGACCGCGCCGGCCAGCTCGGAGTTGACGAACACGTCCACCACGTCGACCGGGAACGGGATCTCGGCGAGCGAGGCGTAGCCCTGCTCGCCGAGCACCGTCTCGGCCTTCGGGTGCACCGGCACGATCCGCTTGCCGGCCCGCTGCAGCACGGCGGCCACGCCGTACGCGGCCCGGGCCGTGTTGTTCGACAGCCCGACCACCGCCCAGGTGTCGCCGGAGGAGGTCAGGATCTCGCGCACGTCGTCGCCGTAGTCGCCCATACCGGAGGAGAACCCGCCGCCCGGCCCGGTCATTCCGCGGCCGGGCGGCTCCCCGCGCGCCGTCAGTCCGCCGACGGGCGGCCCATCGCGCGGTACGTCCAGCCCGCGGCGCGCCAGGCGTCGCCGTCCAGCACGTTGCGGCCGTCCAGCAGGCGGCGCTCGGCGACCACCGCGCCGACCTCGGCCGGGTCCAGCTCGCGGAACTCCTGCCACTCCGTCAGGTGCAGCACCACGTGCGCGCCCTCGGCGGCCGCCAGCGGGGAGTCCGCGTAGGAGAGGCTGGGGAACATCTTGCGGGCGTTGTCCATCGCCTTCGGGTCGTAGACCGTGACCTGGGCGCCCTGGAGCTGTATCTGCCCGGCCACGTTCAGCGCGGGGGAGTCCCGGATGTCGTCCGAGTTCGGCTTGAAGGAGGCGCCCAGCACCGCGACCCGGCGGCCGAGGAAGCCGCCGCCGCACTGCTCGCGGGCCAGCTCCACCATCCGGGAGCGGCGCCGCATGTTGATCGAGTCGACCTCGCGCAGGAAGGTCAGCGCCTGGTCCGCGCCCAGCTCGCCGGCCCGGGCCATGAACGCCCGGATGTCCTTGGGCAGGCAGCCGCCGCCGAAGCCGAGGCCCGCGTTCAGGAACTTGCGGCCGATCCGCTCGTCGTAGGACAGCGCCTCGGACAGCTGCACCACGTCCGCCCCGGCGGACTCGCAGACCTCGGCCATCGCGTTGATGAAGGAGATCTTGGTGGCCAGGAAGGAGTTCGCGGCGGCCTTCACCAGCTCGGCGGTCGGGAAGTCGGTCACCACGAACGGCACGCCGTCCGCGATCGGGCCCGCGTACACCTCGCGCAGCACCCGCTCGGCGTGCTCGCTGCGTACGCCGACCACCAGCCGATCCGGGTGCAGGGTGTCGCCGACCGCGTAGCCCTCGCGCAGGAACTCCGGGTTCCAGGCCAGCTCGGCCCGCTCGCCGACCGGGGCCAGCGCCGCCAGCCGCTCGGCCAGCCGGCTCGCCGAACCCACCGGCACCGTCGACTTGCCGACCACCAGGACGGGGCGCTCCAGCAGCGGGGCGAGCGAGTCCAGCGCCGAGTCGACGTAGCTCATGTCGGCCGCGAACTCGCCCTTGCGCTGCGGGGTGTTCACACAGATGAAGTGCACGTCGCCGAAGGCCGCGACCTCCGCCCAGGAGTCGGTGAAGCGCAGCCGCCCGGTCGAGCCCTGGTGGCCCGCGACGTGCTTGAGCAGCAGCTCCGACAGCCCGGGCTCGTACATCGGCACCCGGCCGGCGGCGAGCGCGGCCAGCCGTTCCCGGTCGATGTCCAGCCCCAGGACCTCGAAACCGAGTTCGGCCATGCACGCGGCATGCGTCGCGCCCAGGTAGCCGGTACCGATCACCGTGATGCGGGGAGCCACGCGCGTTCCCTTCGATTCGGGCCGTACCAAGGCTGAGCGACGGCCGCAGCCACCGATGGTAGCCGCCCGGCACGGCCCCGGGATGCGCCGATTTCACGGTTTTCGCTCGAAGCTCCGTACGAAAGGTTCACAATGCGCGCATGACCCCGCGGGAGTGGGCCGACGAGGCCGACGAGGACTCCGGTCCGCTGAGCATCTTCGATCACGACGAGAGCAACGAGGGCGACGGCACCGACGGGAGCACCGGCCCGGACGGCGAGCGGGACCTCGCCGACGCGCCGCGCCGCCGCCGGCGCGGCCGCCGCCTGTTGCTGTGGACGCTCGGGGTGCTGCTCCTGCTGGCCGGCGGGGCCCTCGGCGCGGTGGCGTGGACGGCCGAGCACTACGCCTCCTCGGTGGCGCGCATCCCGAACGCCTTCCCGAACGTCCCGGCCTCCGAGCAGCCCACCGCCGTCCCGCACAGCGGCCAGACCTTCCTGCTGGTCGGCCTGGACGCCCGCTCCGACCAACCGACCACGGGCAAGGACGCCAAGGCCCCGGCCTGGCAGGTCGGCGCGCAGCGCAGCGACACCATGATGCTGATGCACATCTCGGCGGACCGGAAGTCGGTCGCGCTGGTGTCGATCCCGCGCGACACCTGGGTGCCCGTCCCCGGCCACGGCAGCGCGAAGATCAACGCGGCCTACTCCTGGGGCGGCCCGGCGCTGATGGTGCAGACCGTCCAGGACCTGACGAAGATCCGGATCGACCACGTCGCGGTGATCGACTGGAACGGCTTCCGGGCCCTCACCGACGCGGTCGGCGGCGTCGACATCACCATCCCGCGCACCATCGAGGCCAAGGGCGACGCCCGCGAGTGGCTGGCCGGCACCCACCACATGGACGGCGCGCAGGCGCTGCTCTACGTCCGCGAGCGGCACGGCCTGCCCAACGGGGACCTCGACCGCACCAAGCGCCAGCAGAACTTCCTGCGCTCGCTGATGCTGCAGACCATGAACTCCGGCACCCTCTCCAGCCCGTCCAGGCTGACCGGGCTGCTCGGCACCATCGGCGACGTCGCCAGCGTCGACGACCGGCTCAGCAACTCCGACCTCTACGACCTGGCCTGGAGCCTGCGCGCGGTCCGCCCCGACGGCGTCCACTTCATGAACGCCCCCTTCGGCGGCTTCGACACCGTCGACGGCCAGTCCGTGGTCCTGATGGACAACGGCGCGGCCGGCGTGCTCTGGGACGCGATGCGCACCGACCGGATGGACGACTACCTCGCCCAGCACCGCACCAGCGCCGACACCCTGGGCACCGACGTGAACTGACGCACCACCTGTTGTCGAGGTCACCTGCCGCACCGGGTCCCACCGACCGTAGGATGACCACTACTTAACGGTAACTAACCGAGGGGCAAGCGATGGCGGCCAACTCCGGCGCGGACTTCGACCTGTATCGGATCGGCGAGGAGCACGAGATGCTCCGGGAGTCGGTGCGTTCGTTGGCGGAGGCGAAGATCGCCCCGTTCGCGGCGGCGGTCGACGAGGAGGGGCGTTTCCCGCAGGAGGCGCTGGACGCGCTGCTGGCGAACGACCTGCATGCGGTGCACGTGCCGGAGGAGTACGGGGGTGCGGGGGCGGACGCGCTGGCGACGGTGCTGGTGATCGAGGAGGTGGCGCGGGTGTGTGCGTCGTCCTCGTTGATCCCGGCGGTGAACAAGCTGGGTTCGCTGCCGGTGCAGCTGTCGGGTTCGGAGGAGTTGAAGGCGAAGTACCTGGGGGCGCTGGCGCGCGGGGAGGGCATGTTCTCGTACTGCCTGTCGGAGCCGGAGGCGGGTTCGGACGCGGCGGGGATGCGGACCCGGGCGGTGCGCGACGGCGACTTCTGGGTCCTCAACGGTGTGAAGCGGTGGATCACCAACGCGGGCGTCTCGGAGTACTACACGGTGATGGCGGTGACCGATCCGGAGAAGCGCTCGAAGGGGATCTCGGCGTTCGTGGTGGAGAAGGGCGACGAGGGCGTCTCCTTCGGCGCGCCGGAGAAGAAGCTGGGCATCAAGGGCTCGCCGACGCGGGAGGTGTACTTCGACAACGTGCGCATCCCGGCGGAGCGGATGATCGGCGCGGAGGGCACCGGCTTCGCCACCGCGATGCGCACCCTGGACCACACCCGGGTCACCATCGCCGCCCAGGCGCTGGGCATCGCCCAGGGCGCCCTCGACTACGCCAAGGGCTACGTGAAGGAGCGCCGGCAGTTCGGCCGGCCGATCGCCGACTTCCAGGGCGTCCAGTTCATGCTCGCCGACATGGCGATGAAGCTGGAGGCGGCCCGCCAGCTCACCTACGCCGCGGCTGCCAAGTCGCAGCGCGGCGACGGCGACCTGACCTTCTTCGGCGCGGCGGCGAAGTGCTTTGCTTCGGACGCGGCGATGGAGATCACGGTGGACGCGGTGCAGCTGCTGGGCGGCTACGGCTACACGCGGGACTACCCGGTGGAGCGGATGATGCGGGACGCGAAGATCACCCAGATCTACGAGGGCACCAACCAGGTCCAGCGCATCGTGATGGCCCGCAACCTCCCCTAAGCGGAGCCCCGACCGACCGCGATCCCGGCCCGCACGCCCACCCGGCGGGCCGGGACGCCGGCCCAGATCTCGCCGGGCCCGGTGGAGCGGGTGAGCACGGCGTTGGCACCGACCACGGTGCCCGCGCCGACGGTGAGCACGCCGTCCTTGCAGACGATCTTCGCCCCGGCGCAGACCACCACGCCGTCCTCCAGCACCACCCGGCGCATCGCGGACGCCTCCTGCGGCACCCACGGGTCGGCCCGGCCGATCGTCACGCCGTTGTAGAGCGTGACGTTCGCGCCGAGGGTGGTGTACGGGTGCAGGACGGTGCCGAAGCCGCGGTGGAAGACCGTCAGGCCGGGGCCGATCTCGGCCGCCGCGGGCACCTCCATCCCGTAGAGCGCCAGCGCCTCCTGGACGAGGCGCCCGAACAGCCGGCTCCGGCGCCGGTAGACCAGGGAAGACACCAGGGACATACGGGCATTCTGCCCTCGAACAATCTGACGAGCCGTCAGCGACGCGCGCCGGGGCGGGGTTCCGCCGCCCGGACGGCGGACCGCGGAACCCCGCCCCGGCGGGCGGTCACTTGCTGTCGGGCACCGCGGTGTCGTTCTTCAGCGCGTCGAACACGGCCTTCGACTTCGCCGGGTCCCACTTGACCGCGGACTCGCCGGTCGAGGTCCGGTAGTCCGGGTTCCCGATCGGCACGGTCATGGTCTTCCCGTCGCCGCCGGTGACGCCCTTCATCGCCAGGAACATCGAGCCCAGGTCGGTCAGGCCCGCGTCGTCGTCCACGATCAGGGTGTCCAGCCCGGCCGAGGCCAGCGGGTAGAAGGTGAACGGGTTCAGCAGGTTCGCGGGCGAGGCCGCCTGCGCGGCCAGCGCGCCGAGGAACTTCTGCTGGTTGCGCATCCGGCCCAGGTCCTGGTCGGCCATCTGGTGCCGCTGGCGGACGAAGGCCAGCGACTGCTTGCCGGTCAGGGTCTGCTTGCCGGCCTGCAGGTCCAGGCCGGAGTCCTTGTCCTTGACCGGCTGGTCGATGGTCATCTCGACCCCGCCGACCGCGTCGACCAGGCCGACGAAACCGGCGAAGCCGATCTCCGCGTAGTGGTCGATCCGCAGGCCCATGTTGGTCTCCACGGTCTGCACCAGCAGCTTGCCGCCGCCGGCCGCGAAGGCCGCGTTGATCTTCCGGGTGGCGGCCGGGACGGTCTTGCCGTTGCCGGAGGAGTCCGGGTGCGCCGGTATCTGCACCCAGGAGTCGCGCGGGATCGACATCAGGGTGTTCCCGTGGTCGCCGATGTGCAGGATCATCATCGAGTCGCTGCGCTTGCCCTCGGCCGAGCCGGTGTGCAGGTTCTGCTCGTCCGCGTCGGTCAGGCCCTGGCGGCTGTCCGAGCCGACGATCAGCCAGTTGGTGCCCTTCCCGGCCGCCGGCCGGCCCGGGTAGTCGGCCAGCACGTTCTCGTGGTGCAGCTTGCCGTCCGCCCAGAAGTAGGTGCCGACCAGGGTGGCCAGCAGCGCCAGCACCAGGCCGAGCACCGAGTAGCCGACGATCTTCTTGCGCGAGCGCCGCGGCCGGGCCGGCGCCGCCGGTCCCCCCGGACCGGCGCCCTGCCCGGGGCCCTGCCCGGGGCCCTGCCCGGGGACGCCGGGCGCGCCGCCGTGCGGGCCGCCGTGGTAGCCGCCCCCGTTGCCGGCAGCGCCGCCGTAACCGCCGCCGTAGCCCTCGCCCCGCGGGTCGGCCGGGCGGGAGACCGGGGCGCCCTGGCCCCGGGGGTTCAGCGACGGGGGCAGCGGCGGCTCCGCGCCCGCACCGCCCTGGCCGCGTGCCGCATCGCCCTGCCCGTATGAGCCGCCCCCCGGGCGCTCCTGCCACGTGTTCATGGGGGAAGGATGCCCGAACGGGGGGCCGCGCAGTGATCCGGGAGCCCCCGCGGGGCGCCTTGTGGCCGTTTTGATGCAGGGTGCGGACCGTTCGCGGCACTGTTCACCAGCCGGGCACGGCCTTGACCCGCCGAAACCGGGCGTGTTTGCATGGCCGCATGGAGCAGCGTCAGGTCCTCACCCGTCGGCGACACGTCGACCACGGCCGGGTGTCCTGCTCGCTGTGTCGCGGCTGACGCCCTCGCCGCGCACGCACCCGGCGGGCCCGCGCCCCCGCCGACCCTCTCCCCTTTCTCCCGGCTGCGCCACGTCCGCCGCCGCATGCCCAGAGGTGACTCCATGGCCGTGATCCTGTCCGTCTCCGGTTCCCCCTCCGCGACCTCCCGCACCACCCGCCTGCTGCGCCACGTCGACCGCCGGCTCGCCGCCCACGGGCACCGGGTGCACGCGCTGGACGTCCGCACCCTGCCCGCCGGGCCGCTGCTCGCCGCCGACACCTCGGACCCGGAGATAGCCCGCGCCGTCGAGCTGTTCGAGCGGGCCGACGGCGTGGTGATCGGCACCCCGGTCTACAAGGCCGCCTACTCGGGCCTGCTGAAGACCCTGCTCGACCTGCTGCCGCAGTACGCGCTGCGCGGCAAGACCGTGCTCCCGCTGGCCACCGGCGGCTCCACCGCGCACGTGCTGGCGGTCGACTACGCGCTGCGCCCGGTGCTGACCTCGATGGGCGCCCGGCACGTCACCCAGGGCTGGTTCGTGCTGGACCGGCACATCGGGTCGCGCGAGGACGGCGGCACCGAACTGGAGCACGAGACCGAGCTGTTGCTGAACCCGGTGGTGGACGCCTTCTCCGCCGCGCTCGACGTCGCCCGCGGTGCCGGGGCCGTCCCCGGGGTCGACGTCGGGGTCGCGCTGGCGGCCACCGCCTGACGGTTCGTCGGCCGACGGTTCCCGACCGGGGCCCGGACCCTCAGACCGCGCCGCGGTCACCCCTAGGGGACGGGGTCCGGGCCCCGGGGTCTTTCTCGGTGGCGGGCTGCTACCGGCGGGGGACGACGGCGGTAGCGCCCGCTCCTACCGTGGAGCCATCCCCCCAGCACCACCGTGGACGGTGGTGCTGGCCCCACCTCGAAGACGGATGCCTGCCGGATTCCGCGAGAGGGGCCGCGGCCGGAAGGCTGGGGGCAACGGGTGGACCCCACGACGAGGAGAATTTCCGTGACCACGGCAGCGAGCGCCGCTCACCTCACACACCTTCCGGAGCCGGGCGAGGCCGCCGCCCGCGCCCGGCTGGTCACCAAGGCGTACGGCTCCGGGGAGACCCGGGTCACGGCGCTCGACGCGGTCGACGTCGACATCCGGCGCGGCCGGTTCACCGCGATCATGGGGCCCTCGGGCTCCGGCAAGTCGACACTGATGCACTGCCTGGCCGGGCTGGACGCGGTCTCCGAGGGCCGGATCTGGATCGGCGACACCGAGATCACCGGCCTGAAGGACAAGCAGCTCACCAAGCTCCGCCGCGACAAGATCGGCTTCGTCTTCCAGGCGTTCAACCTGCTGCCCACCCTGAACGCCCTGGAGAACATCACCCTGCCGATGGACATCGCGGGCCGCAGGCCCGACCGGGCCTGGCTCCAGCAGGTGATCGACACCGTCGGCCTGTCCGACCGGCTCAAGCACCGCCCCGGCCAGCTCTCCGGCGGCCAGCAGCAGCGCGTCGCGGTGGCCCGCGCACTGGCTGCCCGCCCCGAGATCATCTTCGGCGACGAGCCCACCGGCAACCTCGACTCCCGCTCCGGCGCCGAGGTGCTCGGCTTCCTGCGCCGCTCGGTCGACGAACTCGGCCAGACCATCGTCATGGTGACGCACGACCCGGTCGCCGCCGGCCACGCGGACCGGGTGCTGTTCCTCGCCGACGGCGCCATCGTCGACGAGATGCACCACCCCACGGCCGATTCCGTCCTCACCCGCATGCGCCGTTTCGACGGCAAGCGCACCAGCTGATCCGGAGTCAGGACGCCATGCTGCTCAAGACCTCGCTGCGGAGCTTCCTCGCCCACAAGTGGCGCCTGGTGCTCTCCCTGCTCGCCGTGGTGCTCTCGGTCGCCTTCGTGGCCGGCACCCTGGTCTTCTACCAGACCGCCACCAGCACCTTCGACCGGCTGTTCGCCGCCACCGCCTCCGACGTCTCCGTGCAGAAGGCGGACGACCCGATGGCCCGGCGCGGCGGCCCCGGCGCCGTCCCGACCATCCCGGTGCAGACGCAGGCGAAGCTCGCCGCCGAGCCCGGCGTCAAGGCCGCGCTGGGCTCGATCATGGTCCCCACCGCCGTCCTGGTCGACCCGGCCACCAACAAGGTCGTCGGCCCGACCAGCGGCGCCCCCACCCTGACGGGCAACTGGACGGACACCCCGCGCACCTCGGTCGACGTCACCTCCGGCCACGTCCCGCAGGGCCCCGACCAGATCGTGCTGGACGCCGACACCGCCAAGAAGTCCGGCCTCGGCCTGGGCGCCGGGCTGCGGGTCATCACCGACAGCGGCGACCACGACTTCACCATCGCCGGCATCGCCACCTTCCGGACCACCAACCCGGGCGCCGCCCTCGCCTTCCTGGACACCGCCACCGCCCAGCGCGTCCTGCTCGGCACCGAGGCGTACACCTCCGTCGAGGTGTTCGGCGACGGCAGCCGCGGCAACGACCAGCTGAAGGCCGCCGCCCTCGCCGACCTCGGCAGCGGCTACCAGGCCAAGACGGCCGAGGAGCAGAAGAAGGAGAACTCGGCCGGCGTCGGCTCCTTCCTCGACTTCATGAAGTACGCCATGCTCGGCTTCGCCGTGCTCGCGGCCGGGGTCGGCGGCTTCCTGATCGTCAACACCTTCTCCATGCTGGTCACCCAGCGCACCCGCGAGATCGGCCTGCTGAGGGCCATCGGCGGCAGCCGCTCCCAGGTCAACCGCTCGGTGCTGACCGAGGGCCTGATCCTCGGCGTGCTCGGCTCCACCCTGGGCATCGGCGCCGGCCTCGGCCTCGCGGTCGGCCTGATCCAGCTGATGAAGGCCGTCGGGATGAACCTGGACGCCTCCTCGCTGGACGTCACCTGGACGGTCCCGGTGGTCTCCTACGCGGTCGGCATCCTGGTCACGCTGTTCGCCGCGTTCGTCCCGGCCCGCCGCGCCTCCCGGATCACCCCGATGGCCGCCCTGCTGGACCACGCGGCCCCGCCGGAGCCCCGGGCCAACCGGATCAGGACCGCGCTCGGCGGCCTGACCACACTGCTCGGCGCCGGTGCCCTGGTGCTCGCCGCCCGCTCGACCGGCGCCACCGGCGGCCTGCTGATCGGCCTGGGCGTGCTCGCCACCCTGGTCGGCGCGGTGGTCCTCGGCCCGCTGCTCGCCGCCGGGCTGGTCCGGCTGCTCGGCGGCCTGCTGCCCGCGCTGTTCGGCCCGGCCGGCCGGCTCGCCCAGCGGAACGTGATGCGCAACCCGCGGCGCACCGGCTCCACCGCCGCCGCCCTGATGATCGGCCTGGCCGTGGTCATCGGCGCCTCCGTGGTCACCTCCTCGATGGTCACCTCCGCCACCGCGCAGATCGACAAGTCCGTCGGCGCCGACTACATCGTGGCCGACAACCGCACCGGCCTCAGCCCGGCCGTGGTCGACGCGATCGCCCACTCCAAGGGCATCGACCACATCACCCGGCAGAAGTCGGTGGCCGCCGACCTCAGCACCCCCGACGGCGCCCGCACCGAGACCGAACTGGTCGCCGCGGACAAGAACTTCACCCGGGACTTCCACCTCCCGCTCGCCTCCGGCAGCGCCGACGGCGTCTTCAACGGCGGGGTCTCCGTCGACCAGAAGTTCGCCGACGCGCACCACCTCAAGGTCGGCGACCCGATCACCCTCGACTACGGCAAGGGCCGCAGCCAGACCCTCCCGGTCGCCGCCGTCGTCAAGACCGGCAACCAGTTCTTCGACGGCAACTTCTTCACCGGCCTCGACACCGTCTCCACCGCCCTGAACGGCGAACTGCCGGCGGACTCCGAGGTCTTCGCGGGCGCCGTCGCCGGCGCCGACAAGGCCGCCGTCCTCGCCGACCTGCAGAAGTCCCTCGCGGCCTACCCGCAGCTGACGGTCAAGGACCAGGCCGGCTACAAGGACATGATCAAGTCCCAGGTCGACCAGCTGCTCTCCATGGTCTACGGCCTGCTCGGCCTGACGATCGTGGTCGCCGTCCTCGGCGTGGTCAACACGCTGGCCCTGTCGGTGATCGAGCGGACCAGGGAGATCGGCCTGTTGCGCGCCATCGGCCTCTCCCGCCGCCAACTGCGCCGCATCGTCCGGCTGGAGTCCGTGGTCATCGCCCTGTTCGGCGCCGTCCTCGGCACCGCGCTCGGCCTGTCCTGGGGCGTCACCGCCCGCTACGTCCTCTCCGACCAGGGCCTGACCGCGCTGACGATCCCCACCGGCACGATCACCTCGGTCCTGGTCGGCTCGGTCCTGATCGGCCTGATCGCCGCGCTTGTCCCGGCCTTCCGGGCCGCCCGGATGAACGTCCTGGCCGCCATCGCCACCGACTGATCCACCGACTGATCCAACGCCCGATCCACCGGCCGGCGACCTGTCGGCCGCCCCGGGGGTGCACGCTTCCACCGTGCACCCCCGCTCGGCGTTCCCCCGCCGCCGGCCTGGGAGAATCGCCCGCATGGCCCCCCTCCCGCCGCCCCCGCTGCCCGCCGCGCCCGCGCTCACGCTGGCCGCCGCCGACCAGTGGCGCGCCGCCCGGGTGTGGCGGCGGCTGGAGAGCCGCTGGCTGGCGCTGCTGCCGGTGCTGACCGTTGCCCTGGCCGTCGCGGTCGACGAACTCCCGTCCGCCTGCGACCGGTTGAACGCCTGCGCGGTGCCGTACGGCGAGGGCGCCGCCCAGGCGCTGCTGCTGGCCGAGCTGCTGGTGCTGCTGGTCCGCCCGCGCGGCAGCTTCGCGGTGCCGGCCGCCGTCGGCCCCGCGCTCTGGCTGCTGCCCGGCGCGCTGCCCGGCACCGGGGTCCGGACGGCCGCGCTGCTGGCGCACCTGGCGGTGGCGGCGGCGCTGTACCGGGTCGCGGCCGGCCGCCGCCGGGCCCGGGCCCAACTGGTCGCCCTGATGGGCCCGCCCGTGCCCCACCCGTGGACGCTGCTCGACGGCGAGGAGCCGCACCCCCGCCCTGGCCCGCCCCGGCTGCGGCGCCTGCTGGCCGCCCTGCTCGGCACCGGCGCCCTGCTGCTCGCCGCCACCGGCTGGTGGGCGGCCGCCGCCGACGACGCCCGCGCACAGACCGCCGAGGAGGTCAGGGCCACCGTGCGGGCGGTGCACGACGACGGCGACCGGGTCACCGTCGACTACCAACTCCCCACCGGCACCCGGACGTTCAGCACCGACGTGGAGGTCCGCTGGAGCCGGGAGCCGGGGATCGGCGACACCCTGGTGCTGCTGGCCGACGACACCGGCTGGCACCGGGTCGCGGGGGAGCCCTACGACCCCGCCCCGTGGTGGAGCTGCGCCGGACTGGCCGGGGCCGCCGCCGCCCTGCTGCTCGGCTCCGCCCACCGCACCGACCGGGCCCGGCACGCCCCGGTCGGCGCGGCCCCGGCGCTGCGGGTCCGGGTCCGGCAGGAGCCCGGCGGCCCGGTCGTGCTGCCGGTCGACGGCGGGGACGGCGAACCCGGGCTCTGGCGGCTGGTCCGCCCCGGCCAGGAGGCGTACTTCGCGCCCGCCGACGAGGACGGCCCGGACGAGTGGCTGCCGCACGGCCCGCCCCCCGCCGGGCCGGAGCCGACCGCCGCGACGCCCGCCGAGGCCGCCGCCCTGCTGGCCGGGGCGGCCCGCCCGGTCGAGGCGCTGCTCTACCACGGCCCGGACGGACCGCACCGGCAACTGCTGGTGCACCGGATCCCCGAGGACCCGGAGAGCTGGCAGGCGGTCGGCGCCGCCGCCTACCCGGCCCCGCCCCGGCGGCGCTCCGCCCGCGGCCTGCACGAGGACACCCTGGCGGTGCCCGCGGCCGCCGCCCCGCTGCTGGTGGAGGACCTGGCCGACCCGGACGCGCGCCCCGAACCGGCCCGGGTGCACGGCCCGCCCGCCGCGCTCCGGCTGGCGGCCGCCCCGGTCGGCGCGGTCCTGACGGCCGTCGCGGCGACCGCGCTGGACGACGGCGGGTTCCTGGACGGCCTGGTCCGGCCGCTGGTGGTCGGCCTGCCGTTCCTGCTGGCGGTGATCGGGTCCTGCGGCTGGCAGTTGGCGGTCGACCGGGACGGCGTCGCGGTCAGCGGCGCCCTGCTCCGCCGCCGCCTGCCCTGGGAGCGGGTGACGGCGGCGGCCGTCCACCGCGGCCGGTTCACCGTGCAGACCGCGGACGCCCAGCAGATCGGCTTCGGCTCCTGGCCGGCCGAGCGGCTGCACCGCCACTTCGGCGGCGACTACGACCCCCGGCACGCCGCCCGCACCATCACCCTGCTCGCCCACGCCCCGGACCGCCGCCCCACCGCCCCGCTCCCGCCCGACGCGGTGGGCCGCGCCCTCCCGCTCAACCGGCTGGCCGTGGCCGGCTACCTGGCCTGGACGCTCGGCCACTGGCTGCTCGGCTGACGCCCCGTCAGGACGCGCTGTCCCGACGCCCCGCCACGAAGCGCTGTCAGGACGCGCCACAGCTGATCGCGCTGCCGCTCTCCGCGCCCGCGACCGCCGTGGGCTCCGACCTGGCGGTGGCGGCGGCGGGCGCAGCGGCGGTGGGCGCCGAACCGGCCGCCGAACCGCCGCCCGGCCCCCGGTAGTCGCTGCCCGCGACCACCTGGAAGGTCGGGCCGAGCCCGTTCACCGCGACCTGCTCGGCGTCCGGGAGCGCCGCGGCCAGGGTCCGCAAGGACTCGTCCCAGCGCGGGTCGTAGCGGATCACCGTGCGGGCCGCCGAGCCGCCGCCGGGCGCGTTGGCGGGGGTGCCGGTGGTGGCGAAACCGGCCTTGCGCAGCTCCGCGTCGACCCGGAAGCCCAGCCCCTGGACGCCCGCGCCGTTCAGCACCTGCACCCGTACCTCGCTCGGCGGAATCGTTCCGGCAGCCGGCGCCGCCCCCGCCGGGGAGGCCACCGGGGAGGCCACCGGGGAAGCCGCCGGAGCGGGCGCCGCGGGTGCGGCCGCCGCGGCCCCCGTCAGCGGCCGCCCGGCCCGGACCGCCTCGAACAGCGCCTGCGCGCCCTTCTCGTCCCAGAGCACCGTGGAGCCCCAGCCCGGCACCTGGTGGTCGACGGTGGACAGCGGCACGGTGGCGAAGTCCGCGTTCGAGGCCGACAGGTCCTTCAGACTGCCCGCGAACTGCAGCAGTTCGGCGTTGCCCAGGCCCTTGTCGACCTTCACCGAGCGCAGCACGGTGTCCAGCACCCCGCCGAGCCGCGCCGGATTGAGCAGCGTGCCGCCGGAGGAGGCCTGGTGCAGCAACTGGGCCAGGAACTTCTGCTGACGGTGCATCCGCCCCAGGTCGGAGGAGCCGTCCACGTGCCGGGCCCGGACGTAGCGCAGCGCCCCGGCGCCGTCCAGCTTCGTCGTCCCGGCGGGCAGGTCGAGGCCCGACCAGTCGTCCTTGAGCGGCTTGGGGGTGCACACCTCGACGCCGCCGAGGGCGTCCACGGTGGAGACGAAGCCGAGGAAGTTCACCTCGACGTAGTGGTCGATCCGCAGGCCGGTGTTCTGCTCGACGGTGCGGACGGTCAGCGGCGCGCCGCCCATCCCGTACGCGGCGTTGATCTTGCCCTTGCCGGCCGGGACCTGCTTGCCGGTGGCCGGGTCCTGGTGGGCGGGGATGTCCACGTAGGAGTCGCGCGGGACGGAGACCACGGTGGCCCGGCCGCGGTCGGCCGAGAGCTGCACGATCATCATGGTGTCGGTGCAGTGGCAGGACTCGCCGCCGGCGTGCAGGACGTCCTTCAGGGTGGCTTCCGGGATGCCCTCGCGGTCGTCGGTGCCGACCACCAGGAAGGTCTGCGCCCCGTCGTCGGCGGGCCGGTCGGAGCCGCCGCCGATCGCGTCCACCCGGTCCAGCGAGGAGCCGACGCCGTTCAGCACCGCCCAGCCGCCGCAGGAGGTGGCCAGCACGGAGAAGGACAGGGTGCCCGCCGCCCACCGGCCCCAGCGCCGGCGCTGCGGCCGCCGCGGCCGGTCGGTTGCGGACGGGCGTTCGGACAGGCGCTGGTGGGGCATCTTTCGGATGGTAGGCGGGCCGGCCGCGAGCACCCCGGCGGCACGCCGGGCGCGGGCGGACCCCGTCTGACAGGGGCGGGTGCGCGCCGGTACGCTCGGGCACGATGAACACCAAGGCTGCTGAGGAGCTGCCGGCGGTCTCCGTGATCATGCCGGTGCTCAACGAGGAACGTCACCTGCGGACCGCCGTCCACCACATCCTGGGCCAGGAGTACGGCGGCGAGCTGGAGGTGGTGATCGCGCTGGGCCCGTCCACCGACCGGACGGACGCGATCGCCGCCGAACTGGTCGCCGAGGACCCCCGGGTGCGCACCGTGCCGAACCCCACCGGGCGCACCCCGGCGGGCCTGAACGCGGCGATCCGGGCCGGTCGGCACCCCGTGGTGGTGCGGGTCGACGGCCACGGCCTGCTGACGCCGGGTTACATCGCCACCGCCGTCCGGCTGCTCGACGAGATGGACGCCGCCAACGTCGGCGGCATCATGCACGCCGAGGGCGAGACCGAGTGGGAGCGGGCCGTCGCCGCCGCGATGACCTCGAAGATCGGTGTCGGCAACGCCGCCTTCCACACCGGCGGCCTGGCCGGCCCGGCCGACACCGTCTACCTCGGGGTGTTCCGCCGCGAGGTGCTGGAGCGGCAGGGCGGCTACAACGAGGAGTTCGTCCGGGCCCAGGACTGGGAGCTGAACTACCGCATCCGGCAGGAGGGCGGCCTGATCTGGTTCACCCCCCAGCTGAAGGTCACCTACCGGCCTCGGCCGTCGGTGCGCGCCCTGGCCAAGCAGTACAAGGACTACGGCCGCTGGCGCCGGGTGGTCACCCGCTACCACCGCGGCTCGGTCAACCTGCGCTACCTGGCCCCGCCGGCCGCGCTGCTCGGCGTGGTGGCCGGCGCGGTGCTCGGCGCGGCCGTGCACCCGGCGTTCCTGGTGCTGCCCGGCGGCTACGCCGCGGCGATCGTCGGCGGCGGCCTGTGGGAGGGCCGCGGCCTGTCCGGGAAGGCCCGCGCGCAGCTCCCGCTGGCCCTCGCCACCATGCACCTGAGCTGGGGCTTCGGCTTCCTCACCTCCCCGCGCAAGCTGGCCCGCCGGGTGATCGCCTCCACCCCGCCCGCCCCGATCGACCCGGCCGCCGTCCACGGCGCCTGACCCCCTGCCGACAGCGGTCCCCGGAACGCCGGACGGGGGCCGCCCGCCCGCGCTAGGGTCGGCGCCATGACCAGCGCCCCCCGCATCGAGGCCACCGCCGACGTCGATCCGCGGGCCGTGATCGGCCCCGGCAGCACCGTCTGGCACCTCGCCCAGGTCCGGGAGGACGCCGAGATCGGCGCCGACTGCATCGTCGGCCGCGGCGCGTACGTCGGCCCGGGCGTGAAGCTCGGCGACCGGGTCAAGCTGCAGAACCACGCCCTGGTGTACGAGCCCGCGGTGCTGGAGGACGGCGTGTTCGTCGGCCCGGCGGCGGTGCTCACCAACGACCTGTACCCGCGCTCGGTCGACCCGGACGGCAAGCTCAAGCGCGGCGACGACTGGCACGCCCGCGGGGTGACGCTCCGTCAGGGCTGCTCGGTCGGCGGCCGGGCGGTGCTGGTCGCCGGGGTGACGGTCGGCCGCTGGGCGCTGGTCGCGGCCGGCGCCGTGGTGCACCGGGACGTCCCCGACTTCGCCCTGGTGGTCGGCGTCCCGGCCCGCCGGATCAAGTGGGTCGGCCGGGCCGGCGAGCCGCTGGAGCCGACCGGCGAAGGCCGCTGGCGCTGCCCGCGCACCGGCGAGACCTACACCGAGACCGGTCCGGACACCCTGCTCCCCGACACCGAACTGCCGCCCGCCTAGGGCCCGTCGCCGGATTCCTGCCTGCCACGCGACGACCGGCCCCGGCCCTCACTTCGCCTTGGCGGCGCAGACGTTGGTGTCGTCGGCCTGGACCCGCTGGAGGTCCTTCGGGACCTCGGTCGGCGCGGCCGAGGGGGCGGCGGGCGGGGCGGTGAAGTCCTTGCCGAGTATCACCACCACGCCGTCCCGGGAGCCCAGCTTCGCGTTCTCCTGGACGGCCGAGGCCGGCAGCCCGAGCGCCGCCGCCACCGCCTGCGCCTTCTCCTGCTGGCCCGCCGGGTAGCCGACGGAGGTGGCGGCGGCCGGGTCGGCGTTGCTGCCCGCGACGGCCAGTGCGAAGCCCCTGCCCTGGAGCGCGGTGGCGGCCTTGGTGGCCTGCCCGGAGGCCCCGCTGCCGTTGCGGACTGTCACCTTGACCGCCTTCGCGTCGACCTGCGGCGCGGCGGGAGTGCTCGGGGCCGCCTCGGGGGCGGCGTCGGCAGGAGCGGCGACCTGGGTCAGCGAGCGATCCGCGGCGATCATGGCGAACACCTGCTGGGCGTCGTTCGGCTTGAGCGCCAGCCGGTTCTTGTCGGCCGGGTCGTCGATCACCGGCACCGTGGTGAAGGTGATGTTCTTGGTGTCGACCCGGGAGACGTCGAGCGCCAGGTCCTTCAGCCGGTTGACGTCGTCGATGCCGTCGTCCACCGTCAGCGCCTTGGTCGCGGCGTCCGCCAGGTTCCACAGCTTGGTCGGGCTGGTCAGGGTGTCGCTGCTCTTCATCTTGCGGATCATCGAGCTGATGAACTGCTGCTGCAGTGGAATCCGGGTCAGGTCGCCGCCCAGGCCGACCGCGTGCCTGGTCCGGACGAAGGCCAGCGCCTCCTCGCCCTGCACCACGTGCCGGCCCGCCGCCATCTTCAGGTGCGAGTACGGGTCGTCGATGTTCGTCGACGCGCACACTTCGACCCCGCCGACGGCCGTCGACAGCGTCTTCACCGCCTCGAAGTTCACCATCATGAAGTGGTTGATCCGGACGCCGGTCAGTTTCTCCACGGTCTTCCAGGTGCAGCCCGGGTCCCGGCCGTCCTGCCCCAGGCTGGTGTTGAACATCGCCCGGGCCTCGCCGGGGATCTTCTTGCTGCCGCTCTGGCAGTCCGGGATCGGCACCATCAGGTCGCGCGGGATCGACAGCACCGTCGCGTTGCTGCGGTCCTTGGAGACGTGGAACAGCAGCGTGGTGTCCGCGTGCCCGGTCGAGCCCTCGTCGCCGTACTCGCGGCCCAGGCCGACCCGGCTGTCGGTGCCGATCACCAGGATGTTCAGCGCGTCGGTCGCCTGCGGGCGCTCCGACTCGTCGCCGACCTGGACCTTCACCGAGGAGATGTTCTTGTTGAAGTGCTGGTACGCGTAGAACGCGCCGCCGCAGCCCGCCACCAGCACCAGGCCCAGCGAACCCGCCGTCCACTTCAGCGTCCGCCGCCCGCGGCTCGACCGGCCCCGCCGCCGCGCCGCCCGGCCGCCCGGCAGTGCGTTCGAACCCGCCGCACCGGCGCCCCGGTTCCGGGCACGCCCGGCACCGCGGGACGGCTCGGGGGAGTGCCAGGTGCCCGCGTCCAGATCGAGTCGGAACTCCCCGGTCGCCGGGTCGAGCACCCACTGGTCCGCGGGGTCGACGTCCGGCCGGATCGAGTTCCCCGAGTCGCCCCGGTTCCGCTGTCCGCTGTTCATCCCGGCCACCCTAGACGAGCCCCGCGGCCGATCCCGCCGCCCTGTGACACCTGTCACCCCGGCGGAAGATGAGAAAACGGCGGTGGCGGACGCCCTCCGGCCGGTCGGGCCGGACGGCGCCCACTACCGCCGCACTCCACTGCCATCACCCCCAGGACTACCCGCCGCGGGGGTGCGGACGCGTCACCCCAGGCGCAGAGTCACCCGTTCGGAGTCGATCCGCTTCTGCCACTGATCCTCCGTCAACTGCCCGGAGTTGCGGCACAGCACCACCGAAGCGCCGACCGCCAGCGGCGCCAGCAGACCCGCCTCCAGACCCGCCCAGTCGTCGTACGACAGCGTGGACAGCACCCGGCTCCCGCTGTCCAGGCCCAGCCGGGCCGCGCCCTCCCGGGCCAGCGCCACCGTCTGCTCGCCCGTCAGCTTCAGCGCCAGGCCGTCCACCGAGGTCTCCAGCGCCACCGCCTGCGGGTCCACCGGCGAGTACGGGGCGAACCGGTCGCCCTGCCCCGGCACCTCCGCCGCGTAGTCCAGGAACCCGTCCGGCCGCTGCGGGAACCGGCCGCCCAGCGGGCGCAGCGCCAGCGCCACCCGCTCGCCCGGGCACTCCTGCGCCGCCGCCAGCCCGTCCGGACCTGACACCACCAGTTCGGCGTCCTTCGGCTCGCCGCCCGGCACCGCGACCACGCCCACCGACCAGCAGGCCAGCAGCCACACCGCGCTCTGCCAGTGGGCCGGCAGCAGCAGCGCCGCCCGGTCGTCCGGGGACGCGTTCAACTCGTCCTGCAGCAGGTTGGCCGTCTTCGCCACCCAGTTGTCGAAGGTCTTCGCCGACAACTCCACCCGTTCCCCGGTGGAATCGTCGTAGAAGGTCACCAGAGGGCGGGACGGGTCGGCATCGGCCCCGGCGCGCAGGTAGGCCTGCAGCAGCTCGGCGGGGGTGCGGGCGTCGGCAGCGAAAGGCGCAGTCATGGTGCACCCCAGCCTACGGCCTGCCCCCGCCCGGACGGGAGGGTGCCCGGCCCGTCGGAACGCCGCGTCGCGCTACCCTCGCAGACGCCCTTGCCGCCCGCCCCGCCACCGAGGACCGACGATGCCAGAACGGACCCGACACTGGCGGCCCGGCTACCCCCTGGACCTCGCCCGCACCCTCTTCCCGCTCCAGCACGGGGCCGGCGACCCCACCTTCCGGCGCACCCCCGACGGCACCGTCTGGCGCTCCTCCCGCACCCCCGGCGGGCCCGGCACCCTGCGGATCACCGCCCGCCCCGGCGAGATCGAGGCCACCGCCTGGGGCCCGGGCGGGAGTTGGCTGCTCGACCAGCTCCCCGCGCTGCTCGGCGCGCACGACGACCCCGACGGCCTGGTCCTCCCACCCGGCCCGCTGCGCGAGGCCCAACGCGCCTGCGCCGGACTGCGGTTGACCCGCAGCGGCCTGGTGCTGGACTCCCTCCTCCCGGCGATCCTGGAACAGAAGGTCACCACCGGCGAGGCCCGCAGCGCCTGGCGCACCCTGCTGCACGCCTACGGCACCCCCGCGCCCGGCCCCGGCGCCGAACTCGGCCTGCGGGTCGTCCCCACCGCCCGCGACTGGTCCCTCGTCCCCAGCTGGGCCTGGCACCGCGCGGGCGTCGACCCCAAGCGCTCCGCCACCGTCGCCCGCGCGGTCCGCCTCGCCGCCCGCCTGGAAGAAGCAGCCACGATGTCCCCCGCGGACGCCTTCGCCCGCCTCACCACCGTCCCCGGCATCGGCATCTGGACCGCCGCCGAAACCCTCCAGCGCAGCAACGGCGACGCGGACGCGGTCTCGGTCGGCGACTACCACCTCCCCCACACCGTCGGCTGGGCCCTGGCCGGCCGGCCCCGCAGCGACGACGCCCAGATGCTCGCCCTCCTGGAGCCCTACCGCCCCCACCGCCACCGCCTCTGCCGCCTCCTCCCCCTCACCGGCGCCCGCCCCCCGAAGTACGGGCCCCGCCTCGCCCCGAACGACCACCGCCGAAGATGAGAGGGCTCCGCTTTTCCGGCCCGGAGGTCTTTGGCCGACGCCCCGTGGCGCCCCACTGTGTTCCGGCGATCAGCCTCTCGGCCCCGCCGTTCCCCGGGCCCCTGAAAAACGTCCCTAGAGCACCCTCAAGAAGGCGTCCGCAGGTCGGGGTTGACGCTCCCTCGGCTCCTCCGCCGGTCGGCCGACGGCGATCGCGCCCATCGGGTCCCAGTCCGCGGGGAGGTCGAGGACGTCGCGGACGGTGTCGCGGCAGAACATCGTGGAGGACACCCACGCGGAGCCGTAGCCCTCACCGGTGAGGGTCACCAGCAGGTTCTGCACGGCGGCGCCGACCGCGACGGTGAACATCTCCCGTTCGGCCCCGGCCCGCCGGCCGTCGGGGTAGTCGTGGGACCCGTCCATGACCAGGCAGGGGACGATCAAGTACGGCGCACCGCGCAGCACCTCGCCGCGGGCGGTGCGCCGGGCGATCCGCTCCTCGGTCCAGCCGTCGAGGTCGCGGAGGTCGCGGCGCCAGGCGTCGAGCATGGCGTCCAGCAGCCGGGTGCGGACCTCGGGGGATTCGAGCAGGACGAACCGCCAGGGGGTGGTGCGGTGGGGGGCGGGCGCGGTGGCGGCGGCGGCGACCGCGCGGCGGACGGCGCCGCCGTCGACGGGCTCGTCGGTGAAGGCGCGGACGGTGCGCCGGAGGGTGACGGCCTCGCGGACGGCCTCGGAGGTGCCGAGCCGGAACATGTCGTTCGCGGCGGAGCGGATCAACGGCCGGACGCCCTCCCCGTCCTCGGCGGTGACCAGG
Organism: Kitasatospora sp. NPDC088134; assembly: GCF_044741705.1. NCBI lineage: Bacteria > Bacillati > Actinomycetota > Actinomycetes > Kitasatosporales > Streptomycetaceae > Kitasatospora > Kitasatospora sp. NPDC088134. The sequence continues at coordinate 19,416 of NZ_JBIUTD010000044.1, read as the reverse complement.
TGCGGCAGGCCGCGGACCACCGCGACGGGGGTGCCGGTGGCCTTGCCCTTCACCAGGTCGGCGGCGGCGGCGAGTTCGTCGGCGGTCGCGGTGATGGTGAGCCGCAGCTCGTTGCCGTAGCTGTCGACCCGCCCGCGGTGGTCCTCCAGGACGGGGAGGCCGGCGGCGCCGATCGCCACGTCGGTCAGGCCGCTGCGCCAGGGGCGGCCGAAGGTGTCGGTGATCAGCACGGCCAGCCGGCGGCCCGTCAACTCCTGGATCCGGGCGCGCAGTCGGCGGGCCGAGGCGTCGGGGTCGACCGGCAGCAGCAGGATCGTGCCGGGGGCGGTGTTGGAGGCGTCGACGCCGGCGGCGGCCATCACCAGGCCGTTGCGGTTCTCGACGATCCGGGACCGGCCGCGGCGGGCCACCACCCGGACGGTCTCGGCGTCGATCGCGGCCTCCCGGTCGTCCGCGTGCACCAGTCGGCCCTCGGCCTTGGAGACCACCTTGGAGGTGACCACCAGGACGTCGCCGTCCTCGAACTCCCCGGCCTTGGCGATGAGTTGGGCGAGGTCGTCGCCCGCCCCGACCTCCGGCAGGCCGCGGACGGGCAGCACCTGGAGCCCGGCGGCGGTCATCCGGACACCTCGGCCGCCAGCGCCAGCGCGGCGCGCGCCATCTCGGCGGTGGCGTCGACGGAGGTCATCAGCAGCGGGACGGCCCGGCAGGCGATCCCGGCCGCTTCGACCTCGGCCACCGCGGCGGCGTCGGCGGAGTCGACCAGCCAGCCGTCCAGCAGCCCGCCGGTGCGGCGGGAGCCGTAGTGCCGGGCCACCGCGGCGGCGGAGGTCTCGACGCCGACGGCGGCCAGCACCTTGTCGGCCATGCCGCGCACCGGGGCGCCGCCGACGATGGGGGAGAGGCCGACCACGGGGGCGGGCGCGGCGGCGACCGCCTCCCGGACACCGGGGACGGCGAGGATCGTGCCGATCGAGACCACCGGGTTCGACGGCGGCAGCAGGACCAGGTCGGCGTCGGCGATGGCCTCCAGCACGCCGGGCGCGGGCTTCGCGGTGTCGGCGCCGACCGGGATGATCGCCTCGGCGTCGACGGCGGCGTGCAGCCGCACCCAGTACTCCTGGAAGTGCACCACCCGGGGCCCGTCGGCGTCGGTGATCCGGACGTGCGTCTCGACCCGGTCGTCGGTCATCGGCAGCAGCCGGACGCCGGGCCGCCAGCGGTCGCAGAGCGCCTCGGTCACGGCGGACAGCGGGTACCCGGCGGCCAGCATCTGGGTGCGGACGATGTGGGTGGCGAAGTCGCGGTCGCCGAGCCCGAACCACTCGGGCCCGACCCCGTACGCCTTCATCTCCTCCTTGATCGACCAGGTCTCGTCGGTCCGGCCCCAGCCCTGCTCCTCGTGGATGCCCCCGCCCAGGGTGTACATCACGGTGTCCAGGTCGGGGCAGACCTTCAGCCCGTACAGGTGGATGTCGTCGCCGGTGTTCCCGATCACGGTGATCTCGTCCCCGGGGGAGACCGCCGCCCGCAGCCCGCGCAGGAACCTGGCCCCGCCGATGCCGCCTGCCAACGCAGTGATTCGCATGACCTCATCCTGCCAGCGCGTCAGTGCACCTGGTGACGGGCGGTGTCCGGGACGGCCGGGTACTGGTTCATCTCGACCAGGCCCGGGGTGTAGAGGTGGATCGAGACGGCGGGCTCCAGCGCGGCGTTGACCATCTCGTGCAGGTAGCCGGGGGAGAACACCCGCAGACCGCCCGGCGCCAGGGCGCGCGAGCCCTCGCCGCCGGCCGTCAACGAGCGCTCGGTGAGTTCGCCCTGAAGGACCGTCATCACACCGGAGGCCCGGCCGTGGTCGTGGAAGCCGCTGGACTGGCCGGGCAGCCAGCTGAGCAGCCAGACCTCGTAGCCGGGGCCGGTCTCCAGCCGGGCGTACCAGCGGGTCAGCGCGTCGTAGCGGACCAGCGGCTCCCAGCGGGCCCGGTCGGCGGCGATCTCCCGGACCAGCCGGGCGTAGCCGGCCACCGTGGTCGGGTGCGCGGGCAGGTCGGTGCGGGCCAGGTGCGGGAAGGCCGTCGGGTCGCCGGCGATGGAGACGTCGCTCAGGCCGTCCGTCCAGCGCGGGCCGGCGGCGGGGAGGGGAGCGGGGGAGAGGGGAGCGGAGGGAAAGCGCTTGCGATCGCGGTTGCGCTTGCGGAAGCGGGGCATTCGCACGGTCGTGACGTCCTCGGGTTCGGCTGCGAGTGGGGATCAGCCGGAACCGCGGAGCGTTCAGGGGGGACTGTCGCGCGGCTCGGCCTCTGTTCCGGGGCGGCGCGCGGTGGGACGCGGGCGCCTAGATACAGCGGAGACAGCGGCGACAACACGACGAGGAGTTCACGGCAGCACCGAGGAGCGCCTGGCGGCGCCGGTCGGTGGCGAGGGCCGAGAACTCTGACATGGGGGCTAGCAGACCGCAACCGACCCTCCAGTGTCAAGGCGCACGGACGGACATTCGGGTCACATCACCCGGGAACCACCGGATGGGGTGATAAGCGCCCATTAAGGTTTCGACCCCAAGATCGCCGGGAAGGGACGCCGTGAGATCGCCCCGGACCGGTCCGGTCGGGAGCGCTCGGACGGCCTGACGGCAGGTCAGGGACTGGGCGGAGTGTCCTGGTTGTCCGAATATGTACACTATTCGTAGTGGCTTGGTTCCGGGGAGTGAATCCTTGGCCCAATACCAGAGCTCGGCTTGACTGGGCCAGAGTGACGCAACTGTAATTTCCCTCGTGTCGTTCCGCCGCACCGGCAACGGCAACACCACGGGGACGCCAAGAGGGGCAGAGGAGGCGCGCCAGCATGAGCGAGCTCTTTGAGCTGTTGATCGGTGAGGGCATCGAGGAAGAAGAAGAGGAACTCGGCTGGCAGGAACGCGCCCTGTGCGCCCAGACCGACCCCGAGTCCTTCTTCCCCGAGAAGGGCGGCTCCACCCGGGAGGCCAAGAAGGTCTGCCTGGCGTGCGAGGTCCGCGCGGAGTGCCTGGAGTACGCCCTCGCCAACGACGAGCGGTTCGGCATCTGGGGCGGCCTCTCCGAGCGCGAACGCCGCCGCCTGAAGAAGAGCGCGGTCTGACCCCGCACCACCCCGAGCTGTGCCGGCGCCTCACCGAACAGGTGGGGCGCTTTCGCGTGCCCGGCCGCCCCGGAGCGCGGGCGTGATACCCACTGCACCGTCTCTTCACGCACACCCGGGACGACCGCGCCACCCGGAGCCGTTAGTGTGGTGCGTCATCTGCCGTCAAACCCGAACCGGTGGTCCGCGCACCCGATGACTGTCTACAGCCACCAGAGCGGCTTCTCCGCTGCCAGGCCGCCCGCCTACCCGCGCCACTTGGTCACCGCGGTGATCGTCTCGCACGACGGCGCCCGCTGGCTGCCGCAGGCGCTCGCCGGACTGCTCGGCCAGGACCGGCAGGTCCAGCGGATCCTCGCGGTCGACACCGGTTCCACCGACAACTCCCCGCAACTGCTCGCCGACACCCTCGGCGACTGGCTCCCCGACAGCGGGCCGCAGATCCTCGGCCGCCGGGTCGGCTTCGGCCGCGCCGTCGGCGAAGCCGTCTTCAACAGCCCCCCGCTGCGCCCCGAGGACCTCTCCTACAGCCTCGACCCGTCCGGCTACGACCCGGTCACCGGCGGCTGGGACGACTTCGGCGACCCGCTCGGCACCGAGGACGAACTCGGCCGCGGCGGACCGCGCGAGACCCAGCCGGTCGAATGGCTCTGGCTGCTGCACGACGACTGCGAACCGCAGACCGACGCCCTGCGCCGACTGCTCCAGGTCGCCGACTCCACCCCCACCGCCGCCGTCGTCGGCCCCAAGCTCCGCTCCTGGTACGACCGCCGCCAGCTGCTGGAGGTCGGCGTCACCATCGCCCGCTCCGGCCGCCGCTGGACCGGACTCGACCGCCGCGAGCAGGACCAGGGCCAGCACGACCAGGTCCGCCCCGTCCTCGCCGTCTCCACCGCCGGCATGCTGGTCCGCCGCGACGTCTTCGAGGAACTCGGCGGATTCGACAAGGCGTTGCCGCTGATGCGGGACGACACCGACTTCTGCTGGCGGGTCAACGCGGCCGGCCACCGCGTCGTGGTCGCCCCCGACGCCGTGCTCCGGCACGCCGAGGCCGCCAGCCGCGAACGCCGCCCCATCGACTGCGCCTCCGCCCACCCGCACCGGGTCGACAAGGCCGGCGCCGTCTACACCCTGCTCGCCAACTCCAAGGGCGCGCTGTTCCCCTACACCCTGCTCCGGCTGATCGTCGGCACCCTGCTCCGGGTGATCGTCAACCTGGTCGGCAAGGACCCCCGCCAGGCCTACGACGAGATCGCCGGCCTCGGCCACGAACTGCTGCGCCTGCCACGGCTGATGGCAGCCCGCGCGCGCCGCCGCCGGACCCGCTCGGTCGACTCGCTGGACGACCGCACCCTGTTCCCGGTCCCCGGCGCCACCGCCCGCCTCGCCGTCGAGAACGTGGTCACCTCGCTCGGCATCGGCGGCACCGACGACACCGGCGGCCGGCACGGCTCGGTCGAGTCCGGGCCCGGCGACGAGGACGCCGACGACCTGGTGGTCGAGCAGTTCGCGCTGCTCAAGAAACTGGTCCGGCGCCCCGCCCCCGTACTGTTCGCCGCCCTGCTGCTGTTCGCGCTGATCGCCTGCCGCGACCTGATCGGCGCCGGCTACCTCCAGGGCGGCGCCCTGCTGCCCGCCGCCGACGGCGCCGCCGGCCTGTGGAACATGTACGCCGCGCCCTGGCACCCCGTCGGCACCGGCTCCACCGCCACCGCCCCGCCCTACCTGGCGGTCCTGTCGATCCTGTCCTGGGCCCTGTTCGACCACGCCGACCTGGCGCTCACCCTGCTGGTGGTGCTCTCCGTCCCGCTCGCCGCGGTCGGCGCCTACCTGGTCTCCCGGCCGCTGATCGCCTCCAAGCTGGTCCGCGCCTGGGCCAGCGCCACCTACGCGCTGCTGCCCGCCGCCACCGGCGCGCTCGCCCAGGGCCGGATCGGCACCGCCGTGCTCGCCGTCCTGCTGCCCCCGCTGGCCCGCGCCGCCGCGATCACCGCCGGCCTCGGCATCCGCACCGAGACCGCCGCCAAGGGCGCCCGCCCCGGCTGGCGCTCCGCCTGGATGACCGTGCTGCTGCTCACCCTCGGCACCGCCTTCGTCCCGCTCACCTGGGCCATCGCCGTCCCGCTCAGCCTCGCCGCGCTCGGCCACGCCGTGCTCCGCGGCGGCGCCTTCGGCCGCGGCGCCCAGGCGCTGCGGCTGCTCGGCCTACGCGTCGCCGTCATCCTCGGCGTCCCCGTCCTGGTGCTCGCCCCCTGGTCGCTGCACGTCCTCGCCGACCCGTCCCGGCTGCTGCTGGAGGCCGGCGTGGCCGGCTTCAACGGCCCCGCCGCCGACCCGCTCGGCCTGATCCTGGTCAACCCCGGCGGCGCCGGCGTGCCCCCGGTCTGGCTCTCCGCCGGCGTGGTGCTCGCCGCCCTCGCCGCCCTGCTGCGCGCCGACCGCCGCCGCGCCGTGCTCGCCGCCTGGGGCGCCGCCCTCGCCGGCCTGGTCTTCTCGGTGATCGTCGCCGGCACCGCCGTCACCCCCGCCTCCGGCGGCCCCGCCACCCCGGCCTGGGCCGGCCCGGCCGCCCTGCTGGCCGGCGTCGCCCTGCTCGCCGCCGCCGCGATCGGCGCCGACGGCGCCAACGCCCGGGTCTCCGGCATCGCCTTCGGCTGGCGCCAGCCGGTCGCCGCGCTGCTGGTCGCCTCCGCCGTGCTCGCCCCGCTCGGCACTGCCGCCTGGTGGGCGGTCACCGGCGCCGACGGCCCGCTGCACCGCGGCCCCGCCGCGCAGGTCCCCGCGTTCATCGCCGAGGCCGCCAACACCACCGACCGCTCCCGCACCCTGATGGTCACCGGCGACGCCTCGGGCGACGCCGTCCGCTACACCCTGGTCCGCGGCCCCGGCCTGACGACCGGGCAGGCCGAGAGCACCGTGGACGCCGCCGCCGACGGCAAGCTCGACCAGCTCACCGCGAAGCTGCTGGCCGGCTCCGGCGGCGACCTGGCGCGCACCCTGGCCGGCTACGGCGTCAGCTACGTCCAGGTCAAGGACCCGGTGATCGCCAAGGTCCGGGACGTCCTCGACACCACCCCCGGCGTCACCCGGCTCAGCCTCGACCACGGCGTCGGCCTCTGGCAGATCAGCAGCGTCCCCGGCACCCGGGCCGCCATCGTCAGCCCCGGCGCCGTCCCGATCACCGTGCCGTCCGGCGCCCGCGACGTCCGGGGCAGCATCCCGGCCGGCCCGGCCGGCCGCCAGCTGCGGCTCGCCGAACAGGCCGACCCCGCCTGGCAGGCCACCCTGGACGGCAAGCCGCTCACCCCCGTCACCCTCGACGGCTGGGCGCAGGGCTTCACCCTCCCCGCCGAGGGCGGCAGCCTCGACGTCACCCGCACCGGCAGCACCCTGCACACCGGCTGGGTCTGGGGCCAGCTGCTGCTCGGCGTGGTCGTCCTGGTCCTCGCCCTGCCCGGCCGCCGCAACACCAACGACGACGACCTGCCCGAGGACGTGGTCGCCGCCCAGGCGCTGGCCGCCGCCGCCCAGGCCCAGGCCCCCGCCCCCGGCAGCCGCCGGGCCCGCCGCCTCGCCGAACGCGGCGAGGGCGACGGCGAGGACGCCGACCCCGGTGTCTACGCCGGCGGCGCCCCCGACCGGCCCGCCGGCGAACCCGAGCCGGCGGCCGACCACCTGCCCGAGCCCGAGCCCTTCGCCGACCCGTACCAGGCCGATCCCTACCAGGCCGACCCGTACCGGACGGACCCCTACCAGGCCGACCACCAGGCCGACCCGTACCAGCAGCAGGGCTACCCGGCCGACGCCTACGGCTACGACCCGGCCCACCAGCAGCCCGTCGGCGTGCCGCACCAGCAGCAGTCCGAGGGCTACGACCCGTACGGGCAGCAGCCCTACGGCTACGACGCCCCGGCCGCCCAGGGCTGGACCGACCCGTACGCCGACCAGCAGCACGACGCCGGACAGCCCTGGCTGCCCGAGCAGCAGCAGCCCACCACCTACTACGACCCCAACGACCCCTACGGCAGCCAGCACCCGCAGCGGCCCGGGACGGGGAGCTGACCCGCGATGAAGAAGCCCACCCTGAAGGCACCCAAGCTCAAGGCCCCCGACCTGAGCGCCGTGGCCGGCGGCAGCCGCACCGGCCAGTCGCTGCTGGCCGGCGTCGCCGTCCTCGGCCTGGTGTTCGGCATCGCCGAGCTCCGCCCGCCGGTCGCCCCCGCCGCGGGCGCCACCGGCAAGCGCACCACCGCCCAGGTCGAACGCACCGCCCTGGTCTGCCCGCCGCCCATGCAGGGCGCCGTCGGCTCCACCACCCTCACCCTGTTCAGCCCCGAGGGCGGCTCCGGCAGCACCGGCACCGGCCTGCTCGCCGACGCCACCCGCGACAACGTGATCGCTGCCCAGACCCCGGTCCAGCCCGCCGCGAGCGGCGCCCCGGCCCCGTCCGGCAGCCCCGCCGCGCAGCCCGCCCCCCAGCCTTCCGGGCAGCCCTCCGGCGCCCCCGTCGCGCCCGTGCTCGACGCCCGCCTCACCCTGGCCAAGCCCGGCGTCCCCGCGGCCGGCCCGGCCGCCAACAACGACACCGCCCCCGGCAGCTTCGCGCTCGCCACCGGCAACCTCGCCCCCGGCTTCACCGTCAGCCAGACCACCAGCTCCGAACAGGGCGGCTCCGCCCTCTCCGGCACCCGCTGCGCCCCCTCCGGCACCAGCTTCTGGTTCTCCGGCGCCAGCACCGGCCCCAACCGGGTCGACTACGTCACCCTGGTCAACGCCGACACCGTGCCCGCCGTCGTCGACCTGCGGATGTACGGCGACAAGGGCCTGGTCGAGAACGAGCTCGCCGCCGGCATCGCGGTCGCCCCCGGCACCTTCAAGACCCTGCTGCTCAGCGGCCTCAGCAAGGGCCCGGTCAACGACCTCGCCGTGCACGTGGTCGCCCGCAGCGGCCGGGTCGGCGCCGGGCTGCACGCCCTGGAGACCGGCAAGGGCGCCGACTGGCTCGAACCCTCCGCCGACCCCGCCCCCTCGGTGACCGTCCCCGGCATCCCCGCCGACGTCACCACCGCCCACCTGGTGGTCGCCACCGACTCCTCGGACGACGCCGACCTGAAGGTCCAACTCTCCGGCAAGAACGGCTGGTTCACCCCCGCCGGCAAGGAGAGCATCCACGTCAAGGCCGGCATGACCGCCGCCCTCGACTTCCAGTTCGCCGCCGAGACCCGCGAGGGCGCCAGCGCGATCCGGCTCACCCCCACCGACCCCAAGCACGCCACCCCCGTCGTGGCCGGCCTCCGGGTCGACCGCGAGAACAAGGGCAAGACCGAAGCCGCGTGGCTCGCCGCCGGCACCCCCGTCGGCGCCCGCGCCTCCCTCGCCGACAACCGGGGCGGCCAGACCGCGCTGATCCTCACCGCCGTCGACACCGACGCCAAGGTCAAGGTCACCTCCTCGGCCGGCACCAACGGCGGCACCCCCGCCACCAAGGACGTCGCGGTCCCCGCCGGCACCACCGTCACCGTCGACGGCATCGACCCCGCCGGCCTCAACGGCCCCTACGCCCTCACCGTCCAGACCGTCTCCGGCGGCCCCGTCCTCGCCACCCGCCAACTCACCGTCCCGGCCAAGGACGTCCCCGCCTTCACCACCCAACAACTCCGCGACGACCACGCCACCGTCGAAGTCCCCCAGGTCGCCGCCGACCCCGGCGTGGTCCTCAAGTAGGAAGCGAAGCTCCCGGGAGCCCCGTCAGGGGCCCGCTGGGAGCGGAGCTCCGTCCTGGGCCCGCCGGTAACGAAACTCCGTCCTGGGCCCGCTGGGAGCGAAGCTCCAGGGGCCCGGGGAACGGCGGGGCCGAGTGGCGGGTGTCCGACGGGCTGCGAGGCGCCACCCCGTTTCGGGCCGAAGGTCTTTTGGCCGACGCCCCGTGGCGCCCCACTGTGTCCCGGCCCATCGCCTCTCGGCCCCGCCGTTCCCCGGGCCCCTGATTTCGCACCCTCGTCTGCCCAAGAGTTCCCCGGGCCCCTGGGTGCTTCGTCTGCCCGAGAGCTCCCGGCCCCGGGCTACTCCTCGCCGTAGCGCGGATCGATCGCGTCCGGCGACAGCCCCAGCAGCTCCGCGACCTGCTCGATCAGGATCTCGTGGACGAGCGCGGCCCGGTCCTCCTTGGCCTTGGCGCGGATCTCCACCGGCCGCCGGTAGACCAGGATGCGGCTGCGCCGCCCCGCCGCGCCCGGAATCACCCGGCCGAGCGGGACGGCCTCGGGCTCGGGTTCACCCTTGACGGGCAGCGGGACCTCCAGGACGGCGAACTCCACGTCCTCCAGCTGCGGCCAGCGCCGGACCAGTCGCTCCATGGACTCCCGGACGTAGTCGTCGAAGAGCTCGGACCGGGTCAGCGAGATGGGCACCTGCGGCGGCGCCAGCGGTCCGCGCAGGCCGCGGCCGTGCCGGTCGCGGTGCCTGCGGCGGCCGGGACCGGACGGGGACGAGGGAGTCGGGCTGTCCATAGCAGTGTCGAGCGTAGTCCCTGGATGCCCGGAAGTGGACCACTCGAGCACGGCGCGTGACGGCAGCGGGCCCGCCGGGGACACGCGAGCCGGGGGCGGGTCTTCGCGGCCCGGTGCCCAGTACGGTACCGTCCACCCTCGTGAGCTCTGTACGTCGTTGTTCGCGGACCGCGTGCGGCCGACCGGCCGTGGCGACGCTGACGTACGTCTACGCGGACTCCACGGCCGTCCTCGGCCCGCTGGCGACGTACGCGGAGCCGCACTGCTACGACCTGTGTGCCGAGCACGCCGAGCGCCTGACGGCGCCGCGCGGCTGGGAGGTGGTCCGGCTGGCCGCCGACACCGCGGTGCGCCGCAGCAGCGACGACCTGGAGGCGCTGGCGAACGCGGTCCGCGAGGCCGCCCGCCCGCAGGAGCGCACGCCCCGTCAGGGGCCGCCCGGCGAGGGCGAGTCGGGCCGCCGGGGGCACCTGCGGGTGCTCCGCTCGCCGGAGAGCTGACCGCCCCGCGCCGGACGGCGGCACCGGGCATTTCCCGTGGCCGGGTACGCTGCCCCTCTGCGGGCGGCGCGGACACCAGGTCCGCCCGGCCCGCAGCACAGTGCGGAACAGACACGGGAGCATTCTGGTGCGGGACCTCAAGCAGCTTGTGAAGGCGTACGACGTCCGGGGCGTCGTGCCGGACCAGTGGGACGAGTCGCTGGCGTACGCCTTCGGTGCGGCGTTCGTCGAGGTGGTCGGCGGCAGTGCGGTCGTGGTCGGCCACGACATGCGGCCGTCCTCGCCCTCGCTGTCCCGCGCGTTCGCCGAGGGCGCGGCCTCGCGCGGCGCGGACGTGGTGGAGATCGGGCTGTGCTCCACCGACCAGCTGTACTACGCCAGCGGCAGCCTGGACCTGCCCGGCGCGATGTTCACCGCCTCGCACAACCCGGCCCAGTACAACGGCATCAAGCTGTGCCGCGCGGGCGCCGCCCCGGTCGGCCAGGACACCGGCCTGTCGGAGATCCGCGAGCTGGTCGAGTCCTGGCTCGACGAGGACGGCAAGGTGCACGTCCCGGCCGCCGAGGCCGCCACCGTGGGCGCGCTCAGCTCCAAGGAGACCCTGGGCGGCTACGCCGACCACCTGCGCAAGCTGGTCGACCTGACCGCGATCCGCCCGCTCAAGGTCGCGGTGGACGCGGGCAACGGCATGGGCGGCCACACCGTGCCGACCGTCTTCGACGGCCTGCCGCTGGACGTCGTCCCGATGTACTTCGAGCTGGACGGCACCTTCCCGAACCACGAGGCGAACCCGCTGGACCCGGCCAACCTGGTCGACCTGCAGGCCAAGGTCCGCGAGGTCGGCGCCGACCTCGGCCTGGCCTTCGACGGCGACGCCGACCGCTGCTTCGTGATCGACGAGAACGGCGACGCGGTCTCCCCGTCCGCGATCACCGCGCTGGTCGCCGAGCGGGAGATCGCCCGCGCCCAGGCGAACGGCGAGGCCAACCCGACGATCATCCACAACCTGATCACCTCCTGGACGGTCCCCGAGGTGGTCCGCGACCTCGGCGGCGTCCCGGTCCGCACCCGGGTCGGCCACTCCTTCATCAAGCAGGAGATGGCGAACACCGACGCGGTGTTCGGCGGCGAGCACTCCGCGCACTACTACTTCCGCGACTTCTGGCGCGCCGACACCGGCATGCTGGCCGCGCTGCACGTGCTGGCCGCGCTCGGCGGGCAGGACGGCACGCTGTCCGCGCTGACCGCCAAGTACGAGCGGTACGCCGCCTCCGGCGAGATCAACTCCACGGTCGCCGACCAGGCCGCCGCCACCGAGAAGGTGCGGGCCGCCTACGCGGGCCTGGAGGGCGTCACCACCGACGAGCTGGACGGCCTGACTGTGGCCGGCCCGGACTGGTGGTTCAACCTGCGCGCCTCCAACACCGAGCCGCTGCTGCGCCTGAACGCCGAGGCCAAGGACCCGGCGAAGATGGCCGAGCTGCGCGACGGCGTGCTGGCCATCGTGCGGGGCTGACGCACGGGTCAGCCAGCCGCTGACTTTTCGGGTGCCCCGGCCGGTAGGGTTGCCACCGGCCGGGGTACTGCTGTGTCACGGCCCTTCGCACCACGACCGCCACGAGAGTTCCCGGAGCCGAGCACCATGAGCCTGCCGTCCTTCCTGCTGGAGATCCTGGTCTGCCCGGAGTGCCGTTCGCCGCTCGACGAGGAGATCGAGGGCGAGGTGCACGAGCTGCGCTGCACCGGCGAGGGCTGCGGCCTGGTGTACCCGGTCCGTGACGGCATCCCGGTCCTGCTGGTGGACGAGGCCCGCCGCCCGTCCTGACCCCTGCCCCGCCCAGTCGCTGGAGGCCAGCCGCCATGTTCGACGACTCCCTGCTGGACGACCCGGCCGCGCTGCAGCGCGCCGACCGCCGCCGCGAGCTGCTGGCCCTGGCCGGGGCGGGCGCCCGGATCAGGATCGCGCTGCGCCGGGCCGACGCGGCCGGCGTCAACGCGCTGGACCCGGACGGCCGCCCGCGCGCGGTGCTGGTGGCCGGGCACGGCGGAGTCCTGACGGCGGCCGCCGTGCTGGCGGCGCTGGCCCTGCCCAGCACCCAGGTGTGGCCGCTGCCGCCCGCCGACGCCCGCCCCGACGGGTTCGCCTTCACCGACGGCGAGACCTGGCAACTCCCGGGCTGGGCCAACCCGCTGGACCTGGTCGTGCTGGCCAGCGCGGGCGGCCGGGAGGGCGGCCTGATCAACCTGGCCGAGCAGGCGTACGCCCGGGGCTGCGCCGTCGCGGTGATCGCCCCGGAGGGCTCGGAGCTGTTCGAGGCGGCCCTCCAGGTGCGCGGCCTGCCGCTGCCGTTCGAGCCGAGCGCGGTGGAGCCGGACGGCACCGACGCCGAACCCGACCTCCCGGCCGAGGACCCAGCCGCGCTGTGGGCCTTCCTGGCCCCGCTGCTGACCCTGGCCGACCGGGTCGGCGCGGCCCAACTCGCGCCCGGCGCCCTGGAGTCGGCCGCCGACCGGCTGGACGAGGTGGCGGTCCGCTGCCGCCCGGACGCCCAGGCGTACGACAACCCGGCGAAGACGCTGGCCGCCCGGCTCGCCGAGACGGTCCCGCTGCTGTGGGCCGAGGGCGCGCCCGCCGCCGCCGCGGGGGAGCGGTTCGCGGCCGCGCTCGCCGACCGGGCCGGCCTGCCCGCGCTGGCCGCCCGCCTCCCGCAGGCGCTGACGGCGCACCGCGGCATGTTCACCGGCCGGCTGGGCGCCGGCGCCGACCCGGACGACTTCTTCCGCGACCGGGTCGAGGAGCCGGTGCCGCTCCAGCTCCAGGTGCTGCTGCTCCGGCACACCCCCGGCGTGGCCGAACTGGAGGCCGCCGCCTGGCCGGTGGCCCGGGCCCGGCGGCTCGCCGCCGCGCACGAGGTGCGGGTCACCGAGCACGCCTCCAGCCTGGAGGACCCGCTGCAGGCGCTGGCCGAACTGATCGGTCTGACCGACTTCGCCGCGGTGTACCTCGGCCTGGCGACCAGGAGCTGACGCGGTATCGTCCCCTCGTCAACCAAGGCCCGGCAAAGCCCCGGGCCCGGCGGAGGGAAGTGCGGGGTTGAGTACCGAAGGCGGCACCAAGGCGCTGGTGGCGGCACTGTCCGCGAACCTGGGGATCGCGCTGAGCAAGTTCGTGGCGTTCGCGTTCTCCGGCTCGTCCTCGATGCTCGCCGAGGGCGTGCACTCGATCGCCGACTCCGGCAACCAGGTGCTGCTGCTGGTCGGCGGCAAGCGCGCCCAGCGGGCCGCCACCGAGGAGCACCCGTTCGGTTACGGCCGCGAGCGGTACATCTACGGGTTCCTGGTCTCCATCGTGCTGTTCAGCGTCGGCGGCATGTTCGCGGTCTACGAGGGCTACGAGAAGATCTCCCACCCGCACGAGCTGGAGAACTGGTACTGGCCGGTCGGCGTGCTGGTCTTCGCGGTCCTGCTGGAGGGCTACTCCTTCCTCACCGCCTACAAGGAGGCGTCGAAGGACAAGGGCCAGCACGGCTGGTCCGCGTACATCCGCCGGGCCAAGGCCCCCGAGCTGCCCGTGGTGCTGCTGGAGGACACCGGCGCGCTGATCGGCCTGGTGCTGGCGCTCGGCGGCGTCGGCCTGACGGTCGCCACCGGGGACGGGGTCTGGGACGGCGTCGGCACCCTGTGCATCGGCATCCTGCTGGTGGTGATCGCCCTGGTGCTGGCGCTGGAGACCAAGTCGCTGCTGATCGGCGAGTCCGCCGACGCCGAGGTGGTGGCGAAGATCCGCGAGGCGCTGGTCGACCACGACACCGTCACCTCGGTGATCCACATGCGCACCCTGCACGTCGGCCCCGAGGAACTGCTGGTCGCCGCGAAGATCGGCGTCAACGCGGAGGACAGCGCCGCGGTGGTCGCCGAGGCGATCGACCACGCCGAGACCCGGGTCCGCAAGGCCGTGCCGATCGCCCGCGCGATCTACCTGGAGCCCGACGTCTACTCCGAGGAGAAGGCGCTGGCCGGCCCCGACGCCGACGCCACTCCGGGCGGTCCGGGCCCGAACGCCCACTGAGCCGCACCCGATCGGTGTAGATTCGTCAGCAGTGCCAAACGTCGCTGCTGATGGCGGTCGATCGGAGCCGGGCTCCGGTCGAGGGAGAGAGGTCCTCCGACGGATTGTGCCGCAGCAGAGGGCCGCTCCCGCGCACCCTCTGCCGCTCAGCACACCCGTAACCAGGACCACCCCGCGAGGAGTTCGCATGTCGAACCAGCCCACCGGCGACTTCAAGGTCGCCGACCTCTCCCTGGCCCCGTTCGGCCGCAAGGAGATCCAGCTCGCCGAGCACGAGATGCCCGGCCTGATGTCGATCCGCGCCGAGTACGCCGCCGCCCAGCCGCTGGCCGGGGCCCGGATCACCGGCTCGCTGCACATGACCGTGCAGACCGCCGTCCTGATCGAGACCCTCACCGCCCTGGGCGCCGAGGTCCGCTGGTGCTCCTGCAACATCTTCTCCACCCAGGACCACGCCGCCGCCGCCATCGCGGTCGGCCCGAACGGCACCCCCGAGGACCCGCAGGGCGTCCCGGTCTTCGCCTGGAAGGGCGAGACCCTGGAGGAGTACTGGTGGTGCACCGAGCAGGCGCTCACCTGGCCCGACGGCCAGACCCCGAACATGATCCTGGACGACGGCGGTGACGCCACCCTGCTGATCCACAAGGGCGTCGAGTTCGAGAAGGCCGGCGCCGCGCCGTCCCCCGACACCGCGGACAACGACGAGTACCGGATCATCCTGGAGCTCCTCAACCGCACCCTGGTCGAGACCCCGCAGAAGTGGACCGAGGTCGCCGCCACCATCAAGGGCGTCACCGAGGAGACCACCACCGGCGTCCACCGCCTGTACGAGATGCACCGCGACGGCAAGCTGCTGTTCCCGGCCATCAACGTCAACGACTCGGTCACCAAGTCGAAGTTCGACAACAAGTACGGCTGCCGCCACTCCCTGATCGACGGCATCAACCGCGCCACCGACGTCCTGATCGGCGGCAAGGTCGCCGTCGTCTGCGGCTACGGCGACGTCGGCAAGGGCTGTGCCGAGTCGCTCCGCGGCCAGGGCGCCCGGGTCATCGTCACCGAGATCGACCCGATCTGCGCCCTCCAGGCCGCCATGGACGGCTACCAGGTCGCCACCCTGGAGGACGTCGTCGACACCGCCGACATCTTCATCACCACCACCGGCAACAAGGACATCATCCTCGCCTCGCACATGGAGCGGATGAAGCACCAGGCCATCGTCGGCAACATCGGCCACTTCGACAACGAGATCGACATGGCCGGCCTCGCCAAGCTCCCCGGCGTGGTCAAGACCGAGGTCAAGCCGCAGGTCCACGAGTGGCGCAAGGCCGACGGCAAGACCATCATCGTGCTCTCCGAGGGCCGCCTGCTCAACCTCGGCAACGCGACCGGCCACCCGTCCTTCGTGATGTCCAACTCCTTCGCGAACCAGACCATCGCGCAGATCGAGCTGTTCACCAAGACTGAGCAGTACCCGGTCGGCGTCTACGTCCTCCCGAAGCACCTGGACGAGAAGGTCGCCCGCCTCCACCTCGACGCCCTCGGCGTCAAGCTCACCACCCTCACCCAGGACCAGGCCGACTACATCGGCGTCCCGGTCGAGGGCCCGTACAAGGCCGAGCAGTACCGCTACTGACACCCCGTCACCCCGGTGCCCGGCACTCCCCGTCCGAGGGGGTGCCGGGCACCGGCGCGTTCCCGCCCCCACCGACCGCACCCCGGATTACGTAGGCTTCACCGCATGCCGAACGGCCGCTACTCCCTCCACGACCCGCACGACGGAACCCCGCTCGGCGAGGAGCGCTTCAGCTGCGCCCCCGGCCCCGCCGGCTGGCGCTACGTCGCCAAGCGCTACCGGCCCGACGGCACCGTCCAGGGCACCACCGACCTCACCCTGGACGCCCGGCACCGCCCGATCCGGCTCGAACTGCGCTCCGGCGGCTGGCAGGTGCGCGGCGGCGCGCTCGACGGCGTGCACTGGGTCCGGGCCGCCGCCACCGGCGAGGCCGCCGACGCCACCGAGGGCACCGACCGGGCGCACGCCTTCACCGGCGACTCCCCGGCCTTCCTGGTCGCCACCGCCCGCCTGCTCGACCTCGCCCCCGGCGGCAGCGCCCGCATCCGCCTGGTCTCCTTCACCGGCGACGCCCTCGCCCCCCGCACCCTCGACCAGGGCTGGCAGCTGCACGCCGTCCAGGACCACCCCACCGAGACCGGCCCGCTCCCCGTCGAGCACTACCGGGTCACCGACCTCGACACCGGCGAGGTCCGCGACCTGCACCTCAGCGGGGACGTCCTGCTCGCCGCCCCCGGCATCGACCTCGAAGAACTCGAATCCCCGCCCAACCCGCGCCGCTGAGCGCAGGTCGGACGGGGACCGTGGTGAACCGTCCGCCGTCAACCGTCAGGCGGGCGGGGCGAAACCCCCGGCCGCCGGAGCCGACTCCGTCGGACCGTCCGCGACCGGCACCGACGGCGCGACGGGCGCGGGCGGTGCGGGCTGCGCCACGGGCGCGGGCGCGGGCGCAGCCTGGGTGACCGGGGCGGGCTGGGCCGGCACCGTCGGGTACCCCAGCACCCGGGCCGGAGCCGCATCCGCAGGCGTCGGCGGGGCGAACGGCTGCGCCGCCGGAGCGGCCTGGACGGGGAGCTGACCGGTGGCCTGACCGGGCATCGGCACCGGAGCCTGCCCCGGGGCCGCGAACGGCTGCGCCGCCGGGGCCGCGCCCCAGGGCGCCGTCCCGAACGGGGCCACGCCGTACGGCGCCGCACCCCACGGCACCGGGTGCACCCCGCCGTTCGCCGCGGCCGCCCGCTCCCACGCCCGGCGCTGGCGCTCCATCAGCACCGCGCCCAGGTACACCAGCGGCGGCAGCCCCTCCGGGACCGGCCAGGCGACCCGCTGCGACAGGTCCGCCGCCAGCCGCTCCGCCAGCCCGGCCGCCACCGGGGCGTCCAACTCGCGCATCCGGCCGACCAGTTGACGCGCCGACAGCCACAGCCCGTCCGGCACCGCCGACAGGTCCAGGGCCGCCAGCTCGGCGCCCAGCGCGTGCATCACCTGCGGCTGCACCGGCGGCACCATCCCCTGGTCCCGCGCGCCCTGCGGCAGCCGCTCCCGGATCACCAGCGTCCCGCCGAACACGTCGCCCAGCCGCCGCCCGTCCGCGGAGAACAGCGAGGACAGCACCGCGGGCATCGCCGACAGCCCGAACTCGATCACCCCGATCAGCCCGCGCACCAGCGCGTGCCGGAACCGGATCGGCCCGCCGTCCGTCCGCACCACCCGCAGCCCCAGCGCGGCCTTGCCCACCGACCGCCCCTGCGACAGCGTCTCCACCAGCACCGGGAGCACCAGCAGGAAGAACGCCATCACACCGATCGAGAACGCCATCAGCGCCGCCGACTCCAGCTGGGACAGCGCGAGGGACAGGAAGATGAAGGTGAAGAAGTACCCCACCATGTAGATGACCCCGTCCAGCAGCCGGGCCAACGCCCGGGACGGCAGCCGCGCCGACCGCAGTCCCAGGACGACCGCCTCACCGGTCACCAGCTCGCTCACGCCACCCACCCGATCCGATCCGCGGCCCGCCGGACGACCCCACGCCGCACGACTCGACCCCCACCATCAACAGCGCACAACATACGGCCGCCCGCTCCGCCCCGTAACCCCGGGCCGCCGCTTCCGGAATCCCCTGCCGCGCCGGCCGCGACCTCTGGCAAGCTAAGGCCCGCACCGCCCCGGCCGCACACCAACCAGTGCTGCGTCCGCCCGCCCCGCCGCGCCCCTGGAGAGATCCGCAATGGACCTGGACGTCTTCGTCGCCGCCCACCGGGCGGAATGGCACCGTCTGGAGGCCCTGAGCGGCCGCCGCCGACTCACCGGCGAGGAGTCCGACGAGCTGATCACCCTCTACCAGCGCGCCACCAGCCACCTCGCCCAGGTCCAGGCGGCCGCCCCGCACGCCGGCATCGAGGGCCGCCTCACCACCCTGGTCGCCCGCGGCCGCCACGCCGTCACCGGCGCCCGCCGCTCCACCTGGCGCGACGCCGCCCGCTACTTCACCACCAGCTTCCCCGCGATCCTGTACCGCACCCGCCGCTGGTGGCTGACCGTCGCCCTGGTCTCCCTCGCCCTCAGCGCGATCCTCGCCTGGTGGATAGGCACCCACGCGGACGTCCGCGACACCTTGGTCCCGCCGGACGAGCTCAAGGAACTCACCAAGCCCGGCGGCGAGTACGAGGCCTACTACAGCGACCACCCCTCGGCGAACTTCGCCGCCCAGGTCTGGCTCAACAACGCCTGGATCGCCGCCCTCTGCGTCGCCTCCGCGGCCCTGCTCGGCCTCCCCGTCATCATCATGCTGTTCACCAACGTGGTGAACCTCGCCGCCGGCATCGGCCTGATGGCCTCGGCCGGCCGCTTCTGGCTCTTCCTCGGCCTGCTCGTCCCGCACGGCCTGCTCGAACTCACCGCCATCTTCGTCGCCGGCGGCCTCAGCCTCCGCCTCGGCTGGACGGTCGTCGACCCCGGCCCCCGCACCCGCGCCGTCGCCCTCGCCGAGGAGGGCCGCGCCATCGTCGGCTCCGCGGTCGGCCTCACCGTCGTCCTCCTGGTCTCCGGCATCATCGAGGGCTTCGTCAGCGGCTCCGCCCTCCCCACCTGGGCCCGGGTCGGCATCGGCGTCGTCGCCGAGGTGCTCTTCCTGGTCTACGCCCTGTTCCTCGGCAAGCGCGCCGCCGACCAGGGCGAGATCGGCGACGTCGAAGCCGCCGACCGCACCGCCCAGCAGCCGGTGGCCGCCTGACCCACCCGGCGCGGCGTGGTCACGAAGGCCCCGCCACACCTGGTAGCCTGATGATCAACCCCAAGGGACCATTGACGTGCTCCCTGTGGGTCAGTAGGTTTGAACGGTTGGGCGCGATTGGACTTACAGTCCGCCCCAGCGTAGGGTCTACGACATCGCCGAAGCGAAGCAGAGCGTCCGAGAGGATGCCGAATCCGCTTCCGGCAAAACCCCGAAGCAGAGCAGCGCAGAGCTTTTGATAAGGTCTGCAGCGAAGTCGAAGGAATTCCCACTCCAGCGGGAATGGAAATCGGAGCGAAAAACCTCTGATAAGCTGGAAACACGAAAGAACGAAGCGCCCGGAGATACGGTCGGAAGGCCGGTCGAAGGAAGCGTCCGTTCCTTGAGAACTCAACAGCGTGCCAAAAGTCAAC
>NZ_JBIUTD010000043.1:0-48332 GCF_044741705.1 Kitasatospora sp. NPDC088134 | reverse complement strand
TTGCCGTCAAGGAGCGGCGTCCGGTGCGTGCTCTCGGCGTGCCGGCCGGAAGCCCTCGTACTGGGTGTACTTGGGTTTTCGGCCGGTGCGGCGAGAGTGGGTGCCGGGCGTCGCGACGGGCGAAGGTTGCCTGACGCGGCACTAGGATGCGGGCAGCCGCGCCGGCGGCCAGCGGCTGGGCGGCGGGGCCGCGGACGTCGGGTTCCAGGCCGTAGGCCCAGCCGCCGCCGGGGGCGCAGTGGGCGTCCAGGGCGGCGAGGACGCCGACCGGGTCGGGGGCGGGGCCGAAGTGGTGGGCGAAGCGCCGCTGTTCGAGGACGCGGCCGGCCGTCCACAGGTAGGTAGCGGCCCGTTCGATCATGCTGTCGTCGATCCATGCCATGCCCCGACGGTAGGCCGTCGGAGCACGGCCGGCGCCGAGCGGACCGGCCCGCCGGGGAAGTCGGCGGAAAAAGTTCGGCGGGCACCGATGAGTCCGGTCGGCGGGGCCCGTCCACCCTTGTGAGGACGCACCGGGACGACACACCGGGACGACAGACCGAACGCACCTGTGGAGCGAACACCATGACCACCCCCGTCAAGGGCCCGGCCAGCTACTTCCCGTCGATCGAGCAGAAGTACGGCCGGCCGATCGCCGAGTGGCAGCAGCTGATCGCCGAATCGCCGCTGAGCAAGCACATGGAGCTGGTGGCCTGGCTGAAGGCCGAGCACGGCCTGGGCCACGGCCACGCCAACGCGCTCGTCGCGCACACCCTGGCCACCACCGGGAAGGGCAACTGAGATGACCGACTTCATGATCTCCGCCGACGGCACCGCGCTCGCCTACGAGGCGGTCGGCGAGGGCCCGGCCCTGGTGGTCGTGGACGGCGCGCTGTGCCGGATGGAGTTCGGCCCCTCGGCCGGGCTGTCTGCCCAACTCGCGGACGACTACCGGGTGTTCCACTACGACCGGCGCGGCCGGGGCGGGAGCGGGGCGGGCGGCCCGTACGCGGTGGAGCGGGAGGTGGAGGACCTGGCGGCGGTGATCGCGGCGGCCGGCGGCGCCGCGACGGTGCTGGGCCTGTCCTCCGGCGCGGCGCTGACGCTGCGGGCCGCGGGGGCGGGCGTCGGGGTGTCCCGGGTGGTGGCGTACGAGCCGCCGTTCAGCACCTCGGAGGAGCAGCGCGCCGCGTTCGAGGACTACCGGGCGGGAGTCGAACAGGACGTCGCCGCTGGGGAGTTCGGCGCTGCGGTGGCCCGGTTCATGGCCTTCGTCGGGTCGCCCGCGCCGATGCTGGAGCAGCTCCGGCAGTCGCCGGTGTGGCCGCTCTTCGAGGCGGTGGCGCCGACCCTGGTGCACGACGCGGACGTGTTGGACGGGGCGGAGGGCGCGCCGGTGCCGGTGGAGCGGCTGGCGGCGCTGGACGTGCCGGTGCTGGTGCTGGACGGCGGGCTCAGCCCGCGACTGCTGCGCGATGCGGCGGCCGCGGCGGCGGCCGCGGTGCCCGGGGCGGAGTACCGGACGCTGGCGGGCCAGACCCACGAGGTCGACCCCGGGGTGCTGGCCGCCGAGCTGCGGGCCTGGCCGGCCTGACGACGCGGCCCGACGGTGCGCTCCGACGCGGCGGCCCGACGCGTCCTCAGCCCTGCCGGCCGCCCCCGGCCAGGCGGCGCAGCAGGGTGCTGAGCGCGGGGCCGTCGAGGGCGGGTTCGCCGGTGGCGGCGCGGGCGAAGAAGGCACGGTCGACCGCTTCGACGGCGGGGATCGCGGTGCGGGCGAGGTCGATGCCGCGCGGGGTGATCCGCAGGCGGCGGGACCGGGTGTCCTCGGGGTCGGTGGTGCGGTCGAGCAGGCCCTTGGCCTCCAGCTTGCGGACCACCTGGGAGGTGGTCCGCACGTCGGTGCCGGCCTGCCGGGAGAGTTCCTGCTGGTTGGGCGCCTTGCCCTGCTCGTTGAGCCACCAGGCGCAGGAGAGCAGGACGAACTGCGGGTGCGTCAGGTCGAGCGGGGCGAGCGCGGCGGTGACCTCGCGCTGCCAGCGCAGGGTGGTGTGCCACAGCCAGAAGCCGGGGCTGTTCGCCGGGCCGTCGGTCAGTCCGTCCATGGGAGCCACCCTCTCACGCGCCGTCAGGCGTCCCGGTCGTCCTGCCCGTCCCGCCCGGCCCGCCCGGCCCGCCCGGCGCGTGCGGCCCGCCCGGCCCGCCCGGCCCGCTCGGCGTGCGCGAGCAGGCCGGCCATCGCCGCCGGGAAGTCCTCGGTGATCATCGGCCCGAGTTCGGGGGCGAGCCGCCCGGCCTCCGGGCCGTCGATCTCCAGGCGGTGCACCACCCGGGTGCCGCCGCACGGGAGTTCGGTGAGGGTGTGCGAGAAGCGCAGGGTGACGCCGCCGAACTCGGTCGCGTCGGCGTAGGCGCGGTCCTCCTCGATCCGGGTGATGACGGAGACGATCGGGTCCTGGCCGGTGGGCGTCATGGTGACGGTGCCGCCGACCTCGAACGGGCCGTCCAGGGCGACGGACTCCATCGAGGTGTCCCAGTCGGTCCAGCGGTCGAGGTCGGCGAGCACGGCCCAGACGGCGTGCGGCGCGGCGGTGGTCTCGGCGGTGTGCTCGTGCTCCCACATGGCGGGTCCCCTCGTTCGGCGGTGCGCTCCGATTTGCTCTATGCAGAGATTATCTATGAACAGAGCATCTGGCAAGGAGCGCTCCCGCACGCCGTCACCCCCACGGGGAAAGGCGCTGCACCGCGTTCTGCGGCTTTGCTACCGTCGGGACACATTCCACCCTTGGCAGTACCGAGGAGAGCAGACTCCGATGCATGATGCCCGCGTCCTGATCGACCTGGGGGACGAAGCCGTCCGGCTTCTCGCACGTCGCGGCTACCGGCTGGACCTGTCCGCGCTGGAGTCGCTGCAGTCCCGCCGCAACAGCGGCATCCAGGCCGGCGACGAGCTGCGGGCCCGCGCCAAGCAGGTCGCCCAGGAGGTGCAGCGCACCGCCAAGCAGGGCGGCGACGTCACCGAGCTGAAGGAGACCGCCCGTGCGCTCAAGGAGCAGGTGCAGCAGAACGAGGCCGAGCTGGAGCAGGTCCAGCAGGAGCTGACCGACCTGCTGCTGACCATCCCGAACCTGCCCTCGGACGACGCCCCCGACGGCTTCTCCGACGCGGACGCCCGCGAGGTGCACCGGGTCGGCGAGGTGCCGCGCTTCGACTTCGCGCCGAAGGACCACGTCGACCTCGGCGAGGCCATGGGCATCATGGACTTCGGCCGGGCCACCAAGCTCTCCGGCTCGCGGTTCAGCGTGCTGCGCGGCGCGGGCGCGGCCCTGGAGCGGGCGATCACCGCCCTGCTGCTGGACCTGCACACCCGCCGGCACGGGTACGTCGAGCACGCGGTGCCGTACCTGGTGAACCGCCGCACCATGACCGGCACCGGGCAGCTGCCGAAGTTCGAGGAGGACCTGTTCCGGACGGGCGTCGCCGACCGCGACCTGTTCCTGATCCCGACCGCCGAGGTCCCGCTCACCAACCTGTACGCGGACGAGATCGTGCCGCCCGCCGAGCTGCCGCTGGCGCTCACCGCGCACACCCCGTGCTTCCGCTCGGAGGCCGGCTCGTACGGACGCGACACCCGCGGGCTGATCCGGCTGCACCAGTTCTCCAAGGTCGAGATGGTCCGGATCTGCGCGCCCGAGCAGGCCCGGGAGCAGATGCTGCTGATGGTCCAGCACGCCGAGACCTGCCTGCAGGAGCTCGAACTCGCCTACCGCGTCGTCACGTTGGCGGCCGGCGACACCGGATTCTCGGCGCGGCTGACGTACGACCTGGAGGTCTGGCTGCCCAGCCAGGACACCTATCGGGAGATCTCCTCGGTCTCGGACTTCGGCACCTTCCAGGGCCGCCGGGCCGGCATCCGGACCCGCGACGAGAACGGGAAGCCGACCCCGGCCGCCACCGTCAACGGCTCCGGCCTGCCGCTGGGCCGCACCATCGCGGCCGTCCTGGAGCAGCACCAGCAGGCCGACGGCTCGGTGCTGCTGCCCAAGGCGCTGCGCCCGTACCTGGGCTTCGCCCGGATCGCCGCCGACGGCACCCCCGCGGACGAGTAGCCGAGGCGTAGGAACCGCCCGCCCGGGAAGGCGTGCGGCGACCCCCGACCGGGGCCGCCGTGCGCCTTCGTGCTGTCGGCGGTCCGGACGGGCGGGATCGCTGACGGAGCGTTACCTTCGGGGCATGGGAGTGGCGGTGCGGACGAAATGGCTGGCGCGGGCCTCGATCGGCTGCGGCCTGGCGGCGGTCGCGCTGCTGGCCGCGGGCGCGGGGCTGCGCGGGGCGCTGGTGGTGGCGGTCGGGCTGGTGGCGCTGGTGCTGATGGGCGCCGGTGCCTGGTGGGCGCTGTCGCGGCGCGGGCCGCTGCGCTGGCTGGGCGTGCTGCTGGCGGTGGCCGCGCCGGTCGCGGCCGTGGTGCTGTACATCAGCGCCGGGACGTGGCCGTGGGTGCTCAGCGCGGTGGCGCTCTGGGCGGCCGGGCTGGCACTGGCCCGCGCGGCGCTGCGGGCGGCCGGACCGCCCCGGCCGATGCCGGAGCGCGAGGTCGACCCGCCGCGCAAACCGGTGCTGATCATGAACCCGAAGTCGGGCGGCGGCAAGGTCGAGAAGTTCGACCTGGCCGCGAAGGCCCGGGCGCTCGGCGCCGAGGTGGTGCTGCTCGACCCGACGGAGCACCAGGACGTGGCCGCGCTGGCCGAACGGGCCGTCGCCGAGGGCGCGGACCTGCTCGGCGTGGCGGGCGGCGACGGAACCCAGGCACTGGTGGCCCAGGTCGCGGCCCGGCACGGGCTGCCGTTCCTGGTGGTCTCGGCCGGCACCCGCAACCACTTCGCGCTCGACCTCGGCCTGGACCGCGCCGACCCCGCCCGCTGCCTGGACGCGCTCACCGACGGCGTCGAACTCCGGGTCGACCTCGGCGAGGTGGACGGCCGGGCCTTCGTCAACAACGTCTCCTTCGGGACGTACGCGGAGATCGTGCAGAACCCCGAGTACCGGGACGCCAAGACCTCCACCGTGCTCACCATGCTGCCGGACCTGCTGGTCGGCTACGCGGGCGCGAAGCTCGCCGCCGAGACCGCCGGGGAGCGGCTGGAGCAGCCGCAGGCCGTCCTGGTCAGCAACAACCCGTACGACGCGGGCGACCTGCTCGACCCCGGCCGCCGCTCCCGGATGGACCGGGGCCGACTGGGCGTGCTCGGGATCCGGGTCGACGGCGCGGCGCAGGCCGCCGACCTGGCCCTGCGGGGGACGAGCGCCGAGGCGGTGCGCCTGCTGATCGGCCGCGAGGTGGTGGTGACGGCCGACCTGCCGCGGATCCCGGTCGCGGTGGACGGCGAGGCGCTGGAACTGGACGTCCCGGTGCGGTGCGTGATCCACCCCGGGGCGCTGCGGGTCCGGGTGCCCCGGGACCGCCCCGGCACGGTGCAGCCCGCGCCGCCCGTGAAGTGGAGTCGACTGGCCCGGCTGGCGGCCAACGGAGGAGCACAGCGGTGAAGAACTGGACGCAGTGGGTGCGGGACGGCCGGGAGACGGTGGCCGACCTGTCGGCCATAGACCTCGCGGTGTACACGGCCGTGGCGGCCACGCCCACCCCGACCCTGGACGCGAACCTGCGGCGGCTGTCCACGGCCGCCAACCACTCGAAGATCTCGATCGCGATCGCCTGCGGGCTGGCCCTGGTGCCGGGGCGGCCGCGGCGGGCCGCGCTGCTCGGCCTGGGCTCGGTGGCGCTGGCCTCGGCCAGCGCCAACCTGCTCGGCAAGCGGCTGGCCCGGCGGGCCCGCCCCGACCGGGTGGCCGGCAAGGTCCCCGAGGCCCGGCACGTCCCGATGCCCGCCTCGGCCTCCTTCCCCTCCGGCCACACCGCCTCCGCGTTCGCCTTCGCCACCGGCGTCTCCGCCCAACTCCCCTGGGCTGCCGCCCCCTTGGGCGCGCTCGCGCTCTCCGTCGGCTACTCCCGGGTGCACACCGGCGTCCACTACCCGGGCGACGTGCTGGCCGGGGCCTTCCTCGGCACCGTCGCCGGCAGCCTGGTCGCCGGCCTGGAGGAGTGGCGCCCCGACCTCTTCCGCTGACGTTCCGTCACTTCAGTGCTGCCACCGCTTGGTTGAGGGTGACGACGTTGACGCCGGGCTGTCCGAGGAAGCCGAGCGAGCGGCTGTCGGTGTGCTTGGCGATCAGCTGCTTCAGCGTGTCGGTGGACAGGCCGCGTTCCTTCGCGACCCGGGCAACCTGCTCCTTCGCATAGGCGACGGAGATGTGCGGGTCGAGGCCGGAGCCGGAGGCGGTGAGCGCGTCGGCGGGGACGCTCGCCGGGTCGACGCCGTCGAAGGCGGCGACGGCGGCCCGGCGGTCGTTGACGGCCTGGGTCAGCTTCTCGTCGTTGGGGCCGAGGTTGGAGGCGCCGGAGGCTTTCGGGTCGTAGCCGCCCGCGGAGGGGCGGGGCTGGAAGAACTTCGGGTCCGGCCGGGCCTGTTCGTCGGCGTTGTTCGGGTCCTGCTTGGGGAGGTTGTAGTTCTGGCCGAGCAGGCTGGATCCGACCTCCTTGCCGTCGGACCTCACGATCGAGCCGTTGGCCTTGTCGGCGAGGGCGAGTTGGCCGATGCCGGTGACCAGCAGCGGGTAGGCAACGCCGAGGATCACGGTCAGCACCAGCAGCATCCGCAGGGCGGTGAGGTGGGTGCGCAGAACGGTGGGCATGATGGCCTCTCTCAGCTCAGGCCGGGAATGCTGAGCTGACTAACTGCGTGGACGACCAGGTCGATCGCCTTGATGCCGATGAACGGCACGATCAGGCCGCCGATGCCGTAGATCCCGATGTTCCGGGCCAGCAGCGAACCGGCGTCGGTGGGGCGGTACTTGACGCCGCGCAGGGCGAGCGGGATCAGGCCGACGATGACCAGGGCGTTGAAGACGATCGCCGAGGTGATCGCGGAGGTCGGGCTGTGCAGGCCCATGATGTTGAGGTGGCGCAGGCCCGGGTAGACGCCCGCGAACATCGCCGGGATGATCGCGAAGTACTTGGCGACGTCGTTGGCGATCGAGAAGGTCGTCAACGCGCCCCGGGTGATCAGGAGTTGCTTGCCGATCTCGACGATCTCGATCAGCTTGGTGGGGTTGGAGTCGAGGTCGACCATGTTGCCGGCCTCCTTGGCCGCCATGGTGCCGGTGTTCATCGCCACGCCGACGTCGGCCTGGGCGAGGGCGGGGGCGTCGTTGGTGCCGTCGCCGGTCATCGCGACCAGCTTGCCGCCCTCCTGCTCCTTCCTGATCAGGGCCATCTTGTCCTCGGGGGTGGCCTCGGCGAGGAAGTCGTCCACGCCCGCCTCCTCCGCGATCGCCTTGGCGGTCAGCGGGTTGTCGCCCGTGATCATCACGGTCCTGATGCCCATCCGGCGCAGCTCGTCGAAGCGCTCGCGCATGCCCTCCTTGACCACGTCCTTGAGGTGGATGACGCCCAGCACCCGGGCCGCTCCCCCGTCCTGCCGGTCCGCCACCACCAGCGGGGTGCCGCCGGCCGCCGAGATGCCGTCGACCAGCTCGGCGACGTCCGCACCGACCGAACCGCCGTTCTCCGTCACCCAGTTGGCGACCGAGGCGGCCGCACCCTTGCGGACCTCGCGGCCGTCCACGTCGACGCCGGACATCCGGGTCTGGGCGGTGAACGGCACCCAGGTGGCGTGCGCCAACTCGCCCTGGGCGCGGGCCCGCAGGCCGTACCCGGTCTTGGCGAGGACGACGATGGAGCGGCCCTCGGGGGTCTCGTCCGCGAGCGAGGAGAGCTGGGCGGCGTCGGCCAGTTCGGCCACGGTGACGCCGGTGGCGGGCCGGAACTCGGCGGCCTGCCGGTTGCCGAGTGTGATGGTGCCGGTCTTGTCGAGCAGCAGGGTGTTCACGTCGCCCGCCGCCTCGACCGCGCGGCCGGACATGGCCAGCACGTTGCGCTGCACCAGCCGGTCCATGCCCGCGATGCCGATCGCCGAGAGCAGGGCGCCGATGGTGGTCGGGATGAGCGCCACGATCAGCGCGACCAGCACGATCATCGACTGCGGGGCACCCGCATAGGTGGCCATCGGCTGCAGGGTGACCACCGCGATCAGGAACACGATCGTCAGCGACGCCAGCAGGATGTTCAGCGCGATCTCGTTCGGCGTCTTCTGCCGGGCCGCGCCCTCCACCAGGGCGATCATCCGGTCGATGAAGGTCTTGCCGGGCTCCGAGGAGATCCTGACGACGATCCGGTCGGAGAGGACCTTGGTGCCGCCGGTCACCGCGCTGCGGTCGCCGCCGGACTCGCGGATCACCGGCGCGGACTCGCCCGTGATCGCCGACTCGTCCACCGACGCGACGCCCTCGACGACATCGCCGTCACCGGGGATGACCTGCCCGGCCTCGACCACCACGTGGTCGCCCAACCGCAGTGCGGTGCCCGGGACTTCCTCCTCGGCCCGCGAGGCGGGCCAGTCGGTGAGGCGGCGGGCCACCGACTCGGTCCTGGCCTTGCGCAGGGTGTCGGCCTGCGCCTTGCCGCGGCCCTCGGCGACGGCCTCGGCCAGGTTGGCGAAGACCGTGGTCAGCCAGAGCCAGACGGTGATCGCCCAGGCGAACACGCTCGGGTCGGCGATCGCGGCGACCGTGGTGACGACCGAGCCGACCTCGACCACGAACATCACCGGGTTCTTCACCATCACCCGGGGGTCGAGCTTGCGCACCGCGTCCGGCAGCGCGGCCAGCAGCAGTTTCGGGTCGAGCAGGCCACCGGCGGACCGGGGCGGCGGAGCCGGTTGCGGGGCCGCGGGTCCGGCCGGGTCGGCGGGTTCAAGGGTGCTGGTGGACATCAGTGGAGACCTTCTGCGATCGGCCCGAGGGCCAGGGCCGGGAAGTAGGTGAGGCCGACGACGATCAGGATCACGCCGGACAGCAGGCCGACGAACAGCGGCTTGTGGGTGGGCAGCGTGCCCGCGCTCGCCGGGACCGGCTGCTGCCGGGCCAGCGAACCCGCCAGCGCCAGCACGAACACCATCGGCAGGAACCGGCCGAACACCATCGCCAGGCCCAGCGCCGTGTCGTACCAGTCGGTGTTCACCGTGATGCCCGCGAACGCCGAACCGTTGTTGTTCGCCGCCGAGGTGAACGCGTACAGCACCTCGGAGAAGCCGTGCGCACCGGAGTTGAGCATCCCGGCCCGCTCGCCCGGCAGCGCCGTCGCGGTGCCCGCGCCGATCAGCACGATCGCGGGGGTGGTGAGGATGTAGAGGGAGGCGAACTTCATCTCCCGGCCGCCGAGCTTCTTGCCCAGGTACTCCGGGGTCCGGCCGACCATCAAGCCCGCCACGAACACCGCGACGACCGCCAGGATCAGCATGCCGTAGAGGCCCGAGCCAGTGCCGCCGGGCGCGATCTCGCCCAGCATCATGTTGAAAACCGTGAGCCCGCCGCCGAACGGCGTGAACGAGTCGTGGAAGGAGTTCACCGCACCGGTCGAGGTCAGCGTCGTCGAGGCCGCGAACAGCGAACTGGCCGCGACGCCGAAGCGCTGCTCCTTGCCCTCCATCGCCGCACCGGCCGCCTGCAGGGCACTGCCGGCGTGCTGCGCCTCGAAGAAGGTGATCAGCGCGGCCGAGGCCGCCCAGAACAGGCCCATCACGGCGACGATCGCGTAGCCCTGGCGGTGGTCGCCGACCATCCTGCCGAAGGTGCGCGGCAGGGCGAACGGGATCACCAGCAGCAGGAAGATCTCCAGCCAGTTGCTGAAACCGGTCGGGTTCTCGAACGGGTGGGCCGAGTTGGCGTTGAAGAAGCCGCCGCCGTTGGTGCCCAGGAGCTTGATCACCTCCTGCGAGGCCACCGGCCCGCCCGGTATCGACTGGGTGTCGCCACCGAGGGTGGTCACCTCGTGGAAGCCGTGGAAGTTCTGCACCACGCCGCTCGCCACCAGCACCAGGGCGAAGACGACCGACAGCGGCAGCAGCAGCCGCAGCGAGATCCGGGTCAGGTCGACCCAGAAGTTGCCGACCCGGTCGGTCCGGTTGCGGGTGAAGCCCCGGATCAGCGCCGCCATGACGGCGATGCCGACGGCGGCGGAGACGAAGTTCTGCACCGCCAGGCCGGCCATCTGCGCCAGGTGGCCCATCGCGGCCTCGCCGCTGTAGGACTGCCAGTTGGTGTTGGTGGTGAACGAGATCGCGGTGTTCCAGACCTGGTGCGCCTCCATCTCCGGCACGCCCAGGGACAGCAGCAGGTGGGTCTGGAGGCGGATCAGCCCGTACAGGAACAGCACCGACAGCGCGGAGAACGCCAGCACCGACCGCAGGTAGACCGGCCACCGCTGGTCGGCGTCCCCGTCGACGCCGACCACCTTGTACAGGGCCTTCTCGGCTCTCAGGTGCTTCGCGGAGGTGAGCAGGTGGGCGAGGTGGTCGCCCAGCGGGCGGTAGCACAGGGCCAGCGCGCCGACCAGGGCGAGCGCCTGCGACCACCCGGCAAGAGTGTCGCCCATGTCAGAACTTCTCCGGGTGGATCAGCGCGAGCACGAGGTACCCGACGAGTGCGGCGGCGACGAGGAGACCCACGACGTTCTCGGTGGTCACAGCTTCTCCACCCCCCGCGCGATCAGGGCGATGACGGCGAACACGGCGACCGTGACACCGACGTAGAGCAGGTCTGACATGGCATCCACCAAGGTGGTTCGGAACCGGCGCCGACGAGGATTACGCCGACACCTCCGACCCAACCAGCGCTCCCACCCGCCCCCGCGCTCCCTGACGCCCCCCATACGGCCGCCCCCACGACCTTGACGCCCCTTTGACACCCCGCGCGCCGGTCCGCGTTCGGTAGCCTCGTGGAACGAGGAGAGGAGCCAACCCATGAGTCAGGCCTGGTCCGAACCGACCGAGCTCATCCCCCGGCCCGAGCAGACCCCGACCGCCCTCAAGGCTGCCCTCTCCGTGGTCGCGCCCGAGCGGCTCCCGGAGATGGTCGACGGGCAGACCGGCGCCATGGCCGAGGCCATCGCCAGCGGCAGCGTGCAGCCGATCCGCTCGTTCGTCGCGCACTGGGCGGCCGTCGTGGAGATCGAACGCCACCCGGCGACCGCCCGGGAGTACCACCGCGCCAACTACCTCGCCAACCACGCCGAATCGGTCGAGGACTGCCGCCGACACGCCCGCACCGTCGCCGAGTTGTACCGCACCGCCCACGCGGCGGTGAACGGGTGAGCTGGAGCTGGGAGTACCTCCCGGACGCCGCTCACGTCACCGCCGGGATGCCGGCGGACTTCCTCGCCGCCGTCGCACTGCGGGCAGACGAACTCGTCCGCGCCGCCGAAGCCCTCTACCTGGACGGAACCACCTATCAAGGCCGGTGAGCCCATGCGGTACTCCGACGTGGCCGGGGGCATGCTCGTCCACTACGGCGTTCCCCGCTTGGAGCTGGTGGTCGTCTGCCAGCTCACCGCGCCGCTCAAGGGCTGACGCGCCGCGCGCGGTCAGGCGGTGGCGGCCAGGGTGGTGAGGGTCTCGCCGAGGGGGCGGTCCAGGCGGACGGTGGCGAGGGCGTCGCCCCGGGTGGTGCCGCGGGTGACGATGGCGACCGGCTTGCCGGTCTTCGCGGCGTGGCGGACGAAGCGCAGGCCGGACATCACGGCGAGGGAGGAGCCGAGGACCAGCAGGGCGCGGCCCTCGTCGACCAGGCGGTAGCAGAGTTCGACCCGGGGCTTGGGAACGCTCTCGCCGAAGAAGACCACGTCGGGCTTGAGGACGCCGCCGCAGGCGGTGCAGGGGGCGACGGCGAAGGACTCGACCAGGGCGTCGGGGAGTTCGACGTCGCCGTCCGGGTTGATCCGCGAACCGGCGTCCCGGAAGACCGGGTTGAGGGCGGCCAGCCGGACGTCCAGCTCGGCGCGGGGGGTGCGGGCGCCGCAGTCCAGGCAGACCACCCGGTCCAGGCCGCCGTGCAGTTCGACGGCGTCCGGGGTGCCGGCGGCGCGGTGCAGGCCGTCCACGTTCTGGGTGATCACCGCGGAGATCCGGCCCGCCGTCCGCAGCCGGGCCACCGCGAGGTGCCCCGCGTTCGGGCGGGCCCCGGCGATCACGCCCCGGCCCGCGTGGCTGCGCGCCCAGTAGCGGCGCCGGGCCGGCTCCCCCGCCACGAACTCCTGGTACGTCATCGGGGCCCGGTTCCGCCGCACCCCGTCCGGCCCCCGGTAGTCCGGGATGCCCGACTCGGTGGACAGCCCGGCCCCGCTCAGCACCACCACCCCGCCGCCGTCCAGCAGCCGGGCCACCGCGGCCAGTCCGTCCTCGTGCGCAGTCATGCCCCCATTGTCCCGCTGTCCCGCCGTCCCGCGCCGGACGTGCCGGACGTGCCGGACGTGCCGGACGTGCCGGACGTGCCGGACGCGCAACGGCCCGGGCGGTGCCCCCACGCACCCACCCGGGCCGCCCCGGTCGCGGGAAGTTCCGGCCCCCACAGCCCGAACTCCCGCCGTCTCCTTTGTACTTCCGTCGGCCGCCGGCGCAGAAGCCGTGTGCCGATCTTTCCTACCGGCGGTTCCGGCCCGCCCCGCCGAGCAGCGCCCCGAGCAGGGCCGCGCCCGCGAGGAGCACGAACCGCCCGGACTCCGGCAGCCATCCGTCCCAACCGAGAGCGGCGTACCGGTGTTCCGTGCAGCCGTTGTGGAACAGCCAGGCCGCCAGACCGAGGAACGGGGCCGCGACCGGCCGGGAGCGCGCGCCGAGCGCCCAGCAGCCCGCCGCGTAGGCGGCGAGGCCGAACCAGCCGCCGTGCGCCTCCCCGAGCAGCGCCAGGACGGCCGCCAGCGCGGCGGCCCCGGACAGCGCGAGGGCCGCCGAGAGCCCGGTCGGCAGCCGCTCCGGGGTCATCCGCGCCCGCCGACCAGCTCGCGCAGCTCCGCGTCCACCCGGCGGGCCGTCAACCCGCCCAGCGCCGAGGCGAGTTCGGGTCGCGGCACCACCAGCACCGGGCAGCTCGCCCGACGCAGGCAGCGCGCCCCGACCGCCCCGCGCAGGCCGCGCCGCAGCCAGGAGCCGGACGGGCCGAGGACCAGCAGGTCACCGGGGCGGTCCGCCGCAGCGAGCAGGGTGGCGACGGTCTCGCCGCGCACCGTGCGGGCGGTGCAGGCCACCCCGGGGTGGGCACCGCCGAACGCCGCCCCGATCGCCCCGGCGAGCCGTTCCGCCGCGGCCTCCCGGACCGCGGACAGCAGCGGCGGGCAGGGCGAGCGGCGGTACCCGAACTCGCCGCCGGGCGGCTCCCAGGCGTGCAGGGCCAGCACCTCGCCGCCCGACCGCCGCGCCTCGGCCACCGCCCGGTGCAGCGCGGCCAGGCTGCCGAGCGAGCCGCTCACCCCGACCACGACCCGCATCCGCTCCGCCATCACGTCCTCCGTCCAGGTCCGCACGGGCCCCGGCCTTCCGGTCGCCGGGGCCCGCAACACACCCAGCACACCCCCGGAACCGCTCCCCGAGCGCTTCCTTGACGCCTACCTGACGCCGGACGCCGCTTTCCGCACACACCCTTGACGCCCGCCCCCGGCACCACCCCCGACTGCGCGAATGGCCGCTTAGTCCCCACCCCGACACACCCCTCCTCATATGATCGGAGCGACATGCGTCATCCTTGGTGGTGAAGTAGCACTGCCCAGACACCAGCAGGAGGAAGCTCGTGGACGACGTTCTGCGGCGCGCCGCGCTGTTCGCGGCACTCGACGACGACCAGGCTGCCGAGCTCCGCGCTTCCATGACCGAGGTGACGCTCGCCCGCGGCGAGTCGCTGTTCCACGAGGGCGACCCCGGCGACCGGCTGTACGTCGTGGTCGAGGGCAAGGTCAAGCTGCACCGGGCCTCGCCCGACGGCCGCGAGAACATGCTCGCCGTGCTCGGCCCCTCCGAGATGATCGGCGAGCTCTCGCTCTTCGACCCGGGCCCGCGCACCGCGACCGCCACCGCGCTCACCGAGGTCAAGCTGCTCGGCCTCGGCCACGGCGACCTGCTGCCGCTGCTGCACGCCCGCCCCGAGGTCTCGATCGCCCTGCTGCGCGCGATCGCCCGCCGCCTGCGCCGCACCAACGACGTGATGTCCGACCTGGTCTTCTCCGACGTCCCCGGACGCGTGGCCAAGGCCCTGCTCGACCTCTCCCGCCGCTTCGGCGTCCCCTCCGAGGAGGGCATCCACGTCGCCCACGACCTCACCCAGGAGGAGCTGGCCCAGCTGGTCGGTGCCTCCCGCGAGACGGTCAACAAGGCGCTCGCCGACTTCGCCGGCCGCGGCTGGCTCAAGCTGGAGGCCCGCGCCGTCGTCCTGCTCGACGTCGAACGGCTCTCCCGCCGCTCGCGCTAGGCGCGGAGGCACGCAGCAAGAGGCCACGAGGAACGGCAGGTCACTGCCCTCCCCGTGGCCTCTTCGGCGTGCGGGCCCCGGCCGTCGGCCGTCAGATCAGGCCGTGGTCCTCCAGGTACATCAGCTGGGCGCGGACCGAGAGTTCCGCCGCCGGCCAGAGCGCGGGGTCGACGTCCGCGTAGACCCGGGCGACGACCTGCTCCGCGGTGCGGCAGCCGGCCTCGACCGCCGTCTCGACCTGGGCCAGCCGGGAGGCGCGGTGCGCCAGGTAGTAGTCGACGGCGCCGAGGGCGTCCGCGAGGACCGGGCCGTGGCCGGGCAGCACGGTGCGGACGCCGTGCTCGGCGGCCATCGCGTGCAGGCGGCGCAACGAGTCCAGGTAGTCGCCGAGCCGCCCGTCGGGGTGCGCGACCATCGTGGTGCCGCGGCCCAGCACGGTGTCGCCGGTGAGGATCGCGCCGTCGGCGGGCAGGTGGAAGGTCAGCGAGTCCGCGGTGTGCCCGGGCGTGGCGACCACCCGCAGGTCCAGGCCGCCGACGTCGATCCGCTGGCCGCCGCGCAGGCCCTCCTCGCCGAGGCGGTGCGCCGGGTCGAGCGCCCGGACGGCGGTGCCGGTCAGCTCGGCGAACCGGGCCGCGCCCTCCGCGTGGTCGGCGTGCCCGTGGGTGAGCAGGGTGAGGGCGATCCGCTTGCCCTGCTGCTCGGCGGTGCTGACGACCCGTCGCAGGTGGGTCTCGTCGAGCGGGCCCGGGTCGACCACCACGGCGAGGTCGGAGCCGGGCTCGGAGAGCAGCCAGGTGTTGGTGCCGTCCAGCGTCATCGCGGACGGGTTGGGCGCCAGCACGCACTGGGCACGCGGGGTGGCGACCCCGCCGACGGTGTCGGCGGGGTCCCCGGGAAGCAGACCGCTCATGCGCCCGCCTCGCCGGCGCTCGGCCGGCGCTTCGCGCACGCGCACCTCAGGAGGGTGAGCCCACTCCGTTCGCTCACGCGGCGTCCGCCTCGGCCCGACTCAGCCGCCGCGACGGCAGCGACCGGAGCAGCGGCCGGGTCAGCTCGCGGACCAGGGTGCGGGAGGTCTCCCCGGACGCGGAGCCGTCGCAGGCGGCGGCGCGCGGGGTGACGGTGCGGGCGGGCATGGCCGAGGTCCGGCGAGCCACGTCGTTGTGGGTCATCGGAGGTCTCCTTCCGGGGTCTTCGGGATGGTGTTCGCGGGGTGTCGGGGCGTGCCCCGGCAGGGGGAAGGATCGGGGCCGGAGCGGTCCGGCCGATCGTTCCGGGGGTAGGTTCTCACGCCGGAAAGACTCCGTCGATAGTCAGCTCGTCATACCCTGACCAGCGCACTGTCATGCGATCGCCGTCGACCTCGGCCCGTCCGAGCACCGGTTCCACCTTCCGGTCCGCGGCCGCGCCCAGCGCCTCGGCGGGGGTCCGCACCGGGAGCAGCTCGCGCAGCACCGTGACGGTCGGCGGCAGCATTCCGAACTCGCCCGCGGCGAAGCCCGCGACGGCCGCGGCGGGCGTCAGCCAGGCCACCCGGTCGGCCTCGCCCACCGTGTCGGCGGCGGCCTGGCCGGGCGGCAGCGCGGCGACGAAGAACCAGGTGTCGAAGCGGCGCTCCTCGAACTCCGGGGTGACCCAGCGGGCCCAGGCCACCAGCAGGTCGCTGCGCAGCACCAGCCGGTGCTCCGTCAGGAACTCGGCCAGCGACAGCTCGTGGGACTCCAGCGCGGCCCGCTCGGCCGCCCAGTCCCGGGGCTCGACCAGCGTCCGGCCGTCCGGCCCGGCCAGCAGCACCCCGGCCTCCTCGAAGGTCTCCCGGACGGCGGCGCACACCACCGCGCAGGCGGTGGCCTCGTCCACCCCCAGCCGCTCGGCCCACTCGGCGGTCGACGGACCGGCCCACGGCGGGCGCACCTCGCGGTCGCGCGGGTCGACCCCGCCACCGGGGTAGGCGTACATGCCGCCGGCGAAGGCCATCGTGCTGCGGCGGCGCAGCAGGTACGCCTCCGGACCGGCCGCGCCCTCGCGCAGCAGCACCACGGTGGCGGACGGCCTGGCCGGGGGCGGGACCAGCTCGCCGGTGGTCAGGGCGCGGATTCGGGCGGGCCAGGAAGGCGGCATCTGCGGCATGCCCACGGATGTTAACGGCCGTTCGCCCGCACCGGAACCACCGCCCGGACCGCGCCCGCGGAGGCCACATCGGCGGGCCCGCGAAGGGCCGCGGCGCGCGCGAAGGGCCCGTCACCGCGAACGGCGACGGGCCCTCGGAAGTGTCGGGAGGTCAGTCCCGGACCCGGACCATCAGCTCGACCTCGACCGGGGCGTCCAGCGGCAGCACGGCCACGCCGACCGCGCTGCGGGCGTGCACGCCCTGCTCGCCGAAGACCTGGCCCAGCAGCTCGCTGGTGCCGTTGACCACGGCGGGCTGGCCGGTGAAGTCGGGGGCGGAGGCGACGAAGCCGACCACCTTGACCACCTGCTCGACCTGGTCCAGGTCACCGACCACGGACTTGATCGCGGCCAGCGCGTTCAGCGCGCAGACCCGGGCCAGCTCCTTCGCCTCCTCGGGGGTGACCTCGGCGCCGACCTTGCCGGTCAGCTGGAGCTTCCCGGCGACCATCGGCAGCTGGCCGGAGGTCATCACGTAGTGGCCGGTACGCAGCGCCGGAACGTACGCGGCGACCGGGACGGCGACCTCGGGCAGCGTCAGCCCGAGCTCGGCGAGCTTCTGCTCGACCTGGCCCACGACTACTCCTTCTCCCGCTTCAGGTACGCGACGAGCTGCTCCGGGTTCGGCCCGGGGACGACCTGGACGAGCTCCCAGCCGTCCTGGCCCCAGGTGTCGAGGATCTGCTTGGTCGCGTGCACGAGGAGCGGCACGGTGACGTATTCCCACTTGGTCATGGGGGTGACTCTAGCCGCCCGCGCCGGTGTGAGGTGGCGCACAAAGCGGGCATGATTCGCCGGGGTCGCCGGGATGCTCCCGGCATCCGGCCCGCGCGCTGGTTACCCTCGCGGTGAGGGGTGCCCCGGGGCGCCCCGCGAGCAGCGGCGGACAACCACCGGCAGCGACGGACGGAGAACGGGCGTGGCGGGCAGCAGCGGCACGGCGGAGCCGACCGGGCAGGCGTCGCCGCCGGACCCGGACTGGGAGGGCGTCCGGCTGCACGTGGTCAGCGGCAAGGGCGGCACCGGCAAGACCACGCTGGCCGCCGCGCTGGCGCTGGCGCTGGCCGCCGAGGGCGGCCGGGTGCTGCTGATCGAGGTGGAGGGCCGGCAGGGCATCGCCGAGCTGTTCCGGATCGCCGCGCTGCCCTACGAGGAGCGCCGGATCGCCACCGTGACGCCGGCTCAGCTCGGACTGCCGGGCAAGGGCCACGGCGAGGTGCACGCGCTGGCGATCGACACCGAGCAGGCGCTGCTGGAGTACCTGGAGATGTTCTACAAGCTGGGCCTGGCCGGGAAGGCCCTGCAGAAGGTCGGCTTCGTCGACTTCGCCACCACCATCGCCCCGGGCGTCCGGGACGTGCTGCTCACCGGCAAGGCCTGCGAGGCGGCCCGCCGCAAGGGTTCGGACGGGCGGCGGCGCTACGACGCGGTGGTGATGGACGCCCCGCCGACCGGCCGGCTGACCCGCTTCCTGAACGTCAACTCCGAGGTGGCCGGCCTGGCCCGGATCGGCCCGATCCACACCCAGGCGCAGGCCGTGATGCGGGTGCTGCGCTCGCCGGAGACAGCCGTGCACTTCACCACCCTGCTGGAGGAGATGCCGGTGCAGGAGACGGTGGACGGGATCGCCGAACTGCGCGAGGCCGGCCTGCCGGTCGGCGGCGTGCTGGTCAACATGGTGCGCCCGCCGATACTGGACGCGGCGGCGGTCGCGGCGGCGGACGGCGACCACCGCGAGGCGGTGGCGGCGGCCCTCGGCGAGGCCGGGCTGGGCGGGCGCTCGCGCAAGCCGGAGACGGTGCGGGCCACCGTCGAACCGCTGCTCGACCCGCTGCTGGAGCAGGCCCGGGAGCACGCCGAACGGGTCGAACTGGAGCGCGCCCAGCGCGTCGACCTCCAGCAACTGCGGCTCCCCACCTACGAGTTGCCGCTGCTGGGCGAGGGCGTGGACCTGGCCGGGCTGTACCGGCTGGCGGGCGAGCTGAAGCGGCAGGGCGCGGCGTGACGACAGGGAGCGGCATGACGGCGGGCAAGGGCAGGACTGCGGCCGGGGACCGGACCGCGGTCGAGGGGACGGCCGGGCTGGACGTCGACACGCTGATCGACGACCCGGCGACCCGGATCGTGGTGTGCTGCGGCTCCGGCGGCGTCGGCAAGACCACCACCGCCGCGGCGATCGGCCTGCGGGCCGCCGAGCGCGGCCGCCGGGTCGTGGTGCTGACCATCGACCCGGCCCGCCGGCTGGCCCAGTCGATGGGCCTGACCGAGCTGGACAACACCCCGCGGGTGGTGAAGGGCACCGCCGGCACGGGCGAACTCCAGGCGATGATGCTGGACATGAAGCGGACCTTCGACGAGGTCGTGCTGGCCCACGCGGAGCCCGAGCGGGCCAGGGCGATCATGGAGAACCCGTTCTACCAGGCGCTCTCGGCCGGGTTCGCGGGCACCCAGGAGTACATGGCGATGGAGAAGCTCGGCCAGCTCCGGGCCGAGGACCGCTGGGACCTGATCGTCGTCGACACCCCGCCGTCCCGCTCCGCGCTGGACTTCCTGGACGCCCCCAGCCGACTCGGCTCCTTCCTGGACGGCCGGGTGATCCGGCTGCTGACCGCCCCGGCGAAGGTCGGCGGGCGGTCCGCGATGAAGTTCCTGAACGTCGGCATGGGGATGCTCACCGGCACCCTCGGGAAGATCTTCGGCGCCCAACTGCTCACCGACGTCCAGACGTTCGTCTCCGCGATGGACTCGATGTTCGGCGGGTTCCGGGAGCGCGCCGACCGCACCTACCAGCTGCTGAAGGCCGAGGGCACCGCGTTCCTGGTGGTCGCCGCCCCCGAGCGGGATGCGCTGCGGGAGGCCGCCTACTTCGTCGACCGGCTCGCCGCGGACGAGATGCCGCTGGCCGGACTGGTGCTCAACCGGGTCCACTCCACCGGTGCCCCGCAGCTCACCCCGGAGCGCGCGCTGGCCGCCGCCGAGGCACTGGAGGAGAACGGCACCCACTCCGCGGGCGTCGAGGCCGAGACCCTGGCCGCCGGACTGCTCCGGCTGCACGCCGAACGGATGCAGGTCATGGCGCGGGAACGGCGCACCCGCGACCGCTTCGTCTCGGTCTACCCGGACGTGCCGATCGTCGAGGTGCCCGCGCTGCCCGGAGACGTCCACGACCTGGACGGCCTGCGGGCCATCGGCGACCGGCTCGGCTCCCCCACCGAGCGCACCGACGACCCACCCACCGCCACGGCCCTGAACACCGACCGCCCGAACAGCGAGCAGCAGAAGGCAGATTGACGGAGCGTCAGCCCGCCTGGGCGTAGTCCCGGAGGATCACCCCGGTCGCCAGCGACTCCTCGTACTCGGTGCGCGCGGTCTCCAGCAGCCGGCGCCAGGAGCCGACCGTCGGCCGACGGCGCAGCAGCGCCCGCCGCTCGCGCTCGGTCATCCCGCCCCAGACGCCGAACTCGACCCGGTTGTCGAGCGCGTCCGCGAGGCACTCCGTCCGCACGGGGCAGCCGCTGCACACCGCCTTGGCGCGGTTCTGCGCCGCCCCCTGCACAAACAGTTCATCCGGATCGCTCGTGCGGCAGGCCGCCAGTGCGCTCCAGTCGTCCACCCAGCCCATTCCGGCGCCGTCCTCTCCCGATTCGGGGCTCCCCCACGGCGGCAACGGCATATTCACCGCTGCCAGTTGAGGACGTTACGGAAGAACGGCACGGCGCAACAGCCCCTGTATGCCCAATCTCGAATGACCCGATCGGACTATGGGTGTCCAACAGCTCACTCGTTGGAGTGATCGCAGGTCGGGGGCCTTGCCGGGGGCGAATGGTGCGCTTTCGTCACGGTGTGCCACGACAGCCCGCCGTGCACACGCCCGCAAAGTGGTCACAATGCGGCGAAACGGACAAAGCTCATCACTCACAAGAGTGATGACGATGCACAGAACGAAGCTGTCGCAGTTCTGTGACAAGGGTAGGCGAACACCTGCCCCCCTGTACGGGATTCCGCGACGTAGGGTTCTCCCCATGGCACCTTCCCGATCCACGGACTCGCTACTGGACAAGGCGGGGCTCGGCGTCAAGCTCCTGGGCGGCTCCGTACTGGCCGGCGTCCTGGTCGCCGGAATGGCCCTGCCCGCCGTCGGCGCCTTCGGCCTGACCGCCAAGGACACCGCGGAGTCGTTCGACAACATCCCCGACGACTTCAAGACGCCCACCCTGTCCCAGGCGTCGATGATCTACGACGCCAAGGGCGGTCTGATCGCGAAGGTCTACGACCGCGACCGCACCATCCTGACCGCCGAGCAGATGGGCCCGGTCATCCGCCACGCCCAGGTGGACATCGAGGACGCCCGGTTCTACGAGCACGGCGCGGTCGACCTCAAGGGCGTGCTGCGCGCCGCCACCAAGAACGCCGAGGCCGGCACCGCCGCCCAGGGCGCCTCCACGCTCACCCAGCAGTACGTGAAGAACGTCTTCGTCGAGCAGGCCGGCGACGACCAGACCGCGTTCCTGGAAGCCACCAAGAAGAGCCTCGGCCGCAAGATCCAGGAACTCAAGTACGCCATCAAGCTGGAAGAGGACCTGAGCAAGGACCAGATCCTCACCAACTACCTGAACATCACGTTCTACGGCCACCAGGCGTACGGCATCGAGGCCGCCTCGAACCGCTACTTCGGCAAGAGCGCCAAGGACCTCACCATCGCCGAGGCCGCGATGCTGGCCGGCCTGGTGCAGAACCCCACCTCGTACGACCCGATCGCCCACCCGCAGGCGGCGCAGACCCGCCGCAACACGGTGATCAACAAGATGCTGGAGTTCAAGCACATCTCGCCGGAGGACGCCAAGGCCGCGCTCGCCGCCCCGCTCGGCATCAAGTACTCCGAGCCGCAGAACGGCTGCATCACCGCGCAGAACGGCATGGGCTTCTTCTGCGACTACGTGCGCCACGTGATCAAGCAGGACCCGGCGTTCGGCAAGACCGCGGCGGAGCGGAAGAAGCTCTGGTCCCAGGGTGGTCTGAAGGTCTACACCACGATCGACCCGGACAAGCAGCGCGCCATGTACGACGCCGTCACCAAGAAGGTCTTCGTCAACGACCCGGTCTCGGCCGCCGGCACCATGGTCAAGCCCGGCACCGGCGAGATCCTCGCGATGGCGCAGACCCGCCCGTACGGCCTGGACGAGAGCAAGAAGCAGACCGTCCTCAACCTGAACGTCGGCGCCGCGATGGGCGGCGGCAACGGCTTCTCCCCCGGCTCGAACTTCAAGCCGATCATGGCGGCGGCGGCGCTGGAGAACGGGACTCCGATCACCCAGGAGTTCCCCTCGCCGAACAAGATGGACTACCCCCGGATGTCGACCTGCACCGGCTCGACGTACGACCCCGGCAAGTCGCTGACCAACGAGAGCCCGGACGAGAAGGGCCCGTACAGCCTGCAGGTCGCCATGCAGAAGTCGGTCAACACCTACTTCATCCAGCTGGAGGAGCAGGTCGGCCTCTGCCCGATGAAGCAGATGTCCGACAAGCTCGGCCTCGGCACGCTGGCCAGCGGCAATCCGCTCCAGGAGGTCGCCTCCATGGTGCTCGGCACCCAGGAGGTCAGCCCGCTGCAGATGGCCACCGCGTACGCGGCGTTCGCCGCCCGCGGCCTCTACTGCGCGCCGGTCGCCCTGACCTCGGTGATCGCCTCGGACGGCAAGAAGCTCGACGTGCCGAAGGCCAACTGCAACCAGGCGATGTCCCAGACCACCGCGGACGGCGTCAACACCCTGCTGCTCGGCGTGACCGAGAAGGGCACCGGCTCCGCCCTCGGCCTGGACGACGGCCGCCAGATCGCCGGCAAGACCGGCACCACCGACGAACGCTACGCGGCCTGGTTCACCGGCTACACCCCCGAGCTCTCCACCTCGGTCTGGATGGGCGGCGTCGGCGGCAACGTCTCGATGAAGAAGATCACCATCGGCGGCAAGTACCGCACCGCGGTCTACGGCGCCGACGGCCCCGGCCCGATCTGGCAGCAGGCGATGAACAGCGCCCTGGACGGCACGCCCGTCACCCGCTTCCAGACCGTCAACATCCCGGCCCCGCAGCCCACCGCCCCGCCCACCGACGGCGCGACCCCGCCGACCTCCGGCGACAACGCCCAGGGCGGCAACGGCTGGCCGATCGGCGGCGGCAACAATGGCGGCTTCACCATCCCGCCCGGCATCATCGGCGGCAACAACGGCGGCAAGCCCGGCCACCGCTGACGGTCCGTCACCGCACGCGACGAAGCCGCCCGCCCCGGAGGAAATCCCCTCCGGGGCGGGCGGCTTCTCCGCGTTTCGTCCGGCTCGCCCGACGGGGCGTCAGCCGGCCAGCGCGGCCTTCACCGCGGCGGCCACCCGGCCGCCGTCCGCCCGGCCCTCGACCTGCGGGCGGACCAGCTTCATCACGGCGCCCATGGCCTGCGGGCCGCTCGCCCCGGACTCCGCCACCGCGGCGGCCACGATCCCGGCCAGCTCCTCGTCCGTCAGCTGCTGCGGCAGGTAGGCGTCCAGCAGCACGCCCTCGGCACGCTCCCGCGCGGCCTGCTCGGCCCGACCGGCGCCCTCGAAGGCCTCCGCGGCCTCGCGGCGCTTCTTCGCCTCCTTGCCGATCACCTGCAGCACCTCGGCGTCGGACAGCTCCTTCTTCTGCTTGCCCGACACCTCCGCGCTGGTGACGGCGGACAGCGTCAGCCTGATGGTCGACGAGCGCAGCTCGTCGCGTGCCTTGATCGCAGCCGTGAGGTCCTCCTGCAGCTGCTCCTTGAGCGTCGTCATGCCGCCGATTCTGGCACCTGGCCCGACCGGACGCCGCTCCTTTACCGTCCGACCGCCGCCCGGCCTCCCCCACCA
Organism: Kitasatospora sp. NPDC088134; assembly: GCF_044741705.1. Lineage (NCBI taxonomy): Bacteria > Bacillati > Actinomycetota > Actinomycetes > Kitasatosporales > Streptomycetaceae > Kitasatospora > Kitasatospora sp. NPDC088134. Next base: position 24,894 of record NZ_JBIUTD010000043.1, on the reverse strand, counting down.
CCCGTCCGCCCCGGCCCTCCCCCGGGCCCGTCCGGACGGTCTGAGACCATGGACCGATGCGACCGCTGTACTCCGTCCCGCTCGGTGTCGCCGCCACCGGTGCCGCCTGTCTCGTCTACGCCGCCGGGTACGAGGTGCGCTCGTTCCGCCTCCGCCGGGTCGAGGTCCCGGTGCTGCCCGCCGGGGCACGGCCGATCCGGGTCCTCCAGGTGTCCGACATCCACATGGTCATCGGGCAGGAGAAGAAGCGGCGCTGGCTGCAGAACCTCGCCGGGCTCCGCCCCGACCTGGTGGTGAACACCGGCGACAACCTCTCCGACCCGCTGGGCGTGCCCGCCGTGCTGGACGCGCTCGGGCCGCTGATGGAGTTCCCCGGCGTCTACGTCTTCGGCTCCAACGACTACTACGGGCCCACCCCGAAGAGCCCCACCCGCTACCTGAAGGCCCTGCGCACCGGGGCCCACGGCACCAACAACCGCGACGGCTCCGGCCGCCGGGGCATCACCGGTGCCGTCCACAACCCGTGGCAGAAGCTCCGCGACGGCTTCGACCAGGCCGGCTGGCTCGACCTCAACAACGCCCGCGGCCGCCTCACCGTCGCCGGCCTCGACCTCGCCTTCACCGGGCTCGACGACCCGCACATCCGCCACGACGACTACGCCGCGGTGGCCGGCGGCCCCGACCCGGACGCCGACCTCTCGCTCGCCGTCGTCCACGCGCCCTACCTGCGCTCGCTGGACGCCTTCACCGCCGACGGCTACCCGCTGATCCTGGCCGGCCACACCCACGGCGGCCAGCTCTGCATCCCCTTCTACGGTGCCCTCGTCACCAACTGCGACCTGGACACCGACCGCGTGAAGGGCCTCTCCACCCACACCGCCGCCGGCCGCCGCTCCCACCTCCACGTCTCCGCCGGCTGCGGCACCAACCGCTACACCCCCGTCCGCTTCGCCTGCCCCCCCGAAGCCACCCTCCTCACCCTCACCCCGACCAGCCACTAAACCGGATTTCGTCTCCGGCCCCACCTCCTGTAGAGTTCTACTCGTTGCGCCGGACACGGAGAGCAACACCGCAGGACCGGGGTATAGCGCAGCTTGGTAGCGCGCTTCGTTCGGGACGAAGAGGCCGTGGGTTCAAATCCCGCTACCCCGACCCAGAGAAGGACCCATCCGAGGAATCGGGTGGGTCCTTCTGCATTGTCACACCCCTTTGCCAAACTTGGATCATGGCAAAGGTCTTCGGTCACATCTCGGGGTACCCCGTTGGCACGTGGTTCGTGAACCGTGCCGCCCTGCGCAAGGCAGGACTGCACGCTCCGCTCGTCGGCGGCATCAGCGGCCAGGGCGATGAGGGAGCCGACTCCATCGTCATCTCGGGTGGCTACAGCACGGACGAAGACTTCGGCGACGTCATCCTCTACACCGGCCATGGTGGTAACGAAAACGGACGACAGGTCGGGGATCAGGACATCACCGCCCACGGCAACGCCGGCCTGGTCCGCAGTGAACTCGAAGGGCACCTGGTACGGGTCATCCGTGGGTCCGGCAACGAATCGCCGTACGCACCGGACACCGGGTTCCGCTACGACGGGCTGTTCCGGGTGGATTCGCACCGGAGCATCTACGTGAATGGCTTCCTCACCTGGCAGTTCCGCTTGGTCGCAGTGGACACGCTCCAGGGTTCCGACGACGACCGGACGCCAGAGGAGGAGTACGTCACCCCGTTCCACGGCGAAGAGGTGCACCCTCCGGTGCCCCGACAGTCCAGCCAGATCCAGCGGTCCGTCAGGAAGAGCGCCGTCAAGCAGCGGGTGAAGCAGTGGCACCGAGGTCAGTGCCAGATGTGTCATCAGCTCCTGTCCGTGCCAGGAGGGCTTTCCTACAGCGAGGGCGCGCACATCCTGGCGATCGGCCAGCCCTACAACGGCCCCGACATCGTAGAGAACGTGCTCTGCCTCTGCCCCAACTGCCATGTGCTTTTCGACTACGGGGCTCGATACCTCACCGACGACCTCCGTGTCGTCGACGGTCTCGCCCATGAGCAGATCGGTGAGCTGCGGACGGTCAGGCAGCACCGCATCGATGTCCGTTTCGTCCAGGCTCACCGTCGGCGTTGGGTGCCCGGAAGCTGAGTGCTGCTCATCGGCAAGAAGTCACAGATCGGGCACGAAGGGAGGCTCAGGCAGGACTGATCGGGACAATTGGCGAATGAAGCATGATCACGTGGACTCCGACTTCGGCCCCGTTCCCGGCGTTGACCTCGGCCAGATCTTCGCCAGTCGTAGGTTGCTCTTCGATGCGGGCGTGCACCGCCAGTTGCAAGCGGGTATCAGCGGCAGGAAGGAACACGGCGCCCAGTCGATCGTGGTCTCCGGCGGGTACGAGGACGACGAGGACTACGGCAACGTCATCATCTACACCGGTCAGGGAGGACGGGACGCCGCCACTGGCCAGCAGGTGAAGGACCAGGAGCTCACTCGGGGAAACGCCGCCCTGGTGACGAGCCTGAGCACCGGTTGGCCCGTCCGGGTGGTGCGTAGTCTGACCGAGCATCGGCGAAAAGCGGTGGACGGGTACCGCTACGACGGACTCTTCCGGGTGGAGGACTACTGGTCGGAGCTCGGCCGCTCGGGCTTCCTGGTGTGGCGTTACCGGCTCGCCCAGCTGGAAGAAGGTGAGAAGCCCGACCGCGCACCGCACCGGCCCGCGGGGCGGACCACGCTGACCCGGGTGGAGGTCAAAGTCCAGCGCATCGTGCGCAGCACCTCGGTGGCGGATTTCGTCAAGCGCGTGCACGACTTCACCTGTCAGGTGTGCGGACTCCGGCTGCCCACGCCCACAGGCGCCTACGCGGAGGCCGCACACATCCAGGGACTCGGGAAGCCGCACAACGGGCCGGACATACCCGCCAACGTGCTCTGTCTCTGCCCGAACCACCACACGCTCTTCGACTTCGGGATGCTGAGCATCGATGACGATCTGTCGGTCATCGATCTGGCGACCGGTAGGTCCTTGGGGCGACTGACACTGCACGATGCCCATGAGATCGATCCGAAGTACCTGGCCTACCACCGGGCGCACCACTCCCGCGGATGGGTCCATGCACCCGTACCGGCTCCCGGCCCCGGCTCCACCCGCTGAGAGCGTCACAAGCGCCGTTCGGCGGGCCCGGCTGAGGGGTCGTCAGGGGGGTTGCTGGGCCGTTCCGGTGAGTCGGGGGCGGTGGGGGCGGGTTCTCGGATGCGGGGCGGGGGGCGGGGCCGGAGGGTGGGAGGGGTGGGCTCCCGTGGGCGGGGCCGGTGGTGGAGGTGGTGGATGAGCACGGCTGAGGTGCCGAGCCCGGGGGGCGGGGCGGCGGCGGTGGCGGAGAAGGCGAAGAAGGTGGCCGCGCCCAGGATGACCTGGGTGACGCTGGCGCTGATGACGACCAGTTCGGTGGCGAGCCTGCGGTCCTCGCCGACGATGGCGGTGTACGGCCTGGCCTGTGTGTTCCTGTACGTGGTGCCGGCGATCGTGTTCCTGCTGCCGACGGCGCTGGTCTCGGCGGAGCTGGCCTCGGGCTGGGAGGGCGGCGTCTACAACTGGGTGGCGCAGGGCCTGTCGAAGCCGCTCGGCTTCCTCGCGGTGTGGTGCCAGTTCGCCATGACGATCTTCTACTACCCGAGCCTGCTGGCGTACGTGGCGAGCACGATCGCGTACGTGGTGGACCCGAGCCTGGCCAGCAACGGCCTGTACACCGCGATCGTGATCATGGTGCTGTACTGGACCGGCGTCTGGGTCTCCTCGCGCGGGACGAACGCGGTGGCCGGCCTGGCCTCCTGGGGCCTGATCATCGGGACGCTGATCCCGGGCGCGCTGCTGGTGCTGCTGGGCTTCGTGTTCCTGGGCCAGGGCAACGGCTCGGCGGCGCCGATGGACACCGGCCACCTGCTGCCGGCCTGGACGGGCCTGGCCAGCCTGGTGCTGATCGTCAACAACTTCCTGAGCTACTCGGGCATGGAGATGAACGCGGTGCACGTCTCCTCGCTGAAGAACCCGGGCAAGGAGTTCCCGCGCTCGATGTTCCTGGCGGTCGGCATGGTGCTGCTGATCTTCATCCTGCCCGCGCTGGCGATCAGCTGGGTGGTGCCGGCCGACCAGCTGTCGCTGACGGCGGGCGTGATGCAGGCCTTCGACGCGTTCTTCCAGTACTTCCACATCGGCTGGCTGACGCCGCTGATCGCGGTCGGCCTGGTGGCGGCCTCGCTGGGCGGCATGCTGACCTGGCTGGCCGGCCCGTCGAAGGGCCTGCTGATGATCTCCCGCCAGGAGGGCTACCTGCCGCCGTCGCTGCAGAAGCTGAACAAGCACGGCGTCCAGCAGAACATCCTGGTCGCGCAGGGCGTGCTGACCACCGCCATCGCACTGATGTACGCGCTGATCCCGGACGTCTCCAGCGTGTACTGGATCTTCTCGGTGATCACCACGCAGGTGTACCTGATCGTCTACCTGCTGATGTTCGCGGCCGCGATCCGGCTGCGGAAGACCCAGCCGGACCACCCGCGCGGCTACCGGGCCCCGGCGCTGGTCGCGCTGTGCGTGGTGGGCCTGCTGGCCTCGGCGGCGGCGATGGCGATCGGCTTCGTGCCGTCCTCGCAGTTCGGCGGCGGCAGCGTGTGGTCGTACATCGGGATCGTCGGCGGCGGCCTGCTGCTGCTGGGCGTGATCGTCCCGTTCGCGTTCCTGAAGGCCAGCAAGCCGGAGTGGCGCGACCCGGCGGCGGCCGCGGCGATCGAGGCGGAGGCGGCATGAGCACCCGGATGGCGTCCCAGCACAAGTGGATCTACGTCGGCGCGATCGTGGTGCTGGTCGGCATGGCGGTGGTCGGCCTGCTGAGCTTCACCCAGCAGCACGCCACCAACGAGGCGTACCGGAAGGCCGACGAGCTGATCGGCAAGCTGCAGGCGACCGGCTACCCGGCGCCGGACCGCGGCCAGATCGCCCGGACCCTGGGCACCGACGGCGGCGCGGTGTGCGCCGACCCGGGCAGCGCGCTGAACCGCGCGCTGCAGCGGGTGCAGCTGTCGAACGGGGCGGGCGGCCCCGGGCAGCGCCCGGTCATCGCCAACGCCCGTACGATCGCGGCGGGTTCGGTCGTGCTGAGCGTCTACTGCCCCGACCGGCTGGCCGACTACCAGGAAACGATCAAGGACTACAAGACCGGTGACACGGTCAAGAACTGACAGACCGATGACCCGGTCGAGAACTGACGGACCGCCGAGGAGCTGCACCAGATGACCACCGACACCGAACTCGCCGCGCGGATCGCGGCCCTGATGCCCCGTGCCAAGGCCGACCTGGCCGAGCTGGTCGCCATCCCCTCGGTCGCGGACCCGCGCCAGCAGCCGCCGGAGCGCTGCCGGGAGGCCGCCGAGTGGGTGGCCGCCGCGTTCACCGACGCGGGCCTGCGCGACGTCCGGCTGGTCGAGACCCCGGACGGCAGCCACGCCGTCCTCGGGCACCGGCCGCCGCCGCCGGGCGCGCCGACGGTGCTGCTGTACTGCCACTACGACGTGCAGCCGCCGCTGGACGACGACGCCTGGACCACCCCGCCGTTCGAGCTGACCGAGCGGGACGGCCGCTGGTACGGGCGCGGCACCGCGGACTGCAAGGGCAACGTCGTCATGCACCTCACCGCGCTGCGGGCGCTCGGCGACGACCTGCCGGTCGGGATCAAGCTGGTCGCCGAGGGCTCCGAGGAGCAGGGCACCGGCGGCCTGGAGGCGTACGTCCCGCAGCACCCCGAGGACCTGCACGCGGACGTGCTGCTGGTCTGCGACACCGGCAACGCCGCGGTCGGGGTGCCGACCGCGACCACCTCGCTGCGCGGCCTGGCGAACGTGGTCGTCACGGTGCGGACACTGGAGTCGGACATGCACTCCGGGATGTTCGGCGGCCCCGCCCCGGACGCGCTGGCCGCGCTGATCCGGATGCTCGACTCGCTGCGCGACGCGGACGGCGGGACGGCGATCAACGGCCTTCCCGCGGACGGTGCTTGGGACGGCGTCGGGTACGACGAGCAGCAGTTCCGGGCGGACGCGGGCGTGCTGGAGGGGGTCGCGCTGACCGGCTCCGGGACGGTCGCGGACCGGCTCTGGGCCCGTCCCGCGGTCACCGTACTGGGCATCGACTGCGCGCCGGTGGTCGGCTCGGCCGCCGCGATCCCCGGGACGGCCCGGGCCCGGGTCAGCCTGCGGGTGCCGCCCGGCACCGACCCCGGCACCGCGCAGGACGCGCTGACCGCGCACCTGGTCGCGGCCGCGCCGTGGGGCGCGCAGGTCACGGTGGAGCCGGAGTCGAAGGGCTCGCCGTTCAAGGCCGCCACCGACGGCCGGGCGTACGCGGCGCTCGACCGGGCGGCCCGCGAGGTCTACGGCAAGCCGCTGTCCTTCCTCGGGCAGGGCGGCTCGATCCCGCTGTGCAACGTGCTGGCCGCGCAGTACCCGGAGTCGGAGATCGTCCTGATGGGCGTGGAGGAGCCGCGCTGCCTGATCCACGCGCCCAACGAGAGCGTCGACCCGTCCGAGATCCAGCACATGGCCCAGGTCGAGGCGCTGTTCCTGCGCCACTACGCGACCGCCGCCCACCGCTGAGCCGAGAGGGAGCCCATGCCCGAGCCGTTCACCACCGCCGACTTCCAGGCCCGGATGGCCCGTGCCGCGACCGCCGCCGCGGACGCGGGACTGGCCGGACTGGTCGTCACCCCCGGCCCCGACCTGCAGTACCTGACGGGCTACCGGCCGACCGCGATGACCGAGCGCCTGACCGCGCTGGTGATCGCGGCCGGTGTCGAACCCGTGCTGCTGGTACCGAAGTTGGAGCGCCCGGACGCCGAGCACGCACCGGGCGCGGAGGCCGTCCGGATGGCCGACTGGACCGACGGCCAGGACCCGTACGCGGCGCTCGCGCCGCACCTGGACCCGGACGGCCGGTACGGGATCTCCGACAACGCCTGGGCGATGCACCTGCTCGGCCTCCAGCAGGCACTGCCCGGCAGCTCGTACGCCTCGCTGACCGCAGTGCTGCCGATGCTGCGGGCGGTGAAGGACCACGACGAGCTGGAGCGGCTGGCCGCCGCCGGGGCGGCCGCCGACCTGGCGTACGGGGAGATCCTGGCGGTGCCGTTCGCCGGGCGGACCGAGAACCAGGTGGCCGCCGACCTGGCCGCGCTGCTGACGAAGCACGGGCACAGCCAGGTCGACTTCACCGTGGTCGGCTCCGGTCCGAACGGCGCCAACCCGCACCACGAGGCCGGGGACCGGGTGATCCAGCTCGGCGACACCGTGGTGCTGGACTTCGGCGGGCTGAAGGACGGCTACGGCTCCGACACCACCCGCACCGTCTTCGTCGGCACCGAGCCGCCGGCCGAGGTGCTGGCCGTCCACGACCTGGTGCGGCGCGCCCAGCAGGCCGCGTTCGACGCCGTCGCGCCCGGGGTGACCTGCCAGGAGATCGACCGGGTGGCCCGGAAGGTGATCACCGACGGCGGGTACGGCGAGTACTTCGTGCACCGGGTCGGCCACGGCATCGGGCTGACCACCCACGAGCCGCCGTACATGGTGGAGGGCGAGACGCAGGTGCTGGTGCCCGGCATGTGCTTCTCGATCGAGCCCGGGATCTACCTGCCCGGGCGGTTCGGCGTCCGGATCGAGGACATCGTGACGGTCACCGAGGACGGCGGGCTGCGGTTCAACGGGACGCCGCACGAGCTGGCCTTCGTGAGCTAGGCGGGTGCGGGACGGAGGGCCGCCCGGGGGCGGCCCTCCGTCAGGTCGGCAGGTGGAAGGCGCGGCGCAGTTCGGAGAGCAGGGCGCGCAGGGCCGGGGGCGGGGCGGGCCGGTTGACCAGGGTGAGCAGGGCCGGGACGGTCAGGTCGGTGACGGCGACCGGGCGGAGCGCGGGGAACGCGGCGGCCATCGAGCGGCTGAGCACGGCGACGCCGAGGCCGCGGACCGCCAGGTCGGCGATCGCGGAGGCGGCGGTGGCCTGCAGGGCGATGTGCGGGGTCAGGCTGCGGGCGGTGCAGCCGCGGTCGAGGACGGCGCGCAGGCCGGTGCCGGGCGGCATGCAGATCAGCGGGTGGGCGAGGAGTGCGGCGAGCGTGGTGCGGCCGGTGTCCAGCGGGTGGCCGGGCGGGACGGCGGCGACCAGCGGTTCGCTGATCACGGTGTGCGCGTCCAGGCCCTCCGGGGTGTCGGCGGCCCGGCCGATCAGCGCCAGGTCGAGGGCGCCCGCCCGGACGGCCTCGGTGAGTCGCTCCGAGTCGTCCTCCAGCAGGGCGAGTTCGACGCCCGGGTGAGCCCGGTGGAAGGCCGCCAGGCCGTCGAACAGCGGGGTCAGGGTGCAGCCCGCGACCATGCCGATCCGCAGGCTGCCGCGGATCAGGTCGGTGACCTCGCCGACCGCCTGCCCGACCGCGCGGGCCGCGGCCAGCGCCTGCCGGGCGTGCTCCAGGGCGGCCTTGCCCGCGACCGTGAGGGTGACGGCGCGGGCCGAGCGGTCGAACAGCTCGGCGCCCAACTCCTTTTCCAGCTGCCGGATCTGGGCGCTGACCCCGGACTGGCTGATGTGCACCCGCTCGGCGGCGCGGGTGAAGTTGCGCTCCTCGGCGACGGCGAGGAAGTACTCCAGCTGCCTCAGTTCCATGAGTGAGAATTCTAGCTCGGAGCAGAACCAGCTGTTGGATTTCTGATCGGGGCGGCGGGAGACTGGAGGCGCAGGAAGCGACCAGGAGCACGGAGGCCGGCATGAGCGAGTACGAGAAGGCGATGGCACCGGAGGACCTGACCCGGCTGTTCGTGGAGCGCTCCAACGCGGGCGACGCCGCCGGGGTGGCCGCCCTCTACGAGGAGAACGCCGTGATGGCCTACCCGCCCGGGCAGTTCACGGTCGGCCGGGCCGCGATCCGGGCGCTCTGGGAGCAGGTGCTGGCGCACCGCCCGCAGTTCGCCCCCGAGCCGCCGCTGCCCACCCTCGCCGCCGACGGCATCGCGCTGACCGCCACCCCGCCGAAGGACGGCAGCGGTGCCCGGGCCCAGGTGGTCCGGCAGCAGCCCGACGGCAGCTGGCTGCGGCTGCTCGACCAGCCGGAGTTCCAGCGCCCGCAGGGCTGACGGCGGGGGCAGGGCCCGTGACGGGTCGTCAGCGGGTGCGGCGGCGGTAGTCGGCCGGGGTGGTGGAGAGGGTCCTGGCGAAGGCCCGGCGCATCGCCTCGGCCGAGCCGTAGCCGCAGGAGCGGGCGACCTGCTCGACGCCGTCGCGGGAGTCCTCCAGCCGGCGGCGGGCCGCCTCCAGGCGGGCGCTCGCCACGTAGCGGCCCGGGGTGACGCCGACGTCCGCCGTGAACACCCGGGCGAACTGCCGGGGCGAGAGGGCCGCCCGGCGGGCCAGCGCCTGCACCGACAGGTCGTCCTCCGGGTGCTCGGTGATCCAGCGCTGCACCTCGCGGACCTGGTCGCGTTCGGCGAGCTGGGCCGAGAGCTGGGTGGAGAACTGGGCCTGCCCGCCCGGGCGGCGCAGGAACACCACCAGGGTCCGGGCGACCGCCAGCGCCGCCTCCCGCCCCAGGTCCTGCTCGACCAGGGCCAGCGACAGGTCGATGCCGGCCGTCACCCCCGCCGAGGAGAAGAACCGCCCGTCCCGGACCCAGATCGGCTCCGGGTCCACCGTCAGTTCCGGGTACCGGGCCGCCAGCGCCGCGCTGTGCCGCCAGTGCGTGGTCACCCGGCGGCCCGCCAGCAGGCCCGCCTCGGCGAGCAGGAAGGTGCCGGTGCAGACCGACACCACCCGCTCGGCACCCGCCGCCAACTCGGCCAGCCGGGGCGGCAGTTCCGGCCCCGACCGGCGCGCGCCGCTGCCGCCGGGCACCACCAGGGTGTGCACCGGCCCGACCTCCGCCAGGTCCGCGTCCGGCAGCATCCGCAGGCCGCTGGACGCCCGGACCGGCGCCCCGCCCGGCGAGGCGGTGGTCACGGTGTACGCCGCGCCGCCACCGCTGAACACCTCCAGCGGGCCGGTGACGTCGAGGCTCTGCACGCCGTCGAACAGGACGATCAGGACGCTGCGGGTCTGCATCCTCCCAGGGTGGCCGGGCGGGGCGGTGGCAGCAAGGACACGTACCCCACCTTTCCTGCCGTCCGGGTCCGGTGGCCGTTCGGCGGTCAGGGGTGCAGCTGCTTGTAGTAGTGGGTGGTGTCGGCGAGCACCCCGTCCGGGGTCGCGGCGTGGCCCGGGACGGTGCCGAACGGCGTCCAGCCCGCCGTCCGGTACAGGTGCTCGGCCGGACTGCCGGCCTGGGTGTCGAGCAGCAGCAGGGTGACGCCCGCCGCGCGGGCCGCGTCCTCGGCGTGCGCCAGCAGGCGGCGGCCCAGGCCCGCGCCCCGGGCGTCCCGGTGCACCAGCAGCTTCACCAGCTCGGCCCGGTGCCGGCCGTTCGGCTTCGACTCGCGGACCAGCGCGACCGTCCCCAGCACGCGGCCCGCGCCGTCCCGGGCGATCCAGAGCAGCCGGCTGCCGTCCGCGACCGACGGGCGCAGCGAGGCCCACCAGGCGGCCGCCTCACCGTGGGTGACCGCCGCCAGGAAGCCGACCGAGGCGCCGTCGGCGACGGCGTCCAGCAGCAGGGCGGCCAGGCCGTCGAGGTGGGCGTCCAGGCCGGCGGCGGAGAGCGGGTGGAGCTCGGCGCTCACGGCAGCACCACCGCGACCAGGTAGCGGACCGGCTCCGGGCCGGGGCAGTGGAACTCGGAGGCGCCGTGCAGCCGGAAGCGCAGGCAGTCCCCCGGCGCGAGGTGCTGCGGACCGTCGTCGAGGGTCAGCCGCAAGGTGCCCGCCAGGACCCACAGGTGCTGCTCCAGCCCCGGTACGGGCGGGCCGTCGTAGCGCACGGTGGCCCCCGGGAGGAGGGTGCCCTCGACCAGTTCGGCGCGCAGGCCCGGGTGCGGCGGCGAGACCGAGCGCCGGGAGAACCCCGCCTCCGGGTCCTGCCACACCGGCTGCTCCGCCGCCCGCAGCAGGCCCGGCGGCTCGGCCTCCACCTCGGCCAGCAACCGGGACATCGTCCGGCCGTACGCCGCGCACAGGCGGCCCAACTGGGCTGCGGTGGGGCTCAGTTCGGCGCGCTCCAGCCGGGAGAGGGTGGAGCGGCTGACGGCACTGCGGGCGGCGAGGTCGTCCAGCGACCAGCCGCGGTCGGCGCGCAGCGCGGCGAGGCGGGCAGCGAGGCGGTGATCGGCGTCGCCGGGGGGATCGTTTCTCACATCAGGGACAGTATCTCAACTGCGGGACGCGGCGGGCGGGCGCGCGTACCGCGAGGGCGCGGCGGGGCGGCCACCCGGTGGGATTCCCGGGTGTGAAGTGTGGTTACCGTGGTGGGGTGTACCGGTTCCTGTTCAGCCCGCGGTGGCTTGTCGGCACGGTCGTCGCGGTGGCGGCGATCGCGGTCTGCCTGATGCTCGGGACCTGGCAGTTGGGGCGGTTCGAGTCGCGGATGTCGACGCACCGGGAGAACGGGAAGGCCGCGGCGGGGACCGCGCAGGGCGAGGTGCGGCCGTTCGCGGCGGTGCTGCCGGACGGGGCGGCGAAGGTCGGGACGGACACGGTGGGCCGGGCGGTGCGGCTGACCGGCTCGTACGACGGGGCGCACCAGCTGGTGGTGCCGGACCGGACGGTGGACGGGCGGCAGGGGTACTACGTGCTGACGCCGCTGCTGACCGACGGGGGCCGGGCGGTGGCCGTGGTGCGCGGCTGGGCGGCGGGCGAGCCCGGGGCGGCGCCGGAGGTGCCGGCCGGGCCGGTGGACGTGACCGGCCGGCTGCAGGCACCGGAGAACAGCGGGAGCGGCGGCGCGGTCGCGGGCGGCCTGCCCGCCGGGCAGCTGGGGACGATCAGCCCGGCGACGCTGGTGAACGTGCTGCCGTACCCGGTGTACGACGGCTGGGTGGCGGCGGACGACGTCCCGGCGGGGCTGACGGCGGTGCCGACGGTGCAGCCGCAGGGCGGGGACGGGCTGAGCCTGCGGGCGTTCCAGAACCTGGGCTACACGCTGGAGTGGTTCGTCTTCGCCGGGTTCGTGGTGTTCATGTGGTTCCGGCTGGCGCGCCGCGAGGCGGAGGCCGTCCAGGACCGGGCCCTCGGACTGGATCCGGCCCTGGACTGACGGCCCGTCAGCGCTTGCTCGGGCTGGGCACCGGCTTGGCCGAGGGCCCGGCCGAGGGCTTCCCGCCCTGGGCGCCCGGGGTGCCGCAGGGCAGCGGCGGGGCGGCCGCGGCGGTCGGCGCGCCCGCCGTCGGGGCGGCGGCGCCCGGGACCGGCAACGCGCCCGGCGGGGGGCAGGCGTCGAAGGAGCCGAAGGACCCGGGCGCGGGCGACGGGTTGCCGCACTCGTCCACGTAGTCGTCGGTGCGGGTGGAGCCGCTGGTGCGGTGGTGGTAGTGGTGCACCACGGTGCTGCCGCCGCCGGTGTAGTGCGGGGTGGTGCCCGAGCTGTTCGAACTGCCGGAACCGGACCTGGACCTGCTGCCGGAGCTGCTGGAACTGCCCGAACCGCTGGAGCCCTTGGAGCTGCGACCGCTGCTGCTACTGCTGCCGCCGCTCTTGCTCTTGGCGAGCACCGTCAGCCCGGTGTCGGAGTGGGGCGCGCCGGCGGCCTGCACGCAGCCGCGGCGGTCGTCGCCGGAGGAGCAGCCCGCGGCGGTCAGCAGGACGGCGCCGACCGCGGCGGCGGCCAGCACGGCGCGCCCACCCATCAGTTCTTCCCCTCGTCGGTCGGTCCGCCGGTCATCGGACGGTGCCGGGCGCCAGGTGGCGCCGGACGAAGTCGATCTCCAGCCGGAGCTGCTTGATCCGCTCGTCGACGACGAGCGAACCGTGCCCGGCATCGTAGCGGTAGACCTCGTGGGCCTTGCCCAGTTCCTCCAGCCTGCGGACGTAGTTGTCGATCTGGCGGATCGGGCAGCGCGGGTCGTTGACGCCGGCCGAGATGTAGACCGGGGCCTTGACCTGCTCGACGTACGTCAGCGGGGAGGAGGCCCGCCAGCGGTCGGGGACCTCCTCGGGGGTGCCGCCGAACAGCGTGCGGTCCAGGGACTTCAGCGCCTCCATCTCGTCCGCGTAGGCGGTGAGGTAATCGGCGACGGGGACGGCGGCCAGGCCGAGGGTCCAGTGGTCGGGCTGGGTGCCGAGGCCGAGCAGGGTGAGGTAGCCGCCCCAGGAGCCGCCGGAGAGGACCAGCCGCTCCGGGTCGGCGAGGCCGCTCTGCACCGCCCAGGCCCGGACGGCGCCGATGTCCTCCAGCTCGATCAGGCCGACCCGCTCGGTGAGGGCGTCGGTCCAGGCCTGCCCGTAGCCGGTGGAGCCCCGGTAGTTGACCCGGACGACGGCGAAGCCGTGGTCGAGCCAGGCGGCGGGCCCGGCCGCGAAGGAGTCGCTGTCGTGGTGGGTCGGTCCGCCGTGCACCTCGAAGACGGTGGGGTGCGGGCCGTCCCCGGCCGGGCGCTGGACCAGGGCGTGCACCCGGCCGCCCGGGCCGTCCACCCAGACGTCCTCGACCGGGACCGAGCCGGGCGGGACGGGGCCGGGGGCGCGCAGCACGACCGCGCCGGAGGTGGAGCGGACCGCGGACGGCTCGGCGGCCGAGGACCAGAGGAACTCGACGGTGCCGTCGGGGCGGGCGGTGGCGCCGGAGACGGTGCCGCGCGGGGTGTCCAGCCGGGTCAGGGCACCGCTGTCGAGGTCGTAGGAGAACAGCTCGGAGCGGGCCTCGTACTCGTGCTCGATCAGCAGCGTCCGGGCGTCCGGCCGCCACTGCGCGGACAGGTCACCGGGGAACGCGCGGCCCTGCTCGTCGCGGAGGCCGAGTTCGGTCTCGGTACCGGTGGCGACGTCCCAGAGCATCGGCTCCCAGCGGCCCCGGCGCTGGTGGGCGACCAGCAGCCGGGTGTCGCCGGGGGCGGGCGCGAAGCCCAGGCAGGCGACGCCGCGCGGCTCGGCGCGGCCGGTGACCTCGTCCAGTTCGGCGACGGTGGCACCGTCCGCCAGGCGCAGCACCCGGATCGCCGAGTGCATCGCGTCGCCGTGCTCGGTGTGGTCGACGGCCAGCAGGGCGCTGTCGTGCGAGAGGTCGCCGACGCCGCCGTACTCGGCGTGGTGGTAGACCACCTCGGGCCCGGCCGCGCCGGGGCGGATCAGGTGGAGGGTGGTGCCCTCGTCGTCGGTGGAGGTGCCGACCACCACGGTGCCGTCCCGGCCGAGCGCCAGGCCGGCCGAGTAGGCGGCCGGGACGCCGGGGGCGGCCTCGTCGTCGGGGCCGCCCGCGAAGGGCTGGCGGCGCCAGACGCCGAACTCGTCGCCGTCGGTGTCGTCGAACCACCAGATCCACTCGCCGTCGGGGCTGAGTTCGGCGTCGGTGGTGCCGCTCCGGCGGTCGGTGACCCGGCGGTGCTCGTCGGTGGCCCGGTCCCACGCGTACACCTCGTAGGTGCCGGTGGCGTTGGACACGTACAGCGCCCGGTCGGGTGCCTCGTCCGCCCACTCGGGCAACGAGACCCGCGCCGCCCGGAACCGCTGCTCCCACGCCGGAACGACGTTCGTCTGCTCGTTCATGCACCCATCCAACCCGATACCGGGAGGGATCGGAACGGGGGTGCCGAACGGTCGGGCACGCAGCGGATGCGGTGCGGCTCCTGACGGTCTATCAAAAGAAAAGGTACAAATACGGACAGAACGAACACGAGGAGTCCGCCGTGCCCGTCCCCGCACCCGTTCCCGCGCCCCCGTTCGACCTGCTGGACCCGCACCGCCTGGCCCTGGAGCTGGGCCTGGAGCTGGGTCTGGTCGAGGAGATCGAGCAGTACCTGGCCGGCCTGCCCGCCCCGGCTCCGGCGCCCGCGGCACCCTCGGCACCAGCGGCACCCGCCCGGTACGGCTCGGTGCGGCAGCCCTGGAACCACGGCCACCCGCTCCCCCACCGCTCGCTGCTGGACCGGCTGGCCCGCCGCCCGGCCCGGCCGGTGGAGGTCAGCGTCGCCGGGCACCTGGAGCTGACCTCCCGCTACCTGGCCGAGGCGGGCTGGACCCAGGGCGCCCTCTGGGACGGCGCCGGGCGGGTCTGCCTGCTGGGCGCGCAGACCGCCGTCCTCGCGCACGGCTACGGCACCGCGTACACCGTCCGCCGGGCCCGCGCCCAGGTGATGGAGGTGCTGCACGCCACCGGACGGCCCGTGCCCTCCCCGGACGTCTGGAACGACCACCCCGGGCGGCGGCAGGCCGAGGTGCACGCCCTGCTCGACAGCGCCCGCGGCCGGGCCCGCTCGCTCGGCATCTGAGCGCCCGCCGAACAACCTCCCCGACGGCTCCTCAGCGTCGGCTTCCTGCGGCCTCTCGACCCCGCCTCCTGTCGGCCCCTCGGACCCGGACGGGCGCGGCCGGCCGGGCGACCCGCCACGTCGGCCTGCGCCGGCCGGTGGTACTCCCGGGGCGGTGTCAGGTCCGCAGCGTCGGGTGCGCGGCGCCAGGTGTGCGGCGTCAGGTGCGGGCCGTCGGGCTGGGGGCCGCGCCCGCCGGGACGGGCGCGGGCTCCGGGCCGGTGAAGTAGACGGTGCCGCCGCAGCCCGCCGGTAGCGCGGTGGCGGCGGCCGGGGCGGCGGCCCCGTCGGGCGCGTAGCCGAGGACCGGGCCGGTCGGCGGGGTCGGGCCGGCCGTCGCGCCGGGCGTCGGGGCACCCGTCGGGCTGGGGTCGACGGCCGTCAGCGGCTGCACCGGGCCCGGGCCCGGGTCGGCGGCGGCTGCGGCCGGCGAGGCCGCGGCGGGCACGGGCTGGGGGCTGCTCGACCCGCTGGGCGTCGTCGTGGGGTCGCCGCAGCGGGTCGGCACCCAGGCGAAGCGCACCAGGTAGGCGCTGCCGGGGCCGAGCAGCAGTTCGGGCGGCAGCGCGGCCGGGTCGGTCAGCGAGCCCGCCGGATCGCCGACGGTGTGGGCGAGCAGCCGGACGCCGGTGGCGCCGGTCCCGAGGTCGAGCCGGCCCGGGCTCTGGACCCGGCAGGCGTGGGCGGTGGTGTTGGTCAGCTGGAACCAGCCGTAGACCTTGCCCGCCGGGTCAGCTGCGGCCTGCTGGGCGTCGGCCCGGCCGAGGTCGACGGGCCCGCAGGCGGGCACGGCGGCGGCCGTGCCCGGGCCGGCCGCCGGGTCGGCGGAGGCACTGGCCGCGGGGCCGGTGCCGACGCCCTGGCCGACCACCGGTCCGCCGGTGCCGGGGCGCGGGTGCGGGCTGGGACCGCTCGCGGAAGGGGTGGGGCCGGGCTGCGGACCGGTGGCGGCCGGGCCGTCGGCCGGGACGCCGGAGAGGTCGAACGGCCGGGTGGCGTTCACCACCGGCAGCACCGCGACGGCGGCGGCCAGCACCGCGGCGCCGCCCAGGGCCCGCCGCCGGGCGGCCCGGCGGCGCGGCACGGCGGCGCGCAGCCGGGGCAGCGCGCCGGGGCCGGGTTCGACGGCGGCGACGGCGCGGTGCAGGCGGGCGCGGAGCTGGTCCTCGGTCAGTCCGGCACCGGGGCCGGGGTGGTGGGGTTCACTCATCGCCGGTCTCCAGCCGCACCCGGAGGGCGGCGAGTCCGCGCGAGCCGTACGCCTTGACGGAGCCGATGGAGATGCCGAGCACCTCGGCGACCTGAGCCTCCGTCAGGTCGGCGTAGTAGCGCAGCACCAGCACCTCCCGCTGACGGCGTTGCAACCCCCGGAGCGCGGCCTTCAGTGCGTCGCGCTCCAGCGCATCGTAGGCCCCTTCTTCTGCACTGGCCATGTCAGGCATCGGCTTGGGCAGCAGTCGCAGCCCGAGCAGGCGGCGGCGGAGCGTGGACCGGGACAGGTTGACCACGGTCTGCCGCAGGTAGGCGAGGGTCTTCTCCGGGTCGCGGACCCGGCGCCGGGCGGCGTGCACCCGGATGAAAGCCTCCTGCACGACGTCCTCGCAGGAGGACAGGTCGTCGAGCAGCAGGGCGGCGAGCCGCAGCAGTGAACGGTAGTGGGCCCGGTAGGTGTCGGTGAGCTGGTCGACGCTGGCCCCGGTCGCGTCCGCTGCCGCCGCAGCAAAGCCCATCCGACTACCGGCCCGCCGGGCCGCCCCGGGCAGGGTGACCGCCACCGCTGCCCCTGTCACGTTCCGCATGCTGGTTGGACACCCGATCCCCTGTCCTGGTTGCCCCCGCCGGAGGGCGTTCTTCGACCGAGAGGAAATCCCCCTCCGGAGCGCACTCGCTCCGAAGGGGGATTCTGGCAGACCCGGCGGACGGGCCGGGTCCGCTTCACCCGTCCCGCACACAACCGTCGCGCTGTGCGGGCCCCGGCTCGGCGGCCGGTGCCGGCTCAGCGGCCGGTGCCGCCGTAGACGATCGCCTCGTCGCCCGCGCTGTCCAGGCCGAACGCGGAGTGCACGGCGCGGACCGCCTCCGGCACGTCCTCCGCCCGGGTGACCACCGAGATCCGGATCTCCGAGGTGGAGATCAGCTCGATGTTGACGCCCGCCTCGGACAGCGCCTCGAAGAAGGTCGCGGTGACGCCCGGGTTGGACCGCATGCCCGCGCCGACCAGCGAGATCTTGCCGATCGCGTCGTCGAAGCGCAGCGACTCGTAGCCGATGCCCTCCTTGACCCGGTTCAGCGCGTCGATCGCCTTCTGGCCCTCGTTGGTGGGCAGCGTGAAGGAGATGTCGGTCAGGCCGGTGGCCGCGGCCGACACGTTCTGCACGACCATGTCGATGTTGACCTCGGCGTCCGCGATCGCGCGGAAGATCCGGGCCGCCTCGCCCGGCTTGTCGGGCACGCCGACGACGGTGACCTTGGCCTCCGACGTGTCGTGGGCGACTCCGGAGATGATGGCCTGCTCCATCTCGCCCCCTTCGGGCTTGTTCGGGTTGGTGCCGCTGACGATCGTCCCCGGGAGACCGGAGAACGACGATCGTACGTGAATCGGGATGTTGTAGCGCCGCGCGTACTCCACGCAGCGGTCGAGCAGCACCTTCGAGCCGGACGAGGCCAGCTCCAGCATGTCCTCGAAGGCGATCCAGTCGATCTTGCGGGCCTTCTTGACCACCCGCGGGTCGGCGGTGAACACGCCGTCCACGTCGGTGTAGATCTCGCAGACCTCGGCGCCGAGCGCGGCCGCCAGCGCCACCGCCGTCGTGTCCGAGCCGCCGCGGCCCAGCGTGGTGATGTCCTTGGAGACCTGCGACACGCCCTGGAAGCCGGCCACGATCGCGATGTTGCCCTCGTCCAGGGCGTTGCGGATCCGGCCCGGCGTCACATCGATGATGCGGGCCTTGTTGTGGGTCGAGTCGGTGATCACGCCGGCCTGGCTGCCGGTGAACGACTGGGCGTCGAAGCCCAGCGTGCGGATCGCCATCGCCAGCAGCGCCATCGAGATGCGCTCGCCGGCGGTCAGCAGCATGTCGAACTCGCGGCCGGACGGAATCGGCGTCACCTGCTCCGCGAGCTCGATGAGTTCGTCCGTGGTGTCGCCCATCGCGGAGACCACGACGACGACCTCGTGACCGGCCTTCCTGGTGTCCACGATGCGGCGGGCGACGCGCTTGATGCCTTCGGCATCCGCGACGGACGAGCCGCCGTACTTCTGCACGACAAGGCCCACGGGGGCTCCTCGACTCGGGGTGGTAGGTCGCCGCCAGTCTAACGAGCGGGGGTGGCCCGACCGACGCCTTTCACATGGTGAGATGCGCATATCGAACTGCGGTCACCGCCGACCGGCAGGTCTGCGGGCCCCGAGCGTCCGCCCCGAAGAATCGCCGCCCGCGCCCCGGTCCCCGTCCCGGAATCTTCACCGCCGCGCCCCGGGTGACTGTTGCGTCACACCGGGGCGCGGGGGCGGCGTCGTGCGCCGGTGGGTGCGTCCACCCGGCGTGCCTGGAGGCCGGGTTCGGCCGCCTACAGGCCGAGCTCGGCCGCCATCAGGTCGCCGGCCTGCTGCTCCAACTGCTCGTCGGTCAGCCCGTCGTCGTCGGTGTCCGCGCCGTCCGGCACCGCGCCCAGCGGCGAGTCCAGCCGCACGTGCGCGATCAGCGACTGCAGCGCCCGCAGCACCGCCGTGCAGGTCGAGCCCCAGTTGGACAGGTACGAGAACTGCCACCACCAGAGCGCCTCGGACACCCGGCCCTCGCGGTAGTGCGTCAGGCCGTGGCTCAACTCGCTGACCACGCCCGCAAGATCGTCCGAGATCCGGAACGCGCTCGGCTTCTCCGGCGGGCCGTACGGGTCGAAGACCTCGTGGTAGACGTCGATCGGCGCCAGCAGTTCGGCGAGCCGCTCGCGCAGCTCCACCCCGTCCGGCTCCGGGCCGGCGTCCGGCTCGAAGCGGTCCTCCGGCAGCACGTCCTCGATCGCGCCGAGTCGGCCGCCCGCCAGCAGCAGCTGCGACACCTCCAGCAGCAGCAGCGAGATCGCGCTGCCCGGCTCGTCGCCCTTGGCCACCTCGGTGACCGCGAGCACGAAGCTCTCCACCGAGTCCGCGATCTGCACCGCGAAGTCGTCCGGGGCGTCGGTCCGGCCCAGCGGACCCGGCAGTTCAGAGGTGTCGGTACGGTCAGACATCGAGCAGTCGTCTCCCTTCGAACGCCCGGCCGAGGGTGACCTCGTCGGCGTACTCCAAGTCCCCGCCGACGGGCAGTCCGCTCGCCAGCCGGGTGACCTTCAGACCCATCGGCTTGCACAGCCGGGCCAGGTAGGTCGCGGTCGCCTCCCCCTCCAGATTGGGGTCGGTGGCCAGAATCAGCTCGGTGACCGTGCCGTCCGCGAGCCGCGTCATCAGCTCACGGATCCGCAGGTCGTCCGGACCGACGCCCTCGATCGGGCTGATCGCCCCGCCCAGCACGTGGTAGCGGCCGCGGAACTCACGGGTCCGCTCGATCGCCACGACGTCCTTGGACTCCTCCACCACGCAGATGACCGCGAGGTCGCGCCGCGGGTCCAGGCAGACCCGGCACTGCTCGGCCTCCGCGACGTTGCCGCAGACCGTGCAGAACCGGACCTTCTCCTTCACCTGCTGCAACGCGTGCGCCAGCCGCCGGACGTCCACCGGATCGGCCTGCAGGATGTGGAAGGCGATCCGCTGGGCGCTCTTCGGACCGACCCCGGGCAGCCTGCCCAGCTCGTCGATCAGGTCCTGCACCACGCCCTCGTACACCCGCCACGCCTTCCTTCGGTCGGGGGCCGCACCCAGGTGCCGCCCTCCGGTGCCATCATCCAACGAATCGGGCGTCGGACACACCGCCCGACGCCCTACTCGCGCATAAATCACACAACCCCTGCTCCGGGAGCTTCCGCTTCCGGTCGGGCGTTGAACGGCCTCGGCCGTCGTCGGCCGGCCCTGTTGAGGACGGCCCGGGTCGGAAGAGACCGGGTCGGAACGGCCCGGGTCAGGACGGACCGGTCAGAACGGCCCGGGTCAGAACGGCCCGGGTCAGAACGGCAGGCCGGGGATGCCGCCGCCGCCCAGGCCCTGGGTCAGCGGGCCCATCCGCTCGGCCTGGAGCTTCTGCGCGGCCGCGTTCGCGTCCCGCACCGCGGCCACCACCAGGTCGGCCAGGGTCTCGGTGTCCTCCGGGTCGACCGCCGACGGGGAGATGACCAGCGAGACCAGCTCGCCCGCACCCGTCACCGTCGCCTCGACCAAGCCGCTGCCCGCGGACCCGGACACGTGCGTCTCGGCCAGCTCCTTCTGAGCCCGGCCGAGCTCCTCCTGCATCTTCTGCGCCTGCTTCAGCAGCTGCTGCATGTTCGGCTGGCCACCAGGGAACACGGAACTCTCCTCGATCCTTCGCCACTCACGCGCCGCCCCGGACCGCCCCGGAACCCCCGGGAGCGCCCGCGCCGGCACCTCGTCCCCGAGCCTACGCGGCCGCCCGTCGGCACCACGTCAGTTCGAGCCGTCGACCGCCCGCTCCTGTTTGCGGCTCAGCTCTGGCGGTGGTGGATCTCCTCCAGCACCGTCGCCCCCAGCTCGCGGACGATCAGCTCCTGGGCCGAGAACACGTCCTCGTTCAAGTCCGGGTCGTCCTCCTCCGGCACGTCGTCCTCCGGCGCGACCACCGGCTGGGCCTGCACCGGGGGCGCGGTCCGCACCTGCGGCGCGGGGGCCGGGCGGGCCGGGGCGGCGGGGGCCTGCTGCACGGGGGGCTGCTGGACCGGCGCGGCCTGCGGGGCCGACACCGGGGGGGCCGACGGCTGCTGGACGGCGGGCGGCGGGACGGGCGCGCCCGGGGCCTGCGCCGGGGGCGCGAACTGTGCCGTCGGGGCGGCCGGGCGGGCCGGAGCGCCCCACCCCCCACTCGCGGGGGAGGCGGCCGGGGCGGGCGCGGACTGCGCCGCGGGCGAGTTCGTCGCGCCCGAGGGGTCGACGATGCACTCCACCCGCCAGTCCACGCCCAGCGCGTCCGTCAGCGCCTGCCGCAGCACGTCGTCGCTGTGGCTGCCGACGAAGCTGTCCCGGGCGCCCGCGTTCACGAACGAGACCTGCAGGGTGCTGCCGTCGAACCCGGCCACCTGGCCGTTCTGGCTCAGCAGGATCCAGGTGAACCGGCGGCGGTTCTTCACCGCCTCCAGGATCTGCGGCCACATCTGCCGGATCTGCCCGGCGCCCTGCTGGGCCGCGGCGGACGGCTGCTGGGGCATCGGGGGCTGCGCGATCTGCTGGGTCACGTGTTGAGGGGCCTGCGGCTGGGACGGCTGGGACGGCTGGGCCTGCTGGGCCTGCTGCTGGGGTGCGGCGGGCTCCGGGTGCGGGGCGGGGGCCGGGGCCGCCGGGGTGTTCTGGGCCGCCTGCTCACCGGGGGCGAAGCTGCGCGGGATCGGCCAGGCGCCGGGGGCGGGGCCGGTCGGGGCGACGGGCGCGGGGGGCTGCTGGACCGGCGCGGCTTGGGGAGCCATCGGCGCGACGGGCTCGGGCATCGGGGCCGCGGGCATTGCAGCGGCGGGCATCGGGGCGGCGGACGGCTGGAAGGCCGTCGGCGGCATGGGCGCGGGCGCGGCGAAACCACCGGCCGACGCGCGGCGCTCCAGCTTGTCCAGCCGGGCCTGCGTGGACAGCTCGTCCCCGTACGCGCCGGGCAGCATCACCCGGGCGCAGATCAGCTCCAGCTGCAGCCGGGGGGCGGCGTTGCCGCGCATCTCGGTCAGGCCGGTGTTCACGATGTCTGCGGCGCGGCTGAGCTCGGCCGGGCCGAAGCGGTCGGCCTGGGCCTGCATCACGGCGATCCGGTCGGCCGGGGCGTCGATCAGGCCCTTCTCCCCCGCGTCCGGCACCGTCGCCAGGATCACCAGGTCGCGCAGCCGCTCCAGCAGGTCCGTGACGAACCGGCGCGGGTCGTTCCCGCCCTCGACCACCCGGTCGACCACCTGGAACACCGTCGCCCCGTCCTGCGCGGCGAAGGCGTCCACCACCTCGTCCAGCAGCGCGGAGTCGGTGTACCCAAGCAGCGAGGTGGCCATCCGGTACGTCACGCCGGCCTCGTCGGCGCCCGCCAGCAGCTGGTCCATCACCGACATCGAGTCGCGCACCGAGCCGGCGCCGGCCCGCACCACCAGCGGGAACACCGGGTCCTCGACCTGGATGCCCTCCCGCCCGCAGACCTGCGCCAGGTAGTCGCGCAGCGTGCCGGGCGGCACCAGCCGGAACGGGTAGTGGTGGGTGCGGGAGCGGATCGTCCCGATCACCTTCTCCGGTTCGGTGGTGGCAAAGATGAACTTCAGGTGCTCCGGTGGCTCCTCCACCACCTTCAGCAGCGCGTTGAAGCCGGCCGAGGTCACCATGTGCGCCTCGTCCAGGATGAAGATCTTGTACCGGCTGTGGACCGGCGCGAAGAACGCCCGCTCCCGCAGGTCGCGGGCGTCGTCCACACCGCCGTGCGAGGCCGCGTCGATCTCGATCACGTCGATCGAGCCGGGGCCGCCGGTCGCCAGGTCCCGGCAGGACTGGCACGCGCCGCAGGGCTCCGGCGTCGGGCCCTGCTCGCAGTTCAGGCAGCGGGCGAGGATGCGGGCACTGGTCGTCTTGCCGCAGCCGCGCGGCCCGCTGAACAGGTACGCGTGGTTGACCCGGTTGTTGCGCAGGGCCTGCTGGAGCGGGACGGTCACGTGCTCCTGCCCGATGACCTCCGCGAAGGTCTCGGGGCGGTAGCGGCGGTACAGGGCTAGGGACACGCCCCCGAAGATATCGGGCCCGGCCGACAAACGGGGCACCCCGCCGCCCCGGCCCCGAAAACGCAAGGACCCCTCGCGCACCCGCCAGAGCCCTCTTACCCTTGCTGCCTTCCGGCCCTGGGGGGGTTCAGAGAGATGACGCCACACGAGGGGCTGCCCCAAGAGTAGCGGATCCCCGCCCCCACTCCCCCCACCCACCCCCGAACTCCCCCGACTCCGATCCGCAGGCCACCCCCGGCCGCCCACCTGCGAGACCGTGGTCGCAACCACCCCTCGACATGTACTAAGCTCTCCCACGGAGGATTCGCCTAGAGGCCTAGGGCGCACGCTTGGAAAGCGTGTTGGGGGCAACCCCTCACGAGTTCGAATCTCGTATCCTCCGCCATGGCTGACCAGCCATAACGAAGGCCCCGACCGCCCAGCGGTCGGGGCCTTCGTCGTTGCGTGGTTGCAGTTGCCAGGATCCGCCAGGAACGGCTGACTGCTCGACCGCATCCGACGGTCGGACTCTCTGACCGAGCCATCGCATTCGCCCCCGCTGGGCACTGCTGCTCTGGCAGGGTGCTCTTCATAGCTGTGTCCAACAAGACCCGCAAGATCATCTGGTGTGAAGCAGGCGGCCGGTGCGCAATCTGCCGGGTCCAGGTCGTCACACCCGGAACTGACTGCGACGACCCCTCGGTCTTCGGCGAGGAGGCCCACATAGTTGCCCGCTCGAAGGGCGGGCCGCGAGCTGGCGGGCTAGATGATTGATGCGAAGGGTTAGTGGTCGTAGGCGGTCAGCGAGCGCATGACGGGCTGGCCGGTGCGGTCGTTGTGCCAGATCGCGCAGGTCAGGGCGAGGATGCGTTGCAGGACCCGGGCCATGACACCGCCCGGGGTCCGGCCCTGGTGGCGTTCGAGGTCGAGTTGGGCCTTGAAGGTCTGGTTGACGGACTCGATGACCTGTCGCAGTGGCTTGAACAGGGCAGATCCGGCTCGCGGGGGTTCGCCCCTGCGGGCCGGCCGCAGCAGGTGGAGTCCCCACTCTGCCAGTTCGTGCTCGAAGACGCGGCCGTAGTACTGCCGGTCGCCGATTACGGTCCGGCCGGGCCGGGCGGCGACGAGGCCGGGTTCGGTGTGGAGCATGCCGAGCAGGGTCGTTCGTTCGTCGGCCTTCGCTCCGGTCAGCGCGAAGGCGACGGGCAGGCCCTGCAGGGTACACACCAGGTGCAGCCGCAGGCCCCAGAAGTATCGGGAGTGGCTGGCCCAGTAGCCGTACTCGGCCCAGCCGGCCAGGTCCGAGCGCCTGGCCGTCTCGCGGGAGCGGCCGCACTCCACCGGGGTGGAGTCCACGACCCACACGCTGTCGCTCCACAGGGAGGTGTCCGTCGCGAGCAGGTGATTGACCTGTGCGACCAGGTCGGCGGCCTTGCGCAGGCGCCGGTTGTAGCCCGACTGCCCGGGCAGGTACGGGAACAGGTGCCGCAGGTGGGACGAGGCGTGGCGGATCCAGCGGCGCTCGGAGGTGAAGCCGAGCAGGGCCTGCATCACCGCGAGGGTGACCAGCTCGGCGTCACTGAGTAGCCGTTGTCGTACCGCTCGCGGGGGTTGTCGATCGAACGGGATTCTCGTTCGGGTGATCGCGGGATGGTGGGCGCATGAAGACAGGGCCTC